>JAWVWY010000127.1:0-9214 GCA_033723495.1 Alcanivorax sp. | reverse complement strand
GTTGAACTTGTTGACGGATTCGCCCTGAAGATCGAACTTCAGTTCGGCGATGCCGTCGTCAAGCAGTTGTACGCTTACGGCGTTGCCTTGATAGATCATAGCGTTTGCTCTCCAGTCCCAAAGTACGCGGCTTTCTGGCCGCTTTGGTGAGCCTGTTTTCACCCCGGGAGGGTGCCAGGCCGGCCATTCATGTGAGTGTTTGCTTACATGAAAAGCTAAACATCTTGAGGGGGCAAGTATAGGGAAGCCGGGTCAGTTTTTTAGCCCCAATTTGTGACTAATTGGTCTATGTTGGTCAATTGGCGAAAATTCCACCGTTTTGGCATGCCGGGCTTGACCTGCAACGGCACCGCTCCGATGCTTGCCGCTTCCCTGTTCCGGCCGTAGTTGATTGTTCATGCCTGCTGAGTCCCTTGCGCTGCCCCGTATTCGTCGTCGCCAGCCCGCTGCCGTGCCGCAGTGGCCGGGGGTGCCACCGCTGCTGGCGCGGGTGCTGGCCGGGCGCGGTGTGGATGACCCGTCCCAGCTGGAACTAAACCTCAAGCGCTTGCCGCATCCAAAGGGTTTTACCGGGTTGGCAGCGGCGGTGGCCTTGCTGCGCCAGGCCCGCGACCAGCACTGGCGTATCTGTATCGTCGGTGACTACGATGCCGATGGTGCCACCGCCACCGCGCTGATGGTGCGCGGCCTGTCGCTGCTGGGTTTCGAACGCCCGGACTTTCTGGTGCCGGACCGCTTCGAATACGGCTATGGGCTGTCGCCGGCCATTGTCGAGCTGGCCCAGCAGCAATATCAGCCGGATCTGCTGATTACTGTAGATAACGGCATCGCCAGCGTCGACGGCGTAGCCGCCGCCCGTGCCCTGGGCATGCGGGTGCTGATCACCGACCATCACCTGCCCGGCGATACGCTGCCGCAAGCGGAGGCGTTGGTGAACCCGCGCCTGCCGGGTTGTGAGGATTTCCCCGCCGCCAACCTGGCCGGCGTCGGCGTGGCCTTCTATCTATTGATGGATCTGCAGCGCAGCCTGCGCGAGGACGGCATCACGGCGGCGGGGTCGCTCACCGATCTGCTCGATCTGGTGGCGCTGGGCACGGTGGCCGATGTGGTGGTGCTGGACGATGCCAACCGGGTGCTGGTGGAGCAGGGCCTGCGCCGCCTGCGCGCCGGCAAGGGCAGCCCTGGCATCCAGGCGCTGCTGCGCGTGGCCGGCCGTGACCCGGCGCGAGTGGTGGCGGCGGATATGGGGTTTGCCGCCGGTCCGCGCCTCAACGCCGCCGGCCGCCTGGGCGACATGACCCACGGCATTCTCTGCCTGCTGGCCGAGACGGAGGCCGCAGCCATGGCGATGGCCGGTGAGCTGGATACCATCAACCGCGAACGCCGCTCCATCGAGCAGGGTATGCGCGATGCGGCCATGGAAGAAGTCGCCCGGCTGGACCGGGACAAGCTGCCGGCGGCCCTGTGTCTGTATGGCGAGGGCTGGCACGAGGGCGTGGTGGGCATTCTCGCCTCGCGGGTCAAGGAAGCGCTGCACCGCCCGGTGATTGCCTTTGCCCCGGCCCAGCAGGCCGGCCAGCTGAAAGGCTCCGGCCGTTCCATCCCCGGTCTGCATCTGCGCGACGCCCTGGATGCGGTGGCCACTGCCAACCCGGGTTTGCTGGACAAGTTCGGTGGCCACGCCATGGCCGCCGGCCTGACGCTGGAGCAGGGCAAGCTGGCGGCATTCCGGGCTGCCTTCGAGACCACAGTGGCGGCGATGCTGTCCAGCGATGCGCTGGAGCGGCTGGTGGAAACCGACGGCGAGCTGGCCGACCACGAACTGACCCTGGAAAACGCCGAGCTGCTCAGTCATCGGCTGCCCTGGGGGCAGGGATTTCCGCCACCCACCTTCGATGGCGAGTTCGAGGTGCTGCAACATCGCATCGTCGGCGAGCGCCACCTCAAGCTGACCCTGGGTCTGCCCGGCGTGCAGGGGGTGATCGATGCCATCCATTTCAATGTGCCGGTGGCGGAGCTGCCCAGCCGCATCGGCCGGGTACGCGGGATCTACCGGCTGGAAGTGAATGAGTTCCGCGGCCAGCGCAACCCGCAGTTGCTGTTCGAACATCTACAGCCGCTGGGCTGAGCACGCTGGCCCTTACCCACCTTTTCCTTGATCTGGCACCTTGCATGGTCGCCGCCAGGGTTCGACACTGAAAGTGTGGTTTCAATGAAGGTCCTCGCCAAGCTTCCCGGACCCTCAAGGCAGGCGATGAGGTGGTCGCCTACCGGTCAGTGAGGAGGGCGATTATGCAACGCAAACCCCTGAAGGTCGGCGATGCGGTGCTGGCTGTCGATATCCAGAACGATTTCTGCCCCGGAGGGGCACTGCCGGTGGCCGACGGTGACCGGGTGATCCCGGAGATGAATGCCTGGCTGCGTGCCGCCGCCGATGCCAACCTGCCGGTGGTGGCATCCCGCGACTGGCATACCGTGGATCACTGCTCGTTCCGCCCCCAGGGCGGGCCCTGGCCGGCGCACTGTATTCAGGACAGCTGGGGGGCGGCCTTTCATGGCGATCTGCGCCTGCCGTCGGGCACCGTGATCATTAGCAAGGGCACCGCCTTTCACCGTGACGCCTATTCCGCCTTCGATGGCACCGGTCTGGCCGACTGGCTGCACGGCCACGGGGTGCGGCGGCTGTGGGTAGGGGGCCTGGCGGAAGATGTCTGCGTGTTCCATACCGTCAAGGATGCCTGCACCGCCGGCTTTGAGGTGCATCTGCTGCAGGCCGCCACCCGGCCGGTGTTCCCGGATCGGGAGGCGGCCACCCTGCAGGCGCTTCGCGCGGTCGGCACGCTGCTGGAAGAGGCCGCCTGAGATGACTCGCTTTGACAACGACCAGATGGGCGCGGCCAGCGATGAGCTGGGGCTGTTCACCGATCTCTACGAGCTGACCATGCTGCAGGCCTACTGGCGCGAGGGGATGAATGAGAGCGCCACCTTTAGCCTGTTTTTCCGCTATCTGCCGGTCGGCCGCAACCTGATGCTGGCCTGTGGTCAGGAGTCTGTGGCTCGCCTGGTGGCGGGGCTGCGCTTTTCCGCCCGGCAGCTGGAGCGGCTCAAGGCGCTGGAGCTGTTTCACGACGATTTTCTGCGCTGGCTGCAGGGGTTTCAGTTCAGTGGCGATATCTTCTGCCTGCCGGAGGGCACGCCGGTGTTCCCCCAGGAACCGTTGCTGGAAATCACCGCGCCGCTGATGGAAGCGCAGTTGCTGGAAAGCCTGGTGATGAATTTTGTCCATCTGGAGACGGTGCTGGCGTCCAAGGCGGTGCGCATGGTGCTGGCCGCCGACGGCCGGCCGGTGGTGGATTTCGGGCTGCGCCGCATGCATGGCAGTGATGCCGCCCTGCGCGGCGTGCGCGCCTACCGGGTGGCCGGCCTGGCGGGCACCAGCAATGTGCTCGGTAGCCTGCGTCACGGGTTGCCGGTGAGTGGCACCATGGCGCATTCCTATATTCAGGCCCATGACAGTGAAATGGCCGCCATGCGGGCCTATGCCCGGTTCTATCCCGGTAGCACTCTGCTGGTGGACACCTATGACAGCCGGGCCGCGATCGACAAGGTGATCCGGCTGGTGCGCGACGAGGGGCTGCGGGTGGGTGGCATCCGCCTGGATTCCGGCGATTTGGCGCAGGAGGCCCGGGCGGCGCGTCGGCAACTGGACAGCGCCGGTCTCAATGACATCCGTATCCTGGTCAGCGGTGGGCTGGATGAGTACCAGATCGAAATGCTGGTCGACAGCGAGGCGCCCATCGATGGTTTCGGTGTCGGCACGGCCATGGGCGCGGCCGGTGACGCGCCGACGCTGGATCTGGCCTACAAGCTCACCGACTACGACGGTCGCCCGCGGCTGAAAAACTCGCCGGGCAAGCGTCTGCATCCTGGCCGCAAGCAGGTATGGCGGCAGCAGGACCGGCAGGGCCGTTACCAGTGTGACCACATCACCGCCCGGGATGAAAGTGCCGACGGCGAGCCGCTATTGCGGCAGGTGGTCGAGCATGGCCGGCTGTGCCAGGCGGAGCCGGAGCTGGAAGCCTGCCGGCGGCGCGTGGATGACGCCATGCAGCGGCTGCCTTCCCGGTTATTGTCGCTGGCGCCGGCGCAACGGGAATATCCGGTGGTCTTCAGCGCGCAGCTGCAAGCCCTGCGTGACGCGGTATTGAAGGATGTGACCTCGGACTAGTGCCCTGACGCTCATTCAGACAGAGATTGTCAACAATGGCTGCCACTGCGGCCCGATTTTGCTAGCATTGCGCTTCGCTCCCGCGATCGGGGGCGTCGACCCGGGCGGCACTCCCGTTGTCGGTCTTATTTCGGGTCACTTTCAGTATGTGACCAGCCCACAAGGCTGGCGCCAACACCATGGCGGGCCGGCTATCGCCGTCGCCGTTGATGCGTCCTTAACGGAGGGGACACAGATGAAAACCATTCACAAGCACCGGCTCAATATTGCCAGTGAGGTGCAGGAAATTCGCTTGCCCGAAGAAGGCAAGGTACTGCGGGTCGATTTTATTCCCCAGGAGCGGGTGATCTTCATGTGGGTAGAGGTGGACGCCGATACCGTCATCGACACCCCGCGCGAGGTGCGCACCTTCAAGGTCTTCAATACCGGTAGCGGTATTCCGGACAATGCCCGCTATATCGGCACCACGGTGGATAACATGAAGCCGGATGCCTACCACGTCTACGAGCTTAAGGACTGACGGTTGTTCCTGCAGGAGCCAGCTTGCTGGCGATCTTGTCCGGGATCGTGCAATCGCCAGCAGGCCGGCTCCCCGGGAAGGGGCGCCTCACCCCTCGTCACTGTCCGCGCAACCCGTTAAACTGCGCCGTTTTACATTGGCCGGGCGCCGATGTGCAGCTCAACCCGATTTAGAGGATGTATGGAAGTCAATCCGCTGCGTAACCACCTTGCCGATCTCAATGAGCGTGTCGAAGCGCTTAGGGGGTATCTTTGACTACGCTCACAAGAGCGAACGTCTGACCGAAGTCGAACGCGAACTGGAAAACCCGGATGTCTGGAACGATCCGACCTATGCCCAGGGCCTGGGCAAGGAACGGGCCCAGCTGGAAGGGGTGGTGAAAACCATCGACGAGGCCAGCCAGGGCATCGAGGATACCGGCGCATTGCTGGATCTGGTGGTGGAAGAGGGCGACGAGGACAGCCTGCCGGAAGTGGAATCCGAGCTGGAGCGGCTCGAGAAACTGGTGGGTGACCTGGAATTCCGTCGCATGTTCTCCGGCGAGATGGATGCCTGCAGCGCTTACCTGGATATCCAGGCCGGCTCCGGCGGCACCGAGGCGCAGGACTGGGGCGAGATGCTGTTGCGCATGTATCTGCGCTGGGGCGAGGCCCACGGTTTCAAGACCGAGCTGGTGGAGGCCTCTGCCGGCGATGTGGCCGGCATCAAGTCCGCCACCATTCGCTTTGAAGGCGACTATGCCTACGGCTGGCTGCGCACCGAAACCGGCGTGCACCGGCTGGTGCGCAAGAGCCCGTTTGATTCCGGCGGCCGCCGTCATACCTCGTTCAGCTCGGTGTTTGTGTCACCGGAAGTGGATGACGACATCGATATCGACATCGATATGGGCAACATGCGGGTCGATACCTACCGTGCCTCCGGCGCCGGTGGTCAGCACGTTAACCGGACTGATTCGGCGGTGCGCCTGACCTATGTTTTCAAGGACGAGGGTGGCACCGAGCATACCGTGGTGACCCAGTGCCAGAGCGAGCGCAGCCAGCACCAGAACAAGGACAAGGCCATGAAGATGATGCAGGCCAAGGTCTACGAGCTGGAAATGCAACGCCGCAATGCCGAGAAGCAGGCGCTGGAGAACAGCAAGGCGGATATCGGCTGGGGCAGCCAGATCCGCTCCTATGTGCTTGATGATGCGCGTATCAAGGATCTGCGTACCGGCGTCGAGAACCGCAACACCCAGGCGGTCCTGGACGGCGCCCTGGACCCGTTTATTGAAGCGTCATTGAAAGCCGGATTGTAAGACCATGATCGGGTGCCCCAGCGGCGCCCGATGTTTTAATTGCACCTGATGCCTGCCCTCCGCAGGTAACTGACCGATGTTTTAAGGTAGCCCGATGTCAGACGAGCAACAGACACAGATTGATAGCCAGGAAGCCTCTCAAGTCGCGGTTCAGGAAGAGAACCGTCTGATCGCCGAGCGCCGTGCCAAGCTCTGTGAGCTGCGCGAAGCGGGCAATGCCTTCCCCAACCACTTCCGCCGCGATGCGCTGGCCGCCGAGCTGCAGGCCCGCTATGGCGAGTTGAGCAAGGAAGAGCTGGAGGCGCAGGAGCTGCGAGTGGCCGTGGGTGGCCGTCTGATGCTGGACCGCAAGGCCTTCAAGGTACTGCAGGACATGTCCGGGCGCATCCAGGTGTATGCCACCAAGGATGTGCAAAAAGACACCAAACACTGGGACCTGGGCGATATCGTTGGCGTCAGTGGCAAGCTGTGCAAATCCGGTAAGGGCGATCTGTATGTGATGATGGATGAGTACACGCTGCTCACCAAGTCGCTGCGGCCGCTGCCCGAGAAGCACAAGGGCCTGACCGACACGGAAGCCAGGTACCGCCAGCGTTACGTGGACCTGATCGTCAACGAAGAGACCCGCAATACCTTCCAGATCCGCTCCCGCATGGTGGCCGGCATCCGCAATTTCCTGGTGCAGAAGGGGTTTGTGGAGGCGGAGACGCCGATGCTGCAGGTGATTCCCGGCGGTGCTACGGCGCGGCCGTTCGTCACCTACCACAACAGCCTGGATTTGGACATGTACCTGCGCATTGCGCCGGAGCTGTATCTCAAGCGCCTGGTGGTGGGTGGTTTCGAGAAGGTGTTCGAGATCAACCGCAACTTCCGCAACGAGGGGCTATCCACCCGGCATAACCCCGAATTCACCATGCTGGAGTTCTACCAGGCGTTTGCGGACTACCAGGACCTGATGAACCTGACCGAGGAGATGCTGCGCACCCTGGCGCAGGATGTGCTCGGCTCTACCGACGTGCCTTACCAGGGCGACGTCTACGATTTCGGCAAACCCTTTGCCCGCATGACCGTGTTCGACTCCATCCTGCACTTCAATCCGGATATCGATGCCGCCGAGCTTGCCGATGAGCAAGGTGCGCGCCGGATTGCAGAGGGGCTGGGCATCCCGCTCAAGGAGAGTTACGGTTTGGGTAAGGTGCAGATCGAGATCTTCGAGAAAACGGTGGAACACCGTCTCAAGGATCCGACGTTCATTACCGAGTACCCCACTGAGGTATCGCCGCTGGCGCGCCGCAGTGATGACAATCCTTTCGTTACCGAGCGCTTTGAGTTCTTCGTCGGTGGCCGGGAGATTGCCAACGGCTTCTCGGAATTGAACGATGCCGAAGACCAGGCGGAACGATTCCGCAAACAAGTAGAAGAAAAAGAGGCGGGTGACGACGAAGCCATGTTCTTCGATGAGGATTATGTGGTGGCTCTGGAACACGGGCTGCCGCCGACTGCCGGGGAAGGGATTGGTATCGATCGTCTGGTCATGCTGTTTACCGATGCCCCTTCCATTCGCGATGTCATCCTCTTCCCGCATATGCGTCCCAGCAGCCGCTAGCGTTCAGGGCTGGCCATGGGAATTTTGATTGAGACTTTTTGAGGCAGGCGCAAGACCCATGACAACTGCAATTCAATACCAGGGAAGAAAAACACGACGGGCCGGCAGTGAACAGCGCCGCCAGGCGATTCTGGATGCCGCCCTGACCATCATTGTCCGCGAAGGCATTCGCTCGGTGCGTCACCGGGCGGTGGCGCGCGAGGCGGAGGTGCCGTTGTCGGCCACCACCTACTACTTCAAGGATATCTCCGACCTGATCGCCGATGCCTTTACCCTGTTTGCCGAGCGCGCCATGACGGAGGTGATCGAACCGTTCAAGGAGCAGGCCTTCGCCTTGATGGCGGAGTTTCAGGGCGCCGACATGGGTGATCCGGTGCAGCGTGGCCGTCTGCTGCAGGCCCTCAGTGACATGACTGCCGCCTTTATCGTCGGTGAATTCGAGCAGCGCCGGGACCACCTGGTGGCCGAGCAGGCGTTTCTGCAGGAGGCCATTCTCGATACCCGACTGCGCGACCTGGCGGACCTCTACCTGCGTGAGCAGATGGCGGCCCTGCAGCAGGCCTGTGAATTGCTGGGGGCCGGCAACCCGCGACTGGATGCGGAGTTGATCCTGAGCACCATGATGACCATCGAGCAACGTCTGCTGGTGCATCCGGAGCGGGCCACCCAGGAATTTGTGCAGGCGCGCATGCAGAACCTGCTGGACAAAGTGTTGCCCCGTGGCTGAACGGACGGTGCAGCTGGAGCCGGGCTGGCAGCATTGTCTGGCCGGTGAGTTCGAGCAGGGCTACATGAAGGATCTGCGCAGCTTTCTGGCGGCGCAGAAACAGGCCGGCAAGACGGTCTATCCGGCTGGCCCGGATATCTTCAATGCCTTCAATTTCACCCCCTTTGACAAGGTCAAGGTGGTGATTCTCGGCCAGGACCCCTACCACGGTCCCAATCAGGCCCACGGATTGTGCTTTTCGGTGCAGAAAGGCGTCAAAATCCCCCCCTCGCTGGTCAATATCTACAAGGAAATCCAGCGTGATCTGGGTATCACGCCGCCGTCTCACGGCAACCTGACCCGCTGGGCCGAGCAGGGTGTGCTGCTGCTCAATGCGGTGCTGACCGTGGAGGCCGGTCAGGCCGCCTCGCACCAGAAGCAGGGCTGGGAGCACTTTACCGACCAGGCCATCGAGCATCTGAATCGTGAGCGCAGCGGGCTGGTGTTCCTGTTGTGGGGCAGTCATGCCCAGAAGAAGGGGCGCCTGATCGACCGGGAGCGCCATTGTGTGCTGAGCGCACCGCACCCGTCGCCGTTGTCCGCCCACCGTGGTTTCCTCGGTTGCGGGCATTTTTCCCGCGCCAACCAGTATCTGCTGCAACAGGGGCAGACGGCGATTGACTGGAAAATCAATTAATACTTAATAAGTAATAGTTAATAGTTATGCGAGCAACGCATTTATTGAGTGTCTTGCGCTCAGCGGCCACGTTAAGCCTTTGTCCGCATGGTACTTCTGAACAGAAAGAACTTGTTCGCGGCGTTATTAATTATTAACTATTCATTATTCATTGCTTTAT
>JAWVWY010000126.1:0-9370 GCA_033723495.1 Alcanivorax sp. | reverse complement strand
GACGGGGCTTTTTTTATATGTAATCCGCTACGCTCACCCTCCAGGCCAGCCGCAAAGGCGGCGGTTAAGCTTGGCAGGCAAAGCACGTGGATCACGCTGAACGCCTACCCCTGCCGCGCGGAAACGCCGCCATCCGTCAAGTTTCCCCCGATTGCCGACCTCGCCCGCCAGGTCCACTCTGAAAGAAGGAAATAACTTTGGGAGGCTGCACCATGCTTCTGAAAGAAAGGAAAACCGGGCATCTGGTGGAAGTTCTGGATATCACGGCATTGCTTAACCCGTTGCGCGGTGAGGTCAGAGGGCGTTATCAGCACGGTGAAGAGGCCCAGGATCCAGAAACCTTTGCCAAGAAACTGTTGCTGTTCCCCTCCGGTGAGACGTTGCCTGCCTGCTGGACTGACGCCCATTATCGGGACGCCGAATTGCGGCCGGTACAACGCTTTTCTCTCTGAAAACCTTCGAGCAGATACAAAAAAGGGGGCCTCGTGGCCCCCGTTAGTCTGGTCGACAAACGATTAGGGAAGGTCTGCAGGGGCAGTCTCGCCAGCGGTTACCGCAATACCATCCTTGCTGGCCGCAAAGCTCAGATCGTCATCCGTGGCCGGGTCGTCGCTGGTTGCCTCGCAGGTCAGAGCGACCGTGTAGCTGTCTTGCGGCACGAAGCCGATCGTGTAGCTATAACTACCATCCTGTTCCTGTACCACATCCGCTACGGTCAACGGATGCACTTCACTGCTGTTGGTGTAATCCACAGGTTCACCATTGTCGTTGACATAGACATCGCCCGGCGTGCTGGTGTTGTCGGGATACAGGTAGACACGCAACTCATCCAGGTTGCCGGCGGTGATATTGTCGGTGCAGGTTGTATTCAAGGCACTCTCATCAACTACGCCATGAATGGTGCCGACTTGGGAATTATCCACGATCCGGAAAGCCGGACGAATCAGGTAATAGTTTTTGCCAACTGGTTTGGTAATGGCGCGTTTGACATCCACGTCGAGGGTGAAGTCCACCTGGCCACCAACGGGAATCACGAACCCGCTGACCAGCTGAACAAAACGCTCTTTGCCTGCCATGCTGCCTTGTTGGCCCGGGACATAGAGGCTGTATTGACCACCAGCGTCATCAACAACGTAGCTGTCGGTGTCGCCACCAGCGATATACAGACGCAACCAGTTGTATTTGCCTGCCGGGAAGGTGGTAGTGGGCATCACGTTTTCGGAAATCTCCCCGTTGAGATCGAGCAGGTTGTCGATGACAAGCGGAGTCTTCAGGGTAATGTGCTCTTCAGGACCGTTAGCAGGCTTGAGGCCAACGCCGGTAATGGTCAGGTGCACCTGTTGCAAATTATCGGCGGGGGCATCCGTCACATCCAGACTGGCCTGGCCGGTCGCCGGACCGTTGCTGCCTCCGCCACCACAGGCAGTCAGCAGGGCTGCACAAAACGCCATGGCAATCGGGGTAAGGGCTCGCATGATGCTCTCCTCGTTTTGGGTTATGGATAACTATCACTATGCGCTTGTTGAACTGGTGTTTCCGTGAAAAGCACCGGGAATTTGACAAATATTAACTAAGTGCTCCGTCTTCATAGTCATGGCTGATTGCAAGGATGATTCTGCTAGCCTGATTTAATGAATAACGGTTCCTGCCCTGGTGTGGTCGTCAGGTTCAAGACCTTGTGTTTTGGCACCGTACATATCTGTGAGGCGTTTCTGGCGATCACGGGCAATGCATCGGTCGCAAACCTGAATCTCAAGCAAATACGACGGGCTGGTGATTTACGTGCAGCAATGGCGGCGCGATCGTGCTTTGTTGGCTGCGGCACCGGGACGACATTGGAACAAATGACCTAAACTCCCTGTTTACTCTTCTGCGAGCCTTGATTAAGCTAGCAACTGGTATACATAGTCAGGGGTAAATGTAACGTGCAAACGGGTAGTAGTGACATTGATGCCATTCGCCAGGTGGTCAACCAGGTCCTTGAGGCCCATGCCCAGGAAGAGGGTGGGCAGCGTTCTCAGGCCAGGGCGGAAATCCTGATCCATTCAATGCAGGTTTTTGCGCATCGAGGGCTGCAGAGGACCACCGTGCAACATCTGCTGGATGCGTCTAATGTGTCTCGCCGTACTTTCTACAAGTATTTCCAGAACAAGATGGATGTTCTGGAGAGCATTTACCGGATTTTTATTGAAAACATGTTGCTGCACTTCCACAAGGAAATGCAGCAAGCCGGCTCTGCACGGGAAATCATTCGTAACACGTCCAAGGTTTATTTCGACTATCACGTCAGCATGGGGCCCATCATCAAGCTGATGATGGAGGAGGCCCGCTCCTCGTCCTCGGCTCTGGCGCCACATCGTGAACGGGCACAGGGCATTGCCGCAGAGGTGTTGACCAAGGCGATCAACCGGATTACCGGGCGCAACCTGGAACCTTTGGTGTTCCGCACGGTGCTGTGGATTCTGGAGAACTATTCCCTGTATATCTTCGAGGATGGCGGCTTTTCCCAGCAACGGCTGGATCAGTGTCAACGCACGCTGATCGGCATTGCTGAAGCATTGGTGCTGGGTGAGCCGTCACCGGGGACTCTGGAGTTGCCGGAAGACAAGCCAGTCTGAGACGGGCTGGCTCAGTCCTGTCGCAACCCCCTTACCAGAACCCGCATGTAGTCCACCGCCTGCTGTTCCAGTTGGCCTTCTCCGGTAAGGGCCCAGGTGTAGGTGGTGCCAACCAGCAGGTTGATCATCATCAGAACGGTGTCGCGGGTAGAGAGAGCAACGAAATAACCCTGGTTACGCAGTTCAGCAAAAAACGCCTCGGCGACGGGCAGATTTTGTTCCATTAATGCCAGGTACTGGCGCTGAATGTCTCCCATGAAATCCCCGGCTTCCTGAATCAGCACTCGAGAAAAAGCCTGGTTTTCCTGAAGAAAACAGGACACTGAACGGCACAGGGTTTCCAGCCGTTGCAGCGGTGGTTCACTGCCCATCAGGGCAGTCAGTATTCGGTCGCGTATCCGGTTAAGGTTTTCTTCAACCAGAGTCAGTAGCAGGGCGTCCTTGCCGGCAAAGAATTTATAGATGGTCGCCTTGCCCACGCCGGCTCGTTCGGCGATGGTCCTGACCTCGGCGCTGCGAAAGCCTTCATCAGCGAAGACGTCCAGGGCACAGGCAAGAATGCGAGCTCGGCGTGGGTCTTCCATAGACGTCCTTTAGAGGTACTTGATCTTCTCCAGCTGTTCTTCAAATTTGGCCAGTTGGGAGCGGTAGTCGTCCAGTTTGGCCTTTTCCTTGTCCACCACGGCCTGGGGCGCCTTGTCCACAAAACTGGGGTTCTTCAGTTTGCCCTCGGCGCGGCCCACTTCCTTGCGTAATTTGTCGATCTCCTTGGAGAGCCGGTCGATTTCCGCTTCCTTGTCGATCAGGCCCGCCATCGGCACCAGGATTTCCATGTCACCGACCAGAGCGGTGGCGGAGGCCGGTGCGGAGTCTTCGGCGCTCAGCCAGGTAATGGATTCCAGCTTGGCGAGTTTGCTCAGGAACACCCGGTTGGCTTCCAGCAGGGCCTGGTCACTGTCCTTGCCATTATGCAGATACAACGGCAGGGCCCTGCCCAGCGGAATGCCCATCTCGCCGCGAATGTTTCGTACCGCAGTGATTACCGCCTTGACCCACTCTGCACCGGTTTCCGCATCGCTATCGATCTTGTTGCTGTCTGCGGCCGGGAAAGGTTGCAGCATGATGGTCTCGGACGTTTCACCGGCCGCAGGCGCTTTGCCTGCCAGCGGGGCGATACGCTGCCAGATTTCCTCGGTAATGAAGGGCATGAACGGGTGTGCCAGGCGCAGGATCGCTTCCAGCACTTGTACCAGGGTGCGCCGGGTACCGCGCTTTTGTGCCTCGGAGTAGTCGTCGCCCCACAACACCGGTTTGGATAGCTCCAGGTACCAGTCGCAATATTCGTTCCAGATGAATTCGTAGGCAGCGTGGCTGGCTACGTCGAAGCGGAACGAGTCCAGCGCTTCGCTGACCTCCTGCTCGGCCCGTTGCAGGGCAGAGATGATCCAGCGGTCTGCCAGAGACAGTTCCACTTCACCGTCGAGGCCGCAGTCTTCGCCCTCGGTGTTCATCATTACATAGCGGGCAGCGTTCCAGATCTTGTTGCAGAAATTGCGGAAGCCTTCCAGTCGGTTCATGTCCCACTTGATATCGCGGCCGGTGGAGGCCAGCGACAGGAAGGTAAAGCGCAGCGCGTCGGTGCCATAGGCGTTGATGCCATCCGGGAAATCCTTTTTGGTGCGCTTGGCGATCTGCTTTTCCTTCTGCGGCTGCATCAGCCCCCGGGTCCGCTTTTCCACCAGGGCATCGAGCTGGATGCCATCGATCATGTCCAGTGGGTCAAGCACATTGCCCTTGGATTTGGACATTTTCTGGCCATCGTTGTCGCGCACCAGTCCATGCACATAGACCTTCTTGAAGGGCACCTGGTCGGTGAACTTCAGGGTCATCATGATCATCCGCGCCACCCAGAAGAAAATGATGTCGAAGCCGGTGACCAGCACATCGGTGGGATGGAAGGTGCGCAGGGCGTCGGTGTCTTCCGGCCAGCCCAGGGTAGAGAAGGTCCACAGGGCGGAGCTGAACCAGGTGTCGAGGACGTCGTCGTCCTGGTTCAGGGGGATGTCGCCCAGTTTATGTTCGGCGCGGACTTCCTCTTCGCTGCGGCCCACATAAACGTTGCCGTCGGCATCGTACCAGGCCGGGATGCGGTGCCCCCACCACAGCTGGCGCGAAATGCACCAATCCTGCAGGTCACGCATCCATGAGAAATACATGTTCTCGTAATTCCTGGGCACGAACTGGATGTCGCCGTTTTCCACTGCGGCGATAGCCGGCTTGGCCAGCTCTTCCACCGCCACGAACCATTGGTCGGTCAGGTAGGGTTCGATGATGACGCCGGAGCGGTCACCGCGTGGCACCTGCAGGGTGTGGTCGGCGACCTTTTCCAGCAGACCCAGTGTATCCAGGTCATCCACCACCTTCTTGCGCGCGTCGACACGATCCAGGCCGCGATAGGCCTCGGGGACCTCGTCGTTGAGCGCGGCATCGATGGTCAGGATATTGATCATCGGCAGATCGTGGCGCTTGCCTACTTCGTAGTCGTTGAAGTCGTGGGCGGGGGTAATCTTTACGCAGCCGGAGCCGAAATCCGGGTCCACATAGTCATCGGCGATGATGGGAATATCGCGTTCGGCCAGCGGCAGGCGGATGGTCTTGCCGATCATGTCCTTGTAGCGCGGATCTTCCGGGTGGACCGCCACGGCGGTATCGCCGAGCATGGTTTCCGGGCGGGTGGTGGCCACCACCAGGTGGCCGGAGCCGTCGGACAGCGGATAGCGGAAGTGCCACATGTGGCCCTGTTCTTCCACGTTTTCCACTTCCAGGTCGGAAATGGCGGTGTGCAGTTTCGGGTCCCAGTTGACCAGACGCTTGCCGCGGTAGATCAGGCCTTCCTTGTGCAGACGCACGAACACTTCGCGCACGGCATTGGACAGGCCCTCATCCATGGTAAAGCGCTCACGGGTCCAGTCCAGGCTGGCACCCATGCGGCGTAACTGACGGGTAATGGTGCCGCCGGACTCGCCCTTCCACTCCCAGACCTTTTCGAGGAATTTTTCGCGACCCAGCTCGTGACGGTTGGTGCCTTCGGCGGCCAGCTTGCGCTCCACCACCATCTGGGTGGCAATGCCGGCGTGGTCGGTACCCACCTGCCACAGGGTGTTGCGGCCCTGCATGCGACGATAGCGGATCAGGGTATCCATGATGGTGTCCTGGAACGCATGGCCCATGTGCAGGCTGCCGGTCACATTCGGCGGCGGGATCATGATGCAGTAGGAATCACCCTGGCCGGAGGGCTTGAAATAACCGGCTTTTTCCCAGTTTTCGTACCAGGATTGCTCAATGCGATCGGGTTGGTAGGTCTTGTCCATGTCTGCGCCCTGTTGCCTTAGACGGTGCCAGCAAAAAATGAGGGCGAATTATAGCGAAGCGGGGCCGGTTCGTCGCGGGTCAGCGGGTGATGGTGGGCAAAAGGGCCGCTCAGCGCTGGCGCAGACGGGCCTTGAGGCGAGCGCGCAGCTGTTGTTCCAGCTTGGGCAGGGCCTGGTCGACCAGCGTGTCGACCATACGGTCCAGTTCGGTCTCGGACAGCGCCGCTGGTGCCGGGGGCGGCTGGCTGGGCGCCGCCGGTCTGGCGGGTTCTGTGGCCGGAGTCCGGGTGCCGAGAAAAGGGTTGGCGCGCTGCATGGCGAGCTTGCGGATGTGTTCCGGATCCTGGGCGTTGGTGGTGGCCGTGCCGGGAGGGGTGTCTTCACCATCCAGCAGATGCTGGACATCGTTCAGCTCCTTTAGCAGGTCCTGTTTCTGTTTGTTTTTGCCGTCTTTCTTCATGTCAGCCAAGCTCATGGGTGGTCACCGGGAACCCCCGGTCACGGTAGAAGCGAAACCGCTGCCGGCCCTGTTCACGTTCATTGTCCGCTCCACTGACCACCTCTGCAATGCGCTGGAAGCGAGAGGCAAAGTCCGGTACCTGATCGGTCAGGTTGATCAGCACATCATGGTGGTTTCCCGGGTCCTGGCCGTGGCCGAGGGTAACCGGTGCGAAGCCTTCGACAGCCAGTCCGTGGGGCAGGAAACCGGTGTGCGGGCTTTCCCAGAAAAGGCTATCCAGCTGCTCAGCCTCTGTTGCGTCCCGGCAATGCACGTAGACCAGGCGCTGCTGGCGCAGGGCTTTGTCGGCGATGCGCCAGGCCAGCATCTGCCGAATGCCATCGCCAGCCTTGGCGCTGAGATAGAAAGTGACTTCAGTCATTAAATGCTCGCACGCAACACGCAACACGCAACACGCCGAAAAGCATGTCGCGTGGTGCGGCAGGTCTTAGGTCAGATCCATCAGATAGCGGGTAAGCATGGGTACTGGCCGACCCGTGGCGCCCTTGGTCATGCCGCCACTGATCCAGGCGGTGCCGGCAATATCCAGGTGCGCCCACTTTACCTCACGGGCAAAGCGGTGCAGGAAGCAGGCGGCGGTGATGGAGCCGGCCTTGGGGCCACCGATGTTCTGCATATCGGCAAAGGGGCTGTCCAGCTGGCTCTGGTAATCCTCCCACAGCGGCATGGGCCAGCCGCGGTCCCCAGTCTCCTTGCCGGCAGCCAGCAGTGCGTCGCTGAGCGCGTCGTCATTGGCGTAGACCGCTTGAGCGTGAGCGCCCAGGGCGACAACGCAGGCGCCGGTGAGGGTGGCGATGTCGATCACGGTGTGCGGTTTGTACTTTTGCTGCACATAGGTGAGGGCATCACACAGAACCAGCCGGCCTTCGGCGTCGGTGTTGAGGATTTCCACGGTTTGGCCAGACAGGGTCTTGACGATATCGCCGGGGCGAGCGGCACCGCCATCAGGCATGTTTTCCGCCGCAGCCACCACCGCGACCAGGTGAATCGGCAGGTCCAGTTCGCAGACGGTCTTGACGCTGCCGAATACGCTGGCGGAGCCACCCATGTCATATTTCATCTCATCCATGCTGGCGCCGGGCTTGAGGGATATGCCGCCGGTATCAAAGGTGATCCCCTTGCCAACCAGCGCCACCGGGCCTTCCTTGGCGGGCTTGGCGCCCTTGTATTCCATGATGATCAGCTTGCCTTCCCGCTCAGAGCCCCGGGCCACGGCGCAGAAGGCGCCCATGCCCATTTTTTCCGCCTGGGCTTCGCTGATCACTTTCACCGTCAGTTTGCTGTAGGCCTTGCCCAGTTCTCGCGCCTGCTCTGCCAGATACGCCGGGAAGCAATCGTTCGGCGGGCGGTTGCCCAGGTCACGGGCCAGCTTGACGCCGGCCGCCACCGCCTGACCGGTTTTGCAGGCCTGGCTCAGGGAGACATCCCGTTCGCTGTGCCAGAAGGTCAGTTTCTTCAGCGTATTGCCGGTATCCGGCTTGCTGCGGTATTCGTCAAAACGATACAGGCTTTCCGTGGCCACACGAGTGCCCTCACGAACCTGCCATTGCAGTGACGCGGCCAGCAGGTCGTCGAGCAGCCAGACGGCCTGTTTGACCGGTGCCTGGCTGAGGGCCTTGATAGCCTTGTCGACCAGTTGCAGCCAGGCCTGGTTGTCCGGACTCTTGTCACCGCTGCCAACCAGCAGGATACGGCTGGCGGCAAGCCCCCGGGGCTGATGCAGCCAGACCTGTTGGCCTTTTTTGCCGGTAAAGTCGCCGGCCTTGATAAAGGCTGCCAGCTGGTCGCGGGTCGTTTCCGGCAGGGTATCGGGAAGCTGAGTATGGCTGTCGAGCACCAGAACCAGGGCGTCGGCTTTCAGGGTTTCCAGGGCTCGGTGGCTGACGACGTAATCCATGCGATCTCCATGTGAGTGACAGGCCGGCGCCGTCGGAAGGACGGGCCGGCATATGGCAAGATGCAGAAATAGTGGGCTGTCCGGCGCGTAAACGCAACGTATCGGTATTTAACCGGGCAGGATTTACTCAGTCATTATCACCTTGGCCGGGCACTCAGTTACAATGCCACCATTGGCAGGGCGGTTTTCGGAGCAGCAACCCCGTGATTGCCCGTTTTTATTCGGCCGCGCGGAGTGGTTTCGCGCCGTTACCAGGCCGGCTGTGCCTGCCAGATCAATGATGACAGGTGGACTGAATCTTGATTCTTCATCGCTATATTAACCGGCAGGTCTTCATTACCACTGTCGTGGTCACCTTCATTCTGGTGATGGTGCTGATCAGTGGTAAGTTTATTCGTTACCTGGCCGAGGCTGCGGCCGGTGAGATTGCCGCCGATGTTCTGTTCCAGCTGATAGCTTTCCGATTGCCGGAGTTCCTGCAGATGCTGGTGCCTCTCAGCCTCTATGTCGCCGTGCTGCTTTCCCTGGGGCGCATGTACATGGATAACGAGATGGTGGTGTTGCAGGCCGGTGGTCAGGGGCATGGGCGTATCGTTCGTTCACTGATGTTGCCGCTGTTCATGGCAACCTGTCTGATTGCTGCTTTCAGTCTCTATGTGACCCCCAGAGGGGATGCCGAGGTAAACCGTATCTTTGAGCAGCAGAAGGACCGCTCGGTGCTTGAGTTGCTGACGCCCGGCCGCTTCCAGTCGAAGGGCTCCGGTGATTCCCAGCGGGTTACCTATGCCGAGCACCTCAATCGCAAGGATGGGGTGTTAGAGAATGTGTTTGTGGCGGATGCCAGTTTTCAGCCGGAAGGGGAAGCCGACCGGTTGCTGACGGTGTGGGCCAAGAGCGGCAAGATCGAGCAGGACAACGGTATCAGCGACCTGTTGTTGAGCAATGGTTTCCAGTACCAGGGCCG
>JAWVWY010000125.1:0-9438 GCA_033723495.1 Alcanivorax sp. | reverse complement strand
CTGCTTACCGCCATGATGTTTGGAGTGGACTGATGCGCAAACAAACCATCGAAATCAGCGTCGGCATCTTCATGCTCGCCGGCATCCTGGCGCTGGCCTACCTGGCCATCCAGATCAGCGGCCTGAACATCCGCAACAATGGCGCCGAAACTTACCGGCTGGAAGCCCACTTCAACAATGTTTCCGGCCTGACGCCACGCGCCAAGGTCACCATTGCCGGGGTGCTGGTGGGCCGTGTCACGGATATCCGCCTCGACCCGGTCAGCGTGCGCGCCACCGTTGATATGGCCATCGACAAGCGCGTCGACTACATCACCGACGACAGCATCGCGGCCATCAAGACCTCCGGAGTGCTGGGGGAAAAATATGTCAGCATCAGCGTCGGCGGCAGCGCGGATATACTCAAGGACGGCGACGAAATTCATGACACCCAGTCGGCCATCGTGCTGGAAGATCTGATCGGCACCGTTCTCAGCAACCTCTTTGACAAGAAACCGGGGGCGCAATGACTTACCGACAATCCGTCCGCCTTGTTGTGGCCCTGTTGCTGACGATACTGGCCGGCCAGTCACTGGCGGCCACACCCGACGCCACCCCGCTGGCGGTGGTGAAAAACACCACTGACCGGATTCTGGCCCTCTCCACCCAGGCCAGGAGTTACTACAAGGAAAACCCGCAGCGCTACTACGACCAGGTCAGTGACGTGCTGCTGCCGGTGGTGGATTTTGACGGCTTTGCCCGCGGTGTGATGGCCACCTATGCCAGCGCCCGGCTTTACCAGTCACTGAAGACGGAGCAGGAAAAACAGCAATTTCAGCAGCGTATCAGCCGCTTTGCCAGCAAACTGCGCGAGACCGTGATCACCACCTATGCGGATTCCCTACTGGCCTTCAATGGCGAACGCATTAGCGTCTCGGTGCCGCCGGGCGGCGAAGCCAAAAACCATCGCGCCACGGTACTGCAGGAAATCTATTCCAGCAGCGGCAAGGTTTACCAGGTGTTTTACAGCATGCGTGAATTTCGAGACGGCGGCTGGAAGGTCCGCAATGTGACCGTGGATGGCGTCAACTTCGGCCAGCTCTACCGCACCCAGTTTGCCAACGGCGTGGAAAAGGCCCGGGGTGATGTGGACCAGGCCATCGAGAACTGGGGCAACGCCAATGCCGGCTAATCCTTCAACGAGCGCGGCCGGTGCACGTATGGAAGGCCGCACCGTCTACCTGAGCGGTGCTCTGGATTTCGACTCGGTGCTGTCAGTGGACCACAGGTTAACCGCCTGGCTACAACAACAGCGCGATGACTGCACCGTGGATCTGCGTGACGTGGGCTACAGCAACAGTGCCGGCATTGCCCTGCTGCTCGGTTGGTTGCGCCTTGCTCGCCAGCGCAGTATCACTCTGCACTGGCAGAACCTGACACCGGATCTTCTGGCCATGGCCCGCGTCGGCGGCCTACAGAGCCTGTTCGAAAAAACCAGCGGAGATAATTAGTCACCCAGGTAAGCCAGCAGATCCCCCAGGGTCTGTAACCGGGCAAAGTCCGCTTCCGGAATGGCAATGCCCAGGCGCTGGTGGAGCGCCGCCGCCAGGTTGAGCGAATCCATGGAATCCAGATCGTATTCGTCACGCAGGCTGACGTTATCATCAACGCCGGCCGGGTCAATATCCGGCGCGATACGGGTCAGTTCCTCAATCACCGCAGCACGCATTGCTTGTTGATTCATGGCGCAGGTCTCCGCGTCGGCAAGGTCATAACTGTTCCGGATGTTGCAGCCGGGTGGCGATGGCCGCCAGGAAGCGGGCCCCCAGGTGACCGTCACTGACCCGGTGATCGGCGGCCAGTGTTGCCTGCACCATCGGATGAATGGCGATGCCATCACCGACCACACAGGGCTGCTCGCTCACCTTTCCGAAACCGACAATGGCCACCTGCGGCGGGAAAATCACCCCGTAGACACTCTCCACGCCACGCTCACCCAGGGCGGTCACCGTGACCGTGGCATCCGTCACCTCGGAACTGCGCAACTGGCCCCGCCGCGCCCGCTCGGTCATATCCAGCAGGTGGCGCATCAGGTCCGGCGGGGACAGCTTGTCCACTTCATGGATGGCCGGCGTCACCAGGCCGCCACCGCGCAGACTGATGGCCACCCCCATATGAATCCCCGCCCCGGCCAGGAAATGGTCATCGCGATAAAAACCGTTCATTTGCGGGTATTGCTGCAATGCCAGCGCGGTGGCCCGCAGCAACAGCGCAGACATCAGCAGGCGCTGTTGCGGCGGTCGCTCACTGTTGAATTGACTCAGCCACACACTGGCCGCACGCAGATCGATGCGCTCGGCCAGGTAATAATGCGGGATCTCCCGTTTGGAGCGGGTCATGGCGGCGGCGATGGCCTGGCGCATGCCCGGGCGATCCGGACGGCTGGAGGCCACCTCCGGCGCCGGCGTGGCCGGTGTCTGGGTAGCCAGCGCCTGCTTCACATCCTGCCGATGCACGGTCTTGCCCGCCCCCTGTAACATAGCCAGATCCAGCCCCTGCTCCCGGGCCAGCCGGCGCGCCGCCGGCGAAACCGGCTGTCGTTTCCCGATGGCAGTCTGCGATTGTCCCGGGCGTTCAGGCTGGACGGTGGGTGTCGGTGGCTCTATCTGTGGCTCTGCCGGCGGCTGTGCCGATGGCTCTGCCGGTTCCGATCCAGACTCGACGCCGGGTCGCGGTGCAGATGCCGGTGCAGATGCCGGTGTGGATGCCGGTCCTGCCTCCGCGTCCCCCTCGGCAGCGTCAATGTGTGCCATCACCGTACCCACCGCCACCTCCTGCCCGGCCGGCACCAGAATCTCTTCCACCACACCATCGGTGAACACCTCGATTTCAATGGCCCCCTTGCTGGTTTCCACCACCGCGATGACATCGCCCTTTTTGACCCGGTCACCCGGCTTGACCCACCATTCCAGCAGGGTGGCGCTGGCCATGTCGGCGCCCAGCGATGGCATGACAAAGTCCCGGCTCATGCCTGCGCCTCCATAACCCCCCGGCAGGCAGCGACGATGGTCTCCACCTGCGGCAATACCGCCTGCTCCAGGTGCGCAGCATAGGGCATCGGCACTTCCAGGGAGCACACCCGGCACAGCGGCGCGTCCAGTTGCCAGAAGGCCTGATCCGCCAGCCGGGCACTGATTTCACCGGCCAGGCTGCCGCTTTTCCAGCCTTCGTCGACGATCACCGCCCGGTGGGTACGACTGAGCGACTCAAACAGGGTATCCTCATCCAGCGGCCGCAATACGCGCAGATCAATTACCTCGGCCTCGATACCCTCGGTGGCCAGTTGTTCGGCCGCCTCCAGCGCCTTGTGCAGGTTACCGCCGTAGGTGATCAGGGACAGATCCCTGCCGGGCCGGCGGATCGCCGCCCGCACCAGGTCCACACCATCGGCACGAGGCTGCAGGGTGCCCTGACGGTTGTACAGCTGCACGTGCTCGAAAATCACCACCGGGTTGGGGTCCTGCAGTGCCGCCCACAACATGTAGCGGGCATCCTCCAGGGTGGCCGGCGCCAGCACCTTGAGCCCGGGCACATGGGCAAACCAGTTCTCCAGGCTGTGGGAATGCTGGGCGCCCAGCTGCCGGCTGGCGCCGGTGGCAATGCGTATCACCAGCGGCACGTTGAACTGGCCGCCGGACATATGCAGCAGCGACGCCGCGGTGTTAACAATCTGATCCAGGGCCAGCAGACTGAAATTGACCGTCATGATTTCCACGACGGGGCGGCGCCCGCCCAGGGCGGCACCGATACCGGCGCCGGTAAAGCCGTTTTCCGACAGCGGCGTATCGCGCACCCGCTGTTCACCGAATTGCTCCAGCAGGCCGCGACTGACCGCGTAGCAACCGCCATATCGGCCTACATCCTCGCCCATCAGGAAAACCCGCTCATCATTTTGCAGCGCTTCCTGCAGGGCCAGTCGGCAGGCGTCCCGGTAGGTAATTTCCCCCGTTTGCGGCGGCGCCTTTGGCGGTGGCAGATGTGGTTCGGCGGGCCGGTAAACATGCTCAGTGATTGACGCCACCGCTTCCTCATGCCCGGCCTCGGCAAAGACCTCAGCGGCCGCGATTTCCTCATCCACGGTCTGCGCCATGCGCGCCAGCTGGTCGGCATCCAGTTCGCCGTTTTTTTCCAGCCAGTGACGTAACTGCAGAACCGGGTCGTATTGCTTCCAGTCCTCCACTTCCTGCCGGTCACGGTACAACTGCGGGTCAAACATGGAGTGAGCACGGTAGCGGTAGGTATGGCATTCCAGAAAGCGTGGCCCCAGCCCTTCGCGGATCGCCGTGACCGCCTGGCGGGCGGCGGCCTCCACATCCACCACATTCATGCCGTCCACGGACTGGGCGGGAATCCGGTGGACCCGGGCCTTTTCGGTGACGTCGATCTGCGCCTGCGAGCGGCTCAGGGCCGTGCCCATGGCATAGAGGTTGTTCTCGCAGACGAACAACACCGGCAACTGCCATAGTGACGCCAGGTTCAGGCTTTCGTAAAAGGCCCCTTCCGCCGCGGCGCCCTCGCCGAAGAAGCACACCGTCACATTGTTGCGCCCGGCCAGTTTATCGGCCAGCGCCAGACCCACTGCCAGCGGCAGGCCGCCGGCGACAATGGCATTCCCCCAAAGAAACGGGCATTGGCATCGAACAGGTGCATGGAACCACCGCGGCCACGGCTACACCCCTCGACCTTGCCATACATTTCCGCCAGCACACGCCCCATGGGAATTCCCCGTAGCAGGGCATGGCCATGTTCACGGTACGTGGCCACGACCGCATCATCGGGCTGCAGAGTATGAGTCACGCCGGTGGCCACCGCTTCCTCGCCCACGTAGAGGTGCAGGAAACCGCGAATTTTCTCCAGGGTATAAAGCTCGGCGCACTTTTCCTCGAAGTGACGGATACGCAGCATTTTTTCCAGCAGCATCAGCAGGTGGTCGCGGCTGATGCGCAGCTTGGGGCGGCGTTCGGTATGGGCCTCAGTCATTGGCATTCCCTTCCAGCGTGGAGGTATCACCTTCCGGTAGCCCCAGTTCCCGGGCCTTGAGCAGGCGGCGCATGATCTTGCCACTGCGGGTTTTCGGCAGGCTGGCGCAGAACGCCAGGGTTTTTGGTGCCACCGCCGGCCCCAGCCGCTTGCGGGCCAGACCGAGAATTTCACGGTAAAGCGCGTCACCGTCCTGATAGCCCGGCCGCAGGGCCACGAACGCCTTGATGGATTCACCACTGACCTCATCGGGAACACCGATCACGCCGGCTTCGGCCACCGCCGGGTGCTCCATCAGTGCCGATTCCACCTCGAACGGGCCAACCAGGTGGCCGGCGGATTTGATCACATCGTCGGCACGCCCCACGAACCAGAAATAACCATCGGCATCGCGGCGGGCCAGATCACCGGTGAAATACCAGTGATCGACAAAGCATTGCTGATAGCGCGCGTCTTCGTTCAGGTAGCCGCGGAACATGGAAGGCCAGCCGGCCTTGAGCACCAACTCGCCGGTCTCCTCAGGGTCATCGATCAGCACCATGCCCTGCTCGGTACGCGCGGCAATGGCGGCTTCGATGCCCGGTAACGGACGGCCCATGGAGCCGGGCTTGATATCCATACTGGCGTAATTGGCCACCATGATGCCGCCGGTTTCGGTCTGCCACCAATTATCGTGAAAGGGTAATCCCAGCGTGTCCCTGCCCCAGATCACCGCTTCCGGGTTGAGCGGTTCGCCGACGCTGGCCAGAAATCGCAAGCCGGAAAGATCATACTGCCCGGCCAGCTGCTGACCGTATTTCATCAGCATGCGAATCGCCGTGGGCGCGGTGTACCAGACCGTCACTTTCTGATCCTGCAGAGTGCGATACCAGCGCTCGGCATCGAACTCCGCCTCGTCCACCACCATCGTCACGCCCAGGGCCAGCGGCGCGATAATGCCGTAGGAGGTGCCGGTCACCCAACCCGGGTCGGCGGTGCACCAGTAGATATCATCGCCATGCAGGTCCAGCGCATAGAAAGCAGACAGATAATGAAAGCGCACTGCCTCATGGACATGGATGGCGCCTTTGGGGCGGCCGGTGGTACCGCTGGTAAAGTGCAGCAAGGCGGGGTCCCCGGGGCGGGTAGCCCGAACCTGATAGACACTGCTGGCCTGCGCCATCTGCTGCGCCAGAGAGAGTGTCCCTGCCGGCAACGGCTGCTCCTCGTCAATCAGCAGAATGCACTTTAGCGAAGGCAACTGATGTATCCAGGACGCCAGCTTTTTGCGGTACAATCGGGTACTGGTTACCACCACAGCAGGTTGACCGATCGCCATGCGCGAACGAATGGGCTCCGGACCGAAGGCGGCGAACAATGGGCTGAATACGCCGCCATGCTTTAGCGTTCCCAGGGCGGCTTGGTACAGCGCCGGGCAACGATGGGACAGACAGAAGACCCGCTCCCCAGGCAGCACACCATGGCGGGCCAGCACATTGGCAAAGCGATTACTGAGCCGCGCCAACTCTCGGTAACTAATCTCCTGCACCGGCGAGCCGCCCTCTCTGGGCAGAAAGCGGATCGCCATCTGATCGGCCACCGGCGTATTGAGATGACGGTCCACCGCTTCAAAGCCCATGTTGAGGCCTCCATCCACAAAGCCCGGTACTGCCTGTGCTACCTGTTGCCAGGAAAAGTCACGACAGACCTGTTCGTAGTTATCAAGATTGGCATTAACGACGGTCGCCTGCCGGCCCTTCCTTATCAGTGAATAATCCATGGCCTACCAGCTCTCCAGCATCCAGTGCCGCAGTTGCTGTATTTGCTGGCGCTGCTCGCTGGTGAGCACCTCATCCGCCTGACGGCGGGTGCGCAACTGACTTTCCATCAACGTCAGCTGCATATCGTTGAGTTCACGATACAGGGCCATCATCTTGTTGATGTCCGGCTGCTCCTGCCCTTGCAGGGTCAGCAGGTCCGAATAACGGACATCCATTTGGGCCATCATTGACCAGTTCTTGTCCCAGTAGTTATCCCAGATCGCATCGATCTGTTCCTGCTGCTTGTCAGTCAGCCCCAGAGAGGGCGGGTAGCCGTCGCCATGCATCATGCCCATACACGCCGACAGCCCTTCCATACCGAACAACATCCCCGGCACGCCATAGGCCTCCACCGGATGTACTCCGGAATGCGTCTTGCCTGCGTACGCGCCCTGCAGAATTTGCATCAGGCATAACAGACCAATCCAAAACACACATTTTCTGGTACCCATTTTCGGCATCCCCCTGTCCGTATGGAAAGCTTGCTTGGTGATTCGGCCTTTCGTTCAGGGTTCATACTCGGGGATTGATCACCACCGTCATTTGACTTGAATCAACACCCTCCCGGTGGACATTTTGTGCCCCCCATCAAGCGCTGAAATGTGCACCTCCAGGCGAACACGGCAGCCACAATGTGGTGATTTTTGATTGAAGTCAGAATCTGTATGCGATGCGGGCCTAGTTTTAATCAGGCTTTCAAACAAAGCGCTACTCACATTCATGGAGGTGTGTCATGCAGATCAACAGACGATGGCAGGACTCGTTTATTCTGATGCTTGGCGTGTGGCTTTTTATCGCGCCAACCGTCGGTATCGGATCGGCCACCACAAACGGCATGTGGAATGCCTATGTTTCCGGCTTACTGGTCGTATTCTTCTCTATCTGGGCGTTATCCAAACCGCAAAAGTGGGAAGAATGGGTCAATGCGGTGATCGCCCTGTGGATCGTGATTGCGCCCTTCGTTCTCAACTTTAGCAGCGACAACTGGGCCACCTGGAACCATGTGGCCGTCGGCGTTCTGATTGGGGCGGATGCGCTGTGGGTACTGGCCAAACGGCAGACGCCGGGTCATACCGCATGATCGTTCTCCCCTCTTCACCATGCCCCCGCGTGACCGGGAACAGCCGCAGGCGGTATTCCTGGCACCGGGGCCATGGTTTATCCGGCTGCGCATACCACCGCCGACATTGACGACGATCAATGCCGGTGCCAATCAGCCGGCATAGATTGACAATACGGGCTGACAAGGACAGGGCCTTATGCACCATGCACCGAATACGGCGATTTCGTTGCCTGCTCCGCAAACCGACGGGGGAATGCCGTTATTAACGGCATTACGACAGCGCCACAGTGACCGTGAATTCAGTCATAGGGTTCTCTCCCTGCAAACCCTTTCCGATCTGCTCTGGGCGGCCTTTGGTATTAACCGTCAGGAAACGGGTGGGCGCACCGCCCCGTCGGCGCGAAACTGGCAGGAAATCGACCTTTACGTGGCCCTGACTAACGGGCTGTACTGCTATTGCCCCGCCGAAAACGGTTTAACCCCGGTTATTCCAGAGGATATCCGCGCCCTTACCGGCCTGCAGGAGTTTGTTGCCAGTGCCCCGGTCAATCTGCTGTATGTCGCCGACCTGACTCGGGTTGCCGCCAGCGATGACGACGAGCGCCGTTTCTACTGCGCGGCCAATGCCGGCTTCATTGCGCAGAATGTCTATTTGTTCTGTGCCTCCGAAGGGCTGGCCACAGTAGTGCGAGGCCTGATCAACCGGGACGAACTGGTGGACGCCATCGGCCTGCTGCCCGATCAGCGCATTGTGCTTGCCCAGACGATCGGTTACCCGGCGGCCTGATTATCGCTGCCGGCCTGAGTGAATCGGGAAGGCGCCAGGGGCCTTTCTTACTGCCGGGAACCGCCAATGAACGACAATGCACAACCAACACCACCCGCAGAGGCAAAGACCGATCCGGCCACCGGCCTGAGCAATGCCGAGGCACAGCAGCGGCTACAAACCTACGGCCCCAATGCCATTACGGAAAAACACATCAGCCCGCTACGGCGCTTTCTGTCGTTTCTGTGGGGGCCGATTCCCTGGATGATCGAGATTGCCGCGATTCTCTCCGCCGCGGTGCAGCGCTGGGAAGACTTCAGCATCATCGCCATCATGCTGCTGATTAACGCCATTGCCGGCTTCCGTGAAGAATACAAGGCGGACAATGCCATCGCCGCCCTGAAAAAGAACCTGGCGCTCAAGGCCCACGTGCTGCGTGATTCCCTCTGGCAGGAGCTGCCGGCCCGGCAACTGGTGCCTGGCGATATCGTCATGCTGCACCTGGGCAATATCGTGCCGGCGGATGTGGAATTGCTGGACGGCGATTACCTCAGTGTCGACCAGTCCGCCCTCACCGGCGAGTCCCTGCCGGTGGACAAGAAAACCGGCGACACCGTCTACTCCAGCTCCATTGCCAAGGCCGGCCAGATGAAAGCCCGGGTAACTGCCACCGGCAGCAACACTTTTTTCGGCCAGACCGCTCAGCTGGTGGAAAGTGCCGGCAGCCGCTCGCATTTCCAGAAAGCCGTGATGCGCATTGGTGATGTCCTGATTCTGATCACTCTGGGATT
>JAWVWY010000124.1:0-9544 GCA_033723495.1 Alcanivorax sp. | reverse complement strand
TATTCCTATTCCTTCGAGCCCAACCCCGACTGGCGCTTTGCCTATTCCGGTTGCGACGAAATCCGCGCCTATATCGAGCACTGCGTGGATAAATACGCGCTGGGCAGGCACCTGAAATTCCAGCAACAGGTGATTGCCGGCGAGTTCCACCAGCAGGCCGGGGAATGGCACCTGCATACTCTCGACAATCGCCATTACCGGGCGCGCCTGGTGGTCTCTGCGGTGGGTGGGCTGGTTAGTCCCCGTTGGCCAACCATACCCGGGCAGAAAGGCTTTACCGGCAAGGTCATGCATACCGCTCGCTGGGACCGTGATTATGATCTCGGGGGCAAGCGCGTGGCAGTCATCGGCACCGGCGCCAGTGCCATCCAGGTGGTGCCGGCGATTCAGTCCCGGGTAGCACACCTGACCCTGTTTCAGCGCACGGCCCCCTGGGTGTTGCCACAGCTCAATCCGGCGGTCAGCGATCGCGCTCGGCGGTGGTTTCATCGTCTGCCGCTGCTGCAGAAAGCCCTGCGTGGCGGCATCCTGGCCTTCAGCGAGCTGGTGTTTGGCCCCATGGTGATTCTTGATTCGCCGTTACAGAAAATCCTTGAGCGGCTGGCGCGGCGCAATCTGAAAAAAATCCGTGACCCTCAGTTGCGCCGTACCCTGACGCCGCACTTCCACATTGGCTGCAAGCGGGTGCTGTTCTCCAATGAGTACTACCCGGCGTTACAGCAACCCAATGTGGAGGTAGTGACGGATGGCCTTGCCGGCTTCACCAAAAACGGCCTGCGTACCGACAGTGGCAGGGAGGTGACCGTGGACGCGGTGATTCTGGCGACCGGCTTTCGGGTAGATTTCTGTCGGCCGCCGTTCGACATCCGCGGCCTGGACGGTGTCAGCCTCGATGAGCTATGGGCCGGCCCCGGAGGCAAGGCTTATCGCGGGGTCGCGATCAGCGGCATCCCCAACTTCTTCATGATGCTGGGGCCCAATACCGGCCCCGGGCACACCTCGGTACTTATCTATACGCAAGCCCAGGCCCGCTACATTACCCAGGCCGTAGCTGCTGTGCTGAAACACAACTTCAACTGGATCAGCGTTCGCCAATCGGTAATGCAGCGCTGGCATCGCAGGCTGCAAAAACGCATGCGCTACACGTCCTGGACCTCCGGTTGCCAGAGCTGGTATCTGGATGAGCATGGCGAAAATCATTCCCTGTTTCCGGGGCTGGCCAGCGAGTATGCCCTGGGCATGCGCCGGTTCCGGCTAGCGGAATACCGTAAAAATCCTAAGCCCCATTGACCTTGCTGCACGGGCGTCCGGCATTTGGGTCCTTGCCTACACCGGTACACGGGCTATGCTGCATGAAACCCTCTGAACGTGTTTTGCCACGGTGATGCGTGGAGCACTGTGCTGGATTGACGCGCTATGAACGAACCCCATTCCGCCCCGCCCCTGTCCCTGTTGCTGGGAGAAAGCCGTGCCGTGCTGTCCTACGGGCGTTATCTGCTGCGCGGTCTGGGCCATCGTCAACTGCCCCAGGGCGAGGGGCAACCGGTGCTGGTACTACCCGGTTTCGGCGCCAGCGATGTGACCACCCGGCCATTGCGGCGTAGCCTGGCCAAGCTGAATTTCACCAGCTATGGCTGGGCCCAGGGTACTAACCTGGGCATGAACCGGCGCCGCAGGGAGTTGCTGGTCACCCAGCTGCAGGCCATTGCCACCCGCCATGGCCAGCCGGTGGCGCTGGTCGGCTGGAGCCTGGGCGGGGTGTTCGCCCGGGAGCTGGCGCGGGCCTTCCCGGACCGGGTCAGCCATGTCTTTACCCTGGGCAGCCCGATTAACGGTGACCCGGAAGCCAATAATGTCTCCACCCTGTTTTCGCTGTTCAATCCGCGCCGTGCCAAGCCGGACATGGAGGCCTTTCGCAAACGTATCCAGGCGCCGCCGGTACCCTGCACCGCCGTCTATACCAAACAGGATGGCATCGTCTCCTGGCCCTGTAGCCTGGAGGACGAGTCGGACAATACCGAGAATGTGGAAGTCACCGGCACCCATGTCGGGCTGACCTGGAATCCCCAGGTGCTGGCGGTGATTGCCGAGCGGCTGGCGCGCACCAATGTGGGTGACAGCGATGGCTGAGCTGCTACCCGGCCGTTACCGGCACTTCAAGGGTAACGAGTATCAGGTGATCGGTACCGCCACCCACTCGGAAAGCGGCGAGACCCTGGTGGTCTATCGACCGCTGTACGGCGAGCGGGCCCTGTGGGTGCGGCCGCTAGCCATGTTCACCGAAACGGTGGAGCGCGACGGCAAAATCCAGCCGCGCTTTGCCCGTATCGGCCCCCTGGCTACGGAAGATTAACTCGCAGAGCGGATAACCGGTACAATGCCCGCCTTGATAGCGGAGTGCCCAAACCTATGTCCTCGTTTGCCGATCTGAAACTGCATGAGCGCCTGATCCGGGCCCTCGACGAGCTGGAAATCACCACCCCCACGCCGGTGCAGACGGCCGCCATTCCCGAGGCGTTGGCAGGCCAGGATCTGCGGGTGGTGGCCCGCACTGGCAGCGGCAAGACCGCGGCCTTCCTGCTGCCGCTGCTGCATCAGCTGATGCAGCATTCGCGACCGCGTACCGACACCCGTGCGCTGATCCTGTTGCCCACCCGCGAGCTGGCCCAGCAGACCCTCAAGCAGGTGGAAGCGCTGGCCCGCTATACCTTTATCAAGGCCGAGTTGATTACCGGCGGTGAGGATTTCAAGGTACAGGCGGCGAAGATGCGCAAGAACCCGGAAATCCTGATCGGCACGCCGGGCCGCCTGATCGAGCACCTGGAGGCCGGCAATCTGCTGCTGCAGGACCTGGAAGTGCTGATCCTGGATGAATCCGATCGCCTGCTCGACATGGGCTTCGGCGATGATGTGCTGCGCCTGGCCGGCGAGTGCCGACAGGCACGCCAGACCCTGCTGTTCTCCGCCACCGGTGGCGGTAACGCCATGCAGAAAATGGTCGAGTCGGTCCTGCGTGAGCCGAAATCCCTGGTGCTTGATTCCGTGCGCGACCTGAACGAGGCGGTCAGCCAGCAGATCATTACTGCCGACGACGTGGCCCACAAGGAACGGTTGGTGCAATGGCTGCTGGCCCATGAAACCTTCGACAAGGCGGTGATCTTCAGCAACACCCGCGAGCAGACCAACCGCCTGGGCGGCGTGCTGCAGGCCAGTAACATCAAGGCGTTCGTGCTGCATGGCGAGAAGGATCAGAAAGAGCGCAAGCTCGCCATGGAGCGCCTCAAGAGCGGCGCGGTGAGAGTGCTGGTGGCCACCGACGTGGCGGCCCGCGGCATCCATGTGGATGGCCTGGACCTGGTGATCAACTTCGAAATGCCGCGCAGTGGCGATGAATACGTGCACCGCATCGGCCGTACCGGCCGGGTGGGTGGCGAAGGCACCGCCATTTCCCTGATCGCCGCCCACGAATGGAACCTGATGGCCGGCATTCAGCGCTACCTGAAACAGAACTTCGAGTTCCGCATCATCGAGCCGCTGCGCGGCAATTACCTGGGCCCAAAGAATCTTAAATCCAGCGGCAAGGCCGCCGGCAGCAAGAAGAAAAAGCAGAAGAAAAAGGCGGATGCCAAGAAGGGCGGAAAAAAATCTCTGAACAAAGCGCCAGCCAAAAAAGCCGCCGGTCGCCGCGCCAACAAACCGGCGGCACCGGATACCCAGGGCGGCTTTGCCACCGTCAAGCGGCGCAAGAATCCGGGGCCGCTGGACTGAACACGGGCAGTGAATCGCCAACAACAGAAAAACAGTATCAGACACCAAGAGGCCGCTCCCGGTGACGGGCGCGGCCTCTTGGTGTCAACGGTTCACGATTAACTGCCTTACATCATCTTGCTGACCATCTTCAGCGGCAGGTGGCGCATGGCGAAGCCCAGCGGTGCCCAGGGCCAGCGCGGCACGCTGGCGTGGGGCAGCTCTTCCTCGATGGCATCCACCAGTGCCTGGCAACCGGTTTCGGTATCCACAATGAAAGGCGTGCTTTTGACCTTTTCATTGATCTCCGAACGGATAAAGCCGGGGAACAGGGTGGTGACCTTGATCGGCGTGCCGAGCATTTCCGAGCGGATGCCTTCGGCCAGCAACGCCACCCCGGCCTTGCTGGCGGCATAGGTGGTGAGGTTTTTCTTCATGCCGCGCATGGCACTGACGGACGACATCACCACCAGGTGGCCGGTGTTCTGGGCGCGGAAAATCTCCATGGCCGCCTCGCACTGGGCCAGGGCGCCAATGAAATTGGTTTCCGCGGTCTGGCGGTTGGCGTGAAAGTAACCGGTGCCGATCGGCTGCCCCTTGCCGATACCGGCGTTGACGATCACCCGGTCGATGCTGCCCAGTTCGGTGCGAAAGGCGTCGAATACCGCGAATACCTGCTCGTAGTCCGTCACGTCCAGTGGCTTGATCAGCACACGGATATCCGGGTACTCCTTCTCCAGGTCTGCCTTGAGGGTCTCAAGCCGGTCGGTGCGACGGGCGCACAGGGCCAGGTCCCGGTCCATGCCGGCAAACAACCGGGCCATGCCTTCGCCCAGCCCGGAACTGGCTCCGGTAATGAGGATGGTTTTTCGCATGGACATGGCGGTGCTCTCCTTTTCTCTGCGAGCGTTTATCAAAACGCGTCTGGGGGGTGAAAACAAGCGACTGTCGCGGCACTCTCAGCGATCGGTCAGCGGTAGGTAACCTGGTCGCCGGGCAGATGAAGATGCTCATTGAGCGAGGCCAGCCGCAGACGGCCGGCGTTGACCAGCAGGCGGGTAATGCTGGTGTTGATCAGATTGCGGTTGAAGGTGATCAGCGCCTCGTCATCCAGCCCCAGCAGATGCTGGATGATCACGCTGATGGCGCCGCCGGAGGTGAATACCAGGGCGCTGTCGCCACTACTCAGGGTGTTGCCCAGTGAGTAGGTGCTCGCCAGCACCCGCTCGCGAAAGGCCGGCCAGCTTTCCGGATAGTCGCCGTCACCGCGCTGCCAGCGGCGCAGGGCCTGCTCGAAGCGCGCCTGGAACACCTTGCGCGGGTTGTCCTGCTGGCTGAGCCATTGGGCCAGAGCCGCCCGGTCGCTGGCCAGTGGCCAGTCCACGGCCAGCAGGGCTTCATGGTTGTATTCATTGAAACCGGTATCGGTATGCCAGTCCCTGGGCAGGCCCAGCTCGCCCAGAGCCGCTTCGGCGGTTTCCCGGTGCCGGCGCATGGTGCCGCAGATTGCCCGGGGCAGGCCCAGCTGCTGGTTCTGCAGGGCGCGGCCGAGAATGCGGCTCTGTTCCCAGCCAGCCTCGGACAACTGATCGTAGTCCGCCTTGCCAAAACTGGCCTGACCGTGGCGGATCAGATAGATCACTGGCATCAGGCGTTCTCGGCGTTTTCCAGTTTACGCTTCAGGCGGTCGGCGCCCTTCAGCATGATGCGACCGAACACCGGCGGCAGAAAGCGCTTGAACCAGTAGGCCCGGCGGCCGCTCTTGTGTGGCAGCAGGAAGAACTGCCGGCGAGCCACCGCCTGTTTGACCATGTCGGCAATCTGCGCGGCGGTGAGCTCGTTGCTGGAGAGCAGCTTGTCCACGGTTTCGATCATGCCCGGCTCCGGCGTGCGCATGGATTCGTGCAGGTTGGTGCGGAAAAAGCCGGGGCACACCACCGTGGTGTGAATGCCATAGGGTGCCAGCTCGTAGCGCAGGGTTTCCGACAGGGCAATGACACCGGCCTTGGTGACGTTGTAGCTGCCCATCACCGGCGCGTTGAGCAGGCCGGCCAGCGAGGCGATATTGACGATATGGCCCTGGCCTTGGCGTTTCATCAGCGGCACGAACACCTTGCAGCCGCGCACCACGCCTTTCACGTTGATATCGAAGATCCAGTCCCAGTCCGCCATGTCGCCCCGGTCGATGCGTGCGGCGGCGGCCACGCCGGCATTGTTGACCAGCACATCCAGCCCGCCCCAGTGTTGTTCCAGCCATTCACGGGCATTGTTGAGACTGGCGGCATCACGCACGTCCAGGTGAATGAATTCCAGCGTGCCGGGCAGGTCGGCCAGTGCCGCCAGGGTGTCCCGGCCCCGCTCCTCGTTGACGTCGCCGATCAGTACCCGGGCGCCGTCGCGCAGCCAGCTTTCCGCCATGGCGCGCCCCAGCCCGGAGGCGCCGCCGGTGATCAATACCCGTTGTGATGCCGTCATAGTGAAATCATTCATGCCGTTGTTGAATGGAATAAGCCCATTGACCGATGCTAGGCAGGGCGTTTCAATAAATCCAATGAATCATCACAATAATTCCGGATTAGTCTGATGCATGTTTCGCGCTTCGACCTCAACCTGTTCGTGGTATTTGACGCCATTTATACCGAGGGCTCGCTGACCCGGGCCGCCCGGGTGCTCAACCTGACCCAGCCGGCGGTCAGCCATGCCCTGGGGCGCCTGCGTGATCGTCTGGACGACCCGCTGTTCGTGCGTCAGGGCGCGCGCATGGTGCCCACGGTGCGCGCCCGCGCCATGATCAGCCCGGTGCGACATGCCCTGGGCGGGTTTCAGCGCTGCCTGAGTGAGGAAGGCGGTTTTGATGCCAGCGAGGCGGAGCGCACCTTCGTGCTGGGTCTGCGTGACGGGCTGGAAGGGCGCCTGCTGCCGGCGCTGATGAGCCAGTTCATGGACGAGGCGCCGGGCATTCGCCTGCAGTCACTGACCGTGAGCCGCCGGCAGATGGCCACCGAACTGGCCAGCGGCCGTCTCGACCTGGCCTGTGACGTGATGCTGGCGCTGCCGGAAGCCATCGAACACCAGGCCGTGCTCAGCGGGCCGCTGGTGGTGATGATGCGTGACTCCCATCCCCTGGCGGCAGGGCTGGATCTGCCCGCCTACCTGGCCGCCCAGCATGTGTTGGTGTCGTCCCGGCGGGAAGGGCCCGGGCTGGAGGATTTCGGCCTGGCCCGGCAGGGCTACCGGCGGCACATCCGGCTGCGCTGCCAGCATTACCAGGCGGCCATCAGCACCGTGCAGCAAACCGACCTGCTGCTGACCATGCCGGCCACCCTGGCCGGCCAGCTGGATCGTCAGGGGCTGATTCTCAAGGCGTTTCCCGGTGACCTGCCGGGGCTGGAAATGCACCTCTACTGGCACCGGGACCAGAGCGCCGATCCGGGCCACAGCTGGTTGCGCCAGCGGGTGTTGGCGCTATTGAAAGAGCAGCAAAAGCAATTAATAGTGAATAATGAATAGTTAATAACGCGCGAACAAGGTCCCTCCTGTTCGTAACGGAAGAGGCCGCGCCCAGATGTTTGAGCGCGGCCTCTGCCGTTGCAAAACCTGGAACGCGCTTCCGCGCGTTATTCATTATTAACTATTAATTATTAATTAGAATTTCCCCTGCCCAATACGGGTTTTCCTCCACGCGAATGTCCCGGGCCGCCACGGTTTCACCACAGTGGCCGCATTGCAGCTGTGCCGCCAGCGGCTCACCGCACTGGCGGTGGATGCGCACCAGCGGCGGGCCTTCTTCCCCGGCCAGGTAGGTATCGCCCCACTGGGCCAGGTGCACGATCACCGGATACAGGTCCCGCCCCCTGGCGGTGAGCCGGTATTCCTCCCGGCGCGGGCGTTGCTGGTAGGGAACCTTGTCGAGAATGCCGCCCTCTTGCAGCTTGCGCAGGCGGTCACTGAGCACATGGCGGGTGACGCCGAGACGCTCCTGAAACTGCTCGAACCGGCGCACGCCCAGAAAGCAGTCGCGCAGCACCAGCAGTGTCCAGCGGTCGCCGACGATGGCCAGGGTGCGGGCCAGGGAACAGGGCTGTTGATCAATGTCTTGCCAGCGCATGGAAACCTCCGAAGTGGTGCCATCATGATACCCGCTTGACGGGTTCCCAAAAAGAACCCACTATTTAGTTCCAAAATAGAACTGACTGGAGAGAGGCCATGACCGCGCCCGTTGTTCTGGTGATCGGTGCCGGCGATGCCACCGGCGCTGCCATCGCCCGGCGCTTTGCCCGCGAGGGGTTTGTCGCCTGCGTAACACGCCGCCACGAAGCGGCCCTGGCGCCACTGGTGCAGGACATCGAAGAGGCCGGTGGCCGTGCCCGGGCCTTCGGCTGTGATGCCCGTGACGAGGATCAGATGGTGTCGCTGTTCGATACCATCGAAAAAGAGGTGGGGCCCATCGAGGTGGTGGTGTTCAACATCGGCGCCAATGTGTTGTTCCCGATCCGGGAAACCACCGCCCGGGTTTACCGCAAGGTCTGGGAAATGGCTGCCTTCGCGGGCTTTCTCACCGGCCGGGAAGCGGCGCGGGTGATGGTGCCGCGTGGCAAGGGCACCATCATCTTCACCGGCGCCACCGCCTCCCTGCGTGGCGGTAAGGGCTTCTCCGCCTTCGCCGGCGCCAAGTTCGCCCTGCGGGCGCTGGCCCAGAGCCTGACCCGGGAGCTGGGGCCGGAGGGCATCCATGTGGCGCACCCGATCATCGACGGCGCCATCGACACCGCCTTCATCCGCGACAACTTTCCGGCCCTGTACGCCAAAAAAGAGCAGGACGGCATCCTCAACCCGGCCCATATCGCCGACACCTACTGGATGCTCCACCAGCAACCCCGCGACGCCTGGACCCACGAAATCGACCTGCGCCCGTGGATGGAAACGTTCTAAAAGTTTTTTTCACCACAGAGGGCACAGAGAACACAGAGTTAAGACAATGCGGGGCGGAGACGGCGTGGTGTTGCTGCGAGAGTGTTCAGGGCGGCACGGCTGTATATCGTTGGGATCTGAACCGTTGCATACGGTTTTTGCTCAGTGTTCTCTGTGCCCTCTGTGGTAAAAAAACAACCAAGGAGCCACGACATGACCCCAAAAATCGAATTCCTGTTTGACGTGGGCAGCCCCACTGCCTACCTGGCCTGGAGCCAGCTACCCGCCCTGAGCGAGCGCACCGGCGCCGAGCTGGAGTATGTCCCGGTGTTGCTCGGCGGCATATTCAAGGCCACCGGCAACAACCCGCCCGGCGCCGTGCCCGCCAAAGGCATGTACATGATGCGCGACCTGGCCCGCTATTCCGCGCGCTACCAGGTGCCGCTCACCATGAACCCCCACTTCCCGGTCAACACCATCACCCCCATGCGCATCATCACCGCCGCCATCGGCACCCCGAAACAGGATGCCGTGATCACCGCCCTCTACCACGCCATGTGGCGCGAGCCGTGCAAACTGTCCGAACCGGACGAAATCACCCGCGTGCTCACCGACGCCGGCCTGGATGCACAAGCCTGGCTGGAAAAAGCCGCCAGTGATGAAGTGAAAGAGCAGCTCAAGGCCAACACCGAAGCCGCCGTGAAGCGCGGTGTGTTCGGAGCGCCGACGATGTTCGTGGGCAATGAGATGTTCTTCGGGCAGGATCGGCTGGATTTTGTGGAAGCGGCGGTGCAAGGGAATTGATAGTTGATAACGAAAATCCGGAGAGTGGCGAGAGAATGAGGGCGAGAGGGGCGAGAGGGTCAGACCTCACATTTTACGACCC
>JAWVWY010000123.1:0-9690 GCA_033723495.1 Alcanivorax sp. | reverse complement strand
TCTCTTTTTTTGAACTTCCGGGAAAGGACGCAAATCCGCATTATCCTCCCAGGCGTCTGGCCTGTTTAACTTTCTGGCCAAATGCCAGAGACGGCCTTCCATTTTCAATATCGGCATCAGTCGATCCTCTCCGGCTTCGCGCTTGGTGGGGTGGCCGTCTTTTCAATGTGCTGCCAGGTGTGGTCAGATATTGATGTGCCTTCCCATTGCCAGCTCCAGTGGCTGGCCGGGCCCTCTAGCGGGGCGATAAGCGAGCCATCACCGACCAGGTCCAGGCTCGCTTCAACTTCGGCGTAGCCAAAGCCGTGACTGACAGCCTCTTTGGGTAACCGCAGGTAGCCTTCCAGGGCCACCAGCGCCCCGCCATCCAGCACTTCCTTGGTGTAAAGCGCCGAGCAGTGGTAGCGCTTTCCGGATTCGCCGGGCATCCACCCCGGTTCGTGGAAGAGAGTCAGCGCCAGGTTCAGCTTGCTCTGGCCGATCTGATAACCGCTCATGTCCACCCGGGTTTTGACGATGACGTGGTCGCTGGTAGGCGCGGGGGTGCCATCCATCGGCAACAGGCTGGGCTTGCTTTCACGATGGATGCCGACATGGGCTTTCACCTGGCAGAACAAGCGACGGAAGTAGTTGATTTCGTCGCTCAGGTCCGGCAGGGGGCGAATCGTTTCCACCAGCCCACTTGCGGGCCCCAGACGAACCCGGGCTTCGGGCTCCTCGAAGGGGCCACCAATCACCGGGTAGGCATCCTGGCCGAAATAGCCCAGCCGCAGGGCATTTTCCAGCTTGCTGCGCTCACCGAGCATGGCCATCAGCCCGCCCGCCAGCGCCAGCACCGCCCCCAAAGGCGCCGCCACCACGGAACTGCTGGCCAAGGTACCCCAGATAATCAGGGCACCGCCCACCATGCCCAGGCTGCCGCCTGCGGCCACCTCCATATTCCCGGTTGCCAGCCCCTTGGTGACATTCCAGCCGCCAAAGACCACTTCCGCCAGGCCGCCTGCAGCACCGAAGACTTGCTTGGCGGCTTTTCCTGCAAACTTCTTGATCCCTAGAGCCCTCCCTTTTTCCTCAAGGCTCTCACCAAGCAAACTATTCGCCTCTATTCGACGCAACGCTCTTGCCTGACTTCTTGCTGAATGCCGACTAGGATGTGCAAGGATTTTTCTGCTCTTCTTGATCAATCGCTCAGCCTCTTCGTCCTTTATCCTTACCACCTCCAGGTTCTTCTTCGCCCACTTTTCCGCTTCTCCGCCGAAGAATGACAGGGCCGACATCGTTGCCGAGAATGCCGCCACATCTGATTCAAAGTTTTTATTCTTCAAAGCATCATTAATAGCAAGCGACGCATTGATAATATGCAACGGGGCCAGAACCCGAACCACATACCGCTGAAAGTGAGGGCTGCCACTCAACGATTCCAGATAAGCGGATACGCTTTTCCCGTCCGGCAGAATCTGAAAGACACGACGTGCACTGATGGCTTTGATGGAACGGGAAAAACTGTCGGGCTGGAAACGATACTCACCAGGCTTCAAGGGGGCGATTTGCCCCAGCGGTACCGCCCTTGCCAGCGGCATTTGCAGGGCCTGCATGGCGACGCCGGTGAGATGAACGATATCATCGGCCGCCTTGCCGAGCGTGTCCGAGGCGAGGTTGACGAGTTTGTCGGTGTGCAGGCGGGTATAACCCTCGATCAACTGGCTGATCGCACCGGTTAATGCTGTAACAATGGGGAGACTGGCGTCCGCGGAGAGTGTTTTTGTCAGGGTATATTGAGCCTCACTGAATTCCGGATCACGCATGGCGGTGATGCGCCGCATTTGCTCGACCACGGGAAACGGTAGCCGCTGCATGCTTTCCAGCCACTCCTGCTCACCGCGCAACACGCGCTGCTGGTAGCTGGCCATTTTCGAGGTCTTGCATTCGCCGGTGAGAATGGTCCAGTGAATGACGCCCAGGGCGTGACAGTAATGACTGCCGGACTGAAAATAATCCGCCAATGCGGCGCGCACCTGCGGTTGCTGGAGTTTGGCGGCGAGTTCGGCATCGGCCTGGTCTCGAAGAGAGACCAGTTTTCTGGTGAGCGCCTGCCAGCTTTCAATCGTGCTGTCGACCTTGCCCATTCGCACATGCTCACGCAACGTCTGACTGTGGAAGGGCTTGTCGTCCTGCTCCACCAGTTCCTTGATGAGCATCGCCAGCGGGAATTCGCCGGATGAATCCGCCTGCTCCGACAGCACGCCTTCCAATTCGATCAGGCCGTGGTATTCATCAACCAGCTCCCGAGCGCTGGCGAGCGGATCTTTCACCGCCAGATAGGCCACTCCCCCGGTGATATCTTCTTCGGATAGAGGGGATAATTCCTTACCCGCGTCTGTCTGCCGGTGTGTATCGATAGCATGGGCTGGGCATAGAAAGTGCGTCTTCAGTTTTTCGATATCCCAATCGCCGCTATACGCGGATAAGTCCACTTTCTGAAAACGACTTTCACGAAAATTATTATCTGGCTGAATATCACGATAGGAGTCATGCACTGACAGGTCGGGCAGGAACCGTTTGTCCTCTTCCGACATGCCGCCCATTTTGCAAAGGTATTGCCAACTCCACTGAATTTCAGAGAATGCCACCTGCACTGCCGGGGCTTGACCATTGAGCCGATAGGGCAAGGTCAGCACATCATGGTCAAATTCCATCCCTGTACTTGGCCTGGCATCCCTACCCTGGTACTTGGCCAGGTTCACATCCTGAAAAACGGCGCCGTCGGATATCTTTACCTCTCGCCATAAATGGCCATTTATAAAGACATAGAGCCAGCCCTGACGCAGATTTTTGAGTTGTGTTTCCTGTTCGTCCAGCAGACGAACAAGGCGCGCGGGCATCAACCCCACGTCCGGAGTTTTGCCTTCACGTTTTGGGACTGTCTCCGATTCGCCAAGAGGAATCAGGTAATAACCAAAATCGCCCTCTCCTTCCGGGAAATAGCCGCTCTCCTTCAGCCCTTCCAGCACTTGCGGTGAGTAATCGGCACCACCATCAAGATAGGACAGGCTTAGCCTTTGTTTCCCGGTTTCTGCTGGAAACAACACAAGCTCTCGCTGAGGAGGCTGGGAGAGTCGTGCTGAAACCTGCTTCGACATGGATAGTGGCGCACTGGCTGCCGTCATGCCTTATCACTCCTCACCACCACCTTCCGCTTGACGTGCGCAGCAGCTTTTTCCTCAATAACCAAAATATCTTCCTGCTGACTTATTTCCTGTTCTTCCGTCTCCCCCACCGAAAGATCCGCCGGAATCCCCGCCCCCGGCTGCTGCAACGGTGCCGGCGGAGTGTTGCCATTGTTGGAGACCATCATGTCGCCCATACGAACGGCGGGCTGACCTTCGATGAGGACATTGGAAGACGCGGTAATGAATTGTGCCTGGCCCTTGATGGAGCCGGACATGACGCCGCCGCAAACACCGGCTTCATCACCACTGCTTGATGCGAAGCTGGAGCCGATGTGGCAGGCCGGCTGGCCGTTGATCATGACCGAACCTGCCGTGCCGGAGGCATCTTTGGATAGCGCGCTATTGGTGTATGGCAGCGGCTGACAGAACGGCGGGGTCTTGCAGATATCCATGGCCACAAAGGTTCCGCCGGACGCGGCATGGACGGCGGTACGCCCGTTGATAACGACATTACTCATGGATGGCTCCCTGCAGGTTGAGGTTGGCAAGCTGGATGGCGATTCGCTGCCCGTCTTCCCCGGCATCCACCACCAGCGCGTCGCCAACCGGCTGGTGGCGCCACTGCATGCGTTCACAGGCCAGCACCAGGGCCATGGGCAATGACGCTGCCCCCAGCTCGCCCAGCGCGAGTGCCGGCTTGAGCACCTGCATGGGCGGCAGAGGATCCGGCTGGGGCGCCGACAGTTCGCCTTTGCGCATGGCCAGGTTCGCTCTGGGCGATAGCCGGGAGGGCCAGAGCGTCTGGCAGGTATAGTGCCACTCGAGGGCATCGCTGGCGGTTTGTGCCCGACTTTGGATAACCAGTGACGGCCGCCGGGCCTTTTGCTCATCCGCAAGACCGTTGAGCATGGTGGCCAGGGCGCGGAACGGTGCCGGCCCGGTCATGCCATGGCAGGATTCATGACCGATGACCTGATCTTGCCACTGCACCCTGCCCTCCCGATTGCTAAGCACCAGCCAGGCCAGCCCCTCGCCCAGCGCCCGACCCTCGCTATTCTTGTCGGAGCGGAGTTGGCCATGGTCGGCGTAATCTTGCAGGGAGGTGATATCCAGCAACGAATCCATGCCCAGAAGCAGCATCTCCCCGGCTTCGCCATCGGCCAGTTCCGCAATCCTCTGCGGCAGCTGTTGCGCCAGGCCGGTTTCCGACAACGGCTGGATGCGCGCCTGCTGCTCGCCCGGCAAATCTGCCAGCAGCGAGCGGATGTATGCGTATCGGGCGCGGTGCTGATCGGGAACGATGACAAGGACCCGGTCTGTCGCATTCGGCAACCGGGCCAACAGGACCTCAAGCGCGCTTGCCAGCGCGAGTGTGTCCGGCAGTGCGGCGGTGCCGGGGAAATGGGGGCGGTTATCGCTCCCCATGCGCAGGGCTAGCTGGCGCTCCGTGGTGACCGCCGGAATGCCCGCCAGGACCGCACATAACAGCGCCCGGGGCTGGCCCCCGGTGGCCAGGCAGACACCATAATCGCGGATGAACACCGGCATGGTCAGGCCCCTTCCCCGTGGCCAGTACGGCTGGAGGCTTCCAGTCGCAGCCAGGCCGGCTGCCCATTAAGCCTGGCCGGGTCCACCGGGCATCGGGCCACCAGCGCCAGTTGCCGGGCATCGGTATCAATCACCAGGGTGTCGCACTGGCTGCTTAGCCGTTGCGGCGCCCGACCCCGCGCAATCAGCAATGCCTGCGGCGCCCAGCGCGGCAATGTCAGCGCTACCGTTTCCCGCTGGCCGAAAAAGCCGTTTAGCGTTATCGATTCCCCGCCTTGAAAGGGGCGCTCCAGCCATTGGTCTTGCGGGGCGCAGTGGTGCACGAACGCCGAGGCATCCGCCCCCCAGGGGCAGCCCTGCTCCGCCAGCGGATCGTCCGGCGGGGTGCCGAAACGCGCTTGCCTGGGCGACCAGAACACCGGCATCGGCGCAAACCCGGCCACCGCCGCGCTGCGGGCAGGCGACGCAACTGCACGGCCGGCGTATTCCAGCTGCGGGGCACGCTCATCCAGCAGGGACCAGCCGGAAGGATTGAAGCCACGCCCCACCGGGTTGCGCTTCTCGCGGCGACCCTGTTTTTCATGGCTGCCGCCATAGGCGAATTCATAACGCAGGGGCAATCTTTCGAAGGGCTCAGGCGCTGAGCGTTTCGCGCCCAGTACCCCTTTCTGCCAGCGGTGCTCGCCAAGAGCCACCAGCGTCTTGCGGTAATGCCGCTGCTGCTGACGGATTTCCACGCCCACCCGTGCCTGGCTTGTCGGCGCCGGCGGGCGGGCATGGCCGCTGAGATAATATTCCGCGCCCTGCTTGAAGGAGGCGATTTCACTGGCGCTTTTGAGGCTGGTCTTTCCGGGTTTGCCGTAGTGCATATCGACCAGCAGGGGCGCCGGCTGTGGCTGCGCCACGGTGAGATGGCCATCCAGCGAGAAGTTCAGTGTCAGCCGACTGACCAACACCCACTGATAATGCCGCTTGCGATCCCAGCCGGGCACCAGCACGGCACCGACGCCGCTGTCGTTGACCAGCTCAAGCATGGGCGAGCGTCTCGTGGTTCAATGCCGGCAGGCAAAAGCCGCTCGCGGGTTCCACGCGATAGCCCCGATGCAGACTTTTTTGCAGCGCCACCAGTTCGGCCAACTGCCCCGCCCAGTTCGCCGCCAAGCGATCCAGCCCCGCGTCATCCCGCCACTCACCAAAGAAATAACGTTGATCGCCACTCGCCGGCTGCTGCTGCCACCAGCCGGCTGCTACTCCGGCATCGGGAATAGACCCGGCGGCGGAGTCGGCCGGTTCACCCACCGCTTGCAGTCGCGCCCTGCGCGGCAGGGACTGGCCGGTGAGCCAAAACCAGGCGCGCGCAGCCTCTTCACAACGGGCGATATCGTGCAGGGCTTCCAGAATAATCCGGGCGGCCTCGCCGGTGCCGGTGAAGGCCCGGGCCAGAAGGCTGTCCGCCGCCAGACCGTTATCGGCGCACAGCAAGGCCGTTTTCGGCCCCGGCGGCAAGGCGTCCACATGGTCCCGGGCATCCTGATCGTGGCGGATCAGCCCGGCCTGTACCGCCGCGCCCCTGGCCGCAGGCAAATCCCTTCGCCCATAGAAGCGACGCAATAGCGACCGGTCGGCATCGGCCCTGCCATCCAGCTGACGCAGCAGTACCGCAGCGAGACCATCATCCGCAGCGCCCAGCGCCGCCTCCAGGGACGCCACGCTGATGGCGTCGGCAGGAAGCAACAGCGCCGCCAGGGCCGGTGTTTGCAACGGGCAGGCGGGCAAGCCGGACGTGAGCGTGACAGCCTGGCTCAGAGCCTGTTGCTGCGCTGCATCCAGCTCTGCGTAACACTGATCCAGGGCCATCAGGGTGTCTTCTGCATGGCAGGCCAACCCGCACCAGGCATGGACAAAAAATGCCGGCGCTTTTTGGGTTGCCTCAGGCTGTTGCGGTTCGCCCAGACAGGCGCCATCCAGGTTGGCAAGCAAACGCAGATCCAGCGACTGCAGTGTCATCCGCGGGGATGCTGCGGCAGACAGCAGTTGCTGGCGACGTCGGTAGAGCGCGGCAGCTTCACGAAGGTGGGTTTCGGCAAAGGGTGACACGGCAGCCTCTAGTTGATCTGCACCAGCGAACCCATAATGCGCTGCAGGCCCGATGCCAGCGCATGGATTTCCCTGCCATCGACGGTGATACGTCCCTGCGCATCAATCACGATGCAGGCGTCACCGGCCTGCAACCGCAACCCCTGGTCGCAACGGATACGAAATTCGCCATCGGCGGAACGGGAAAAACAGCAATTCGCTTGCCCGCCCAGCAAGCTGGTCACCACCCAACCCTGACGGCAAGGTTGAACCAGCACCTTGTCCCCACGGCACAACGGCTGCTCATGGCGCGCCACAGCGATCGGCTCAATAATCGCGTCGCTCTCATCAAGACGCAGCGTCAGTTGCTGGGGATGGCTATCCTGCACCGTGGCAATTTGTGGCTCACGATGGGCCAGCGGTGGCTCGTTTGGGACTGTTAATGCCTGCTCCATGACCCGCCTGTTTTTTCGAATAGTGTTGGTATGGCCTGGCAGCCATCGGGAAGGGCATGGTGGTGACTGGAGTGGCTCCCGTCATTACGACGGGACGTATTCTGCTGTGCGACTTCTCTTACAGTGTGACTTTTGTTGACCGGTTCTCAAACACCTCGGGCTGGCTATCTCGTCGCATAAAAAAAGCCCGAAGCGCTTCCGCTTCGGGCTTTTTTCTTCCAGCAATCAATCCGCGTTTATTTGCTGTCAAAGAAACGCTTCACGCCTTCGAACCAGCTGGTCTTGCGCGGATTGTGACGGTCACCGCCATTTTCCAGCGAATCCTGGAATTTGCGCAGCAGATCTTTCTGCTCGCTGGACAGTTTCACCGGGGTTTCCACCACCACCTTGCAGAGCAGGTCACCGGGGCCGCCACCGCGCACCGAGGTAACGCCCTTGCCACGCAGGCGGAACAACTTGCCGGTCTGGGTTTCCGCCGGCACTTTCAGTTTCACCTTGCCGGACAGGGTGGGCACATCCAGCTCGCCGCCCAGGCTGGCATCGACAAAACTGATCGGCACCTCGCAATACAGGTTGCTGCCATCACGCTGGAAGATGTCGTGCTCGCGCACCGACACCTGCACGTAGAGGTCACCGGCCGGGGCGCCATGCATGCCAGCTTCGCCTTCCCCGGCGAGACGGATACGATCACCGGTGTCGACACCGGCAGGAATCTTCACCGACAGGGTCTTGGTTTCCTGCACTCGACCCTGGCCACCACAGCTGCTGCACGGGTTCTTGATCACCCGGCCTTCGCCATGACAGGTGGGGCAGGCCTGCTGAACAGTAAAGAAACCCTGCTGCATGCGGACCTGACCGGCACCACCACAGGTGCTACAGGTGACCGGCTGTTCGCCGGATTTGGCGCCGCTACCGTCACAGGTCTTGCAGGTGGCCCAGGTGGGTACGCGGATCTTTTCCTCGCAGCCACGAACCGCCTGTTCCAGGCTCAGCTCCAGGGTATAGCGCAGGTCCGCGCCACGGGACGGGCCACGACGGCCACCGCCGCCGCCGCCGAAGATGTCACCGAAAATGTCGCCGAAGATGTCGCCGAAGCCCCCACCGCCAAAGCCTCCAGCCCCTGCGCCATGGCCACCCTGGCCGCTGACGCCGGCATGACCGAACTGGTCATAGGCGGCCCGCTTCTGCTCATCGGCAAGCACTTCATAGGCTTCCTTGGCTTCCTTGAACTTGGCCACCGCCTCTTCGTCATCCGGGTTACGGTCCGGGTGGTATTTCATCGCCAGGCGACGGTAGGCCTTTTTCAGTTCCTGCTGGCTGACATCCTTGGACACCCCCAGCACTTCGTAGTAATCACGTTTGGACATAAACAGGTCCATCCAGTCGGCTCAAGCTAAGACGCCGGGCATAGGCCCGGCGTCACTGGTCTGACGTCCGACGTCTGACGTCTGACGCCTGTTGCTTTACTTGCGCTTGTCGTCGTCCACTTCTTCGAACTCGGCGTCGACCACGTCATCGCTTTCGGCTTTCTGCTCACCGGCTTCGCCTTCGGCCTGCTGGGCCTGCTCGGCGTACATCTTCTGCGCCAGCGGAGCAGAGGCTTCGGACAACGCCTTGATCTTGGCTTCGATGTCGTCCTTGTCGCTACCCTTGGCCGCTTCTTCCAGCTCTTCAACGGCCTTGGTGATGGCGGCTTTCTCGTCATCAGTGGCCTTGTCGCCGGCTTCTTCCAGAGTCTTGCGGGTGGCGTGCACCAGATGATCGGCCTGGTTACGGGTCTGCACCAGCTCTTCGAACTTCTTGTCTTCGTCCGCGTGCGCTTCGGCATCCTTGACCATTTGATCGATCTCGTCATCGGACAGACCGGAAGAGGCCTTGATCTGGATGGACTGCTCCTTGCCGGTGGCCTTGTCTTTCGCGCCCACGTGCAGGATACCGTTGGCATCGATGTCGAAGGTCACCTCGATCTGCGGCATGCCGCGCGGTGCCGGCGGAATGTCTTCCAGGTTGAACTGACCCAGAGACTTGTTCTGCGCGGCCTGCTTGCGCTCACCCTGCAGCACGTGCACGGTTACTGCGGTCTGGTTGTCATCGGCGGTGGAGAACACCTGCGACGCATTGGTCGGAATGGTGGTGTTCTTCTCGATCAGCGGCGTCATCACGCCACCCATGGTTTCGATACCCAGGGTCAGCGGCGTCACGTCCAGCAGCAGCACGTCTTTCACGTCACCGCTCAGTACTGCACCCTGAATGGCCGCACCCATGGCAACCGCTTCGTCAGGGTTTACGTCCTTGCGCGGCTCTTTGCCAAAGAACTCGGACACCTTGGTCTGCACCATCGGCATACGGGTCTGGCCACCGACCAGAATCACGTCGGTGATGTCGGCAGCCTTGACGCCGGCATCCTTGAGCGCGGTCTTGCACGGCTCCAGGGAGCGGGT
>JAWVWY010000122.1:0-9746 GCA_033723495.1 Alcanivorax sp. | reverse complement strand
TCATCAGGTAGCCCGACAGCATCAGCAGGGCCAGCAGCAGGCTGGTCCAGGGTAGTCGTTTCAGCTGGTCAGCGCTGGGCCTCTTGAGGTGGCTGGTCATGGTGGTGCTCCCCCGGCGGTGTTACCCGCAACAGTCTTATTGTTCTGCCGTCGGCACTGAGCACGGTAAAGCGGTAGCCGTCCAGTACCACGGATTCGTCGCGGCCGGGAAGGCGGCCGAATTTCTGCATCACCAGGCCGCCGATGGTATCGAATTCCTCATCGCTGAACTGGCAGTGGAAATGCTCATTGAAATCGTCAATCGGGGTCAGCGCCTTGACGGTGTATTCGTTTTGATCGAGATCTTTGATCAGGTAGTCGTCTTCTTCCACATCATGCTCGTCCTCGATTTCGCCGACGATCTGTTCGAGCACGTCTTCAATGGTGACCAGGCCGGCGACGCCGCCGTATTCGTTCACCACGATGGCCATGTGGTTGCGGCTGATGCGGAATTCGCGCAACAGCGAGTCCAGCCGCTTGGATTCCGGTACCACCATGGCCGAGCGGATATGATCCTTGATCACGAAGCGCTCCATGCGCGCCGGCTCCAGGATCAGGGGCAGCAGATCCTTGGCCAGCAGAATGCCGATGACTTCGTCCGGGTCGTCACCCAGCACCGGGAAACGACTGTGGGCGCAGTCGATGATGGTGGGCAGGAAGTCGCGCGGGTCACTGGAAGCACGAATGCTGACCATTTGTGAGCGCGGGATCATGATTTCCCGTACCTGCATGTCGGACACACAGATGGCGCCCTCGATAATGCCCAGGGTATCGCCGTCGACAATGTGGGCGTCGCGCATGGAGCGTATCAGTTCCAGCAGTTCGCTGCGGTCACCCGGCGTGGATGAGAAAAACTGGCCGACACGCTCCAGCCAACTTCGACCGGTGCCGTTGTCCGAATAATCGTCCGACATGTTGTCTAGATCTCCTGTGAGTCGGGCGTCTGATAGGGGTCCGCAAAACCCTGGTTGGCCAGGGCCCGGATTTCCAGGCTTTCCATGACCTGGGCATCATCGTCGTCAATATGGTCATAGCCCAGCAGGTGCAGCACGCCGTGGGTCACCATATGAGCCCAGTGGGCTTCCAGGGTCTTGCCCTGTTCATGGGCTTCACGACGCACTACCTGGGTACAGATGACGATATCGCCAAGCAGGGGGGCGACGGCATTTTCCGGCAGGCCGTCGGGCATGTCGAAGGGGAAGGACAGCACATTGGTGGCGTAGTCCTTGCCCCGGTAGTTGCGATTGAGGGTGCGGATTTCGTCTTCGTCGACGATTCGCAGGGTGATGTCACCGACCACGCCGCCGGCAGCCTGGGCGGCATGGCGCACCCAGTCGCATAATCGCGACGCCTCGGGGACGTCCGGGTCATCACTGGCCCACTGGACCTCAACGGTCGGTGTCGGTATCCCGTTCATGGCGGTCATAGGCCTCTACAATACGTTGAACCAGGGGGTGGCGAACCACGTCCTTGCTGTCGAACCGGGTCACCCCGATGCCTTTGACGCCATCCAGCACTTCCAGCGTGTTGACCAGGCCGGAACGCTGGTGGCGGGGCAGATCCACCTGGGTGACATCCCCGGTGATCACCGCGCGGGTGCCAAAGCCGATACGGGTCAGGAACATCTTCATCTGTTCCGGCGTGGTGTTCTGGGCTTCATCGAGAATCACGAAACTGTTGTTCAGGGTGCGCCCGCGCATGTAGGCCAGTGGCGCCACTTCGATGACCATGCGATCCATCAGCTTGGCGACTTTCTCAAAGCCCAGCATTTCGTAGAGGGCGTCGTACAGTGGCCGCAGGTAGGGGTCGATTTTTTCCGCCAGATCGCCGGGCAGGAAACCCAGTTTTTCGCCGGCTTCCACCGCCGGGCGGACCAGCAGAATGCGCTGCACTTCCGCTTTCTCCAGGGCATCCACCGCACACGCTACCGCCAGCCAGGTCTTGCCGGTGCCCGCCGGGCCAATGCCGAAATTGATGTCGAACTTGCGGATATGCTTGACGTATTCGCGCTGATGGCCGCCGCGTGGCTTGATGCGGGTACGGCGGGTACGAATGATGATTTCGTCGCTGGGGAAGGCCACGGTGTTGTCGGCCTTGCCGGTCGAGGCCTTGTCGGCCACGTTGGATTGTTGCAGGTGCAGGTGCACCATTTCCGGGGTCAGCTCGGTGCCATCACCGGTCTGGGCGTAGAGCTCGGTGAGAATGGCGCCGGCGGCTTCCACGGCGGCGGGTTCGCCGGCCAGGGAAAACACATTGCCGCGGTTATGGATATCCACGCCCAGGCGCTGGGCGATCTGCTTGATGTGCTCGTCCAGGCGGCCACAGAGGCTGGCCAGGCGACGGGAGTCGTTGGGTTCGAGGCTTAGTTTTTGCGAAGCGAGTGGTGTGTCCAAGATGGAAATGCTGGCCCTTCGGGCTGTTTTAGACGGTTTCAGAATACCCCGAAGCCGGGTTTCGGGGAAGTAAATTCACGTTTGAGACCCTTGCAGCCTAGACCGCCCGCCCGGGCCGGGGCAAGGGGCTGAGCGGCCATGTCGGACAACCGGTTCCATTACCGGGTTGAACCTGGCGTTGTTGGCAGCAATGGCGGCCCTGACAGCGCGTTCAGCCCGGGTTGCGTGGGTCGCTGCCCAGCAGCGAGTTGCTGTAGGCCTGGGCGATGGTCACGTCCACGAACTTGCCGATCAGGTCGGTATCGTCACAGCGGAAGTTGACCACCCGGTTGTTTTCCGTGCGGCCCTTGAGCTGGCCCGGGTCCTTTTTGGAGAAGCCGTCCACCAGGATGCGCTGGGTAGATCCCACCATCTTGCGGGAAATGTCCTGGGCATTCTGGTTGATACGCTGCTGCAGGATCGCCAGACGCTGCTTCTTGGTGTCCATGGGCACATCATCGGGCAGATCCGCCGCCGGGGTGCCAGGGCGGGCGCTGTAGATGAAGCTGAACGACATGTCGAAGCCAATATCGCCGATCAGGTCCATGGTGGCCTGGAAGTCCGCATCGGTTTCGCCGGGGAAGCCGATGATGAAATCCGAGCTGAAGGAAATGTCCGGGCGGATGCGCTGCAGCTTGCGCAGCTTGCTTTTGTATTCCAGCACCATGTGGTTGCGTTTCATCATGGCCAGAATGCGGTCGGAACCGGATTGCACCGGCAGGTGCAGGTGGCTGACCAGCTCCGGCACGTCTTCGTAGACCTGGATCAGCGCATCGGAAAATTCCACCGGGTGGCTGGTGGTGTAACGGATGCGGTCGATACCGTCGATGTCGCGGATCAACAGGATCAGGTCGGCCAGATCCAGGGTCTCGCCATCGGCGCCCTGGCCCCGGTAGGCATTGACGTTCTGGCCCAGCAGGTTGACCTCGCGCACGCCCAGGTCCGCCAGGTGCTCGATCTCGTCGAGAATCGGCTGTACCGGGCGGCTCACTTCCTCGCCGCGGGTGTAGGGCACCACGCAGAAGGTGCAGTACTTGGAGCAGCCTTCCATGATCGACACAAAGGCGGTGGGGCCGTCGACGCTGGGTTCGGGCAGGTTGTCGAACTTCTCGATTTCCGGGAAGGTCACGTCGATGGCCAGCTCACGGGTGCTGGCGGCCTGGGTGATCAGGCCGGGCAGGCGGTGCAGGGTCTGCGGGCCGAATACCACGTCCACGTAGGGGGCGCGTTCGCGAATGGCCTCGCCTTCCTGGCTGGCCACGCAGCCGCCCACGCCGATAATCATGTCCGGGCGGGCGTCCTTGAGTTTTTTCCAGCGCCCCAGCTGGTGGAACACCTTTTCCTGGGCCTTCTCGCGGATCGAGCAGGTGTTGAGCAGCAGCACGTCCGCCTCGTCCGGATTGTCGGTCGGCTCCAGGCCGTGGCTGGATTCGAGCAGGTCTGCCATGCGAGTGGAGTCGTACTCGTTCATCTGGCAGCCGTGGGTCTGGATAAACAGCTTGCGCGCCATGGGGGTGTTACCATCAAATTGGAGGAAAATGGGCGCGGATTATACCGCCGGGTGGCGTAAACTGCGAACCATGACGCGCGCTTGGCGGACAGGAGGCAGGCCATGGGCAAGGGCATGCAGATTGGGGTGTTGGCCATATTGCTGGCCGGCGTGGTGATCGGTGCAAGGGCGGAGGTGGTGGTCCAGCAACCCTGGTTGCGGGCGGTGCCGCCGGTTTCACCGACCATGGCCGGCTACATGGTGCTGGTCAACCGGGGCCGGCAAGCGGTTCGCCTGACCGGGGCCCGCTCCGAGGTGGCCGGGCAGGTGGTGATGCACCGGGTGGTCATGGAGAAGGATGGCAGCAGCCATATGCAGGCGCTCGGGACGGTAACACTGGCGCCCGGCGAGCGGCTCATTTTTGCTCCGGGCGGGCGGCATCTGATGTTGATGGATATGTCCCGGGTGCCCCCGCTGGGCAGCCGGGTGCCTGTGTGCCTGCAGTTCAGGAAGCGGGCTCCATTGTGTCAGCCTTTTCTGGTTCGCCAGCAGGCTCCGGTCAGTCACTGAAAGGAGCCTCAGCATGCGGGATGCGTCTGCCGGGCAGCAGTTGGCATATCGCAACGTCCGCAGTGACGATCGATTACTGATTTCGCCAGCATTCGGTTCTGTGCTTCGGTTGTCAGAATCGCGGCCATTAGCACGGCATAATCTCAATCCCGGTTATTTTTTCGGGGCCAGCGCTGTCGGTACAGGCGGCAGCGGGTCTGTAGTGGGCGAAAAGGCGTCGTCCTGATGTCACGGATCGGTATGTTCGGGGGAAGCATGAAACAATGGTGTCTCGCCATGTGGCTGTTGTTGCCGGCCTTGGCGGTGGCAGAGCCGGTGGTGGTGATTGCCGGCAATAGCCCGATTCAGTCTCTGACCGGTGATGAGGTGCGTCAGCTTTTTACTGGCCAGGCCCGGCAGGTGGCCGGGCATTCACTGACACCCCTGGATCTGGGCGGAGGCAACCCGCTGCATGAGCGTTTTTATTCGGTGTTGATGGGCAAGAGTGCCAGCCAGATGAGAAGCTACTGGGCGCGCATGATCTTCACCGGTCGGGGCATGCCGCCGCGACAGCTATCGGGGGTGCGCGAGATGCAGCTGCTGGTGGGTAGTAATCGCCGTTACATCGGTTATCTGGACGCGGAACAGGTTACCGCCCGGCTGAAGGTTGTCTTTCGTCCCTGATTGCTTTTCACCGTGCGCGTTGGCCGACGGCGGGTTCCGCTCCAGCTGACAGCCGGGTGTGCAGAAATCCCAAGCGCTATGCCGTTAGGCTGGGGCTTCCACTAGCCACTGGCAGGGAGCCGGGATGCGTCATTGTTGGATAGTAATAACCTGTCTTTGGGTGGGCCAGGCGATGGCCCGGTGCCAGGGTTTGGCCGAGCCCCGTGCCATGCCGTCGGCTGGGCCGACGCAATGGTCGTTGGTGACATTCAATGCCTGGCGCCTGCGCGATACGCACCGCGACAGTCGCTGGGATAGCCCGTTATCCCGGGCCCGGCTCGACGACCGGTTGGACGCCTTGGCGGATTTTATTCGCACAAGGCTGGCGGCGCCTACGGTGTTGGCACTGCAAGAGGTGGAGAACCGTCCTTTGCTTGAGGCGTTGCGCCAGCGTTTGCAGCAGCGCGGGCTTCACTATCAGATGGTATTGCGCGAAGGGCAGGATCCGTCCGGCATGGATGTGGCTCTGCTGTTGCGCGCGCCGGCCGTGGCAGGGCCGGTACGGCAACTGTTTGCCCGCCAGCAGTTCGCCGGCGCCCCGCTTTTCAGCCGTCCGCCCCTGCTGGTGCGCCTGCGCCGGCCCTGGCCGGTGACCCTGGTGGTGGTGCACCTGCGTAGCGCTCGGGATTTGTCTTCATCGCGGGTTTACCGCAAGCGTCAGAGGCAGGCCGCCATGCTGGCCGACTGGGTCAGGCAGCAACAGGGCGCGCTCATTGTGCTGGGTGATTTCAATTCCGGCCCGGGCAATGCACGGTTTTCCGCCAGTTATCAACGTTTTGCCGATGCCGGCTTGCATGATGTCTGGTCCCGCTTGCCGCCGGCCCAGCGTTTCAGCTACCGCTATCATTGCCGGCCACGGGCGCTGGATCATATCTGGCTGGATGATGCACTGTGGCGTCAGGTGTCAGGGGTGATGGTGTCGCGGGGCAACGCCGGGCGTTACCGTCTTCTGTATGGCTATCAGGGTAGCAAGGTGGTGTCTGACCATGACGGTCTGGGGGTTCAACTACCGCTGACCTTGTCTGGCCATGGGCAGAGGTAAAAAAACGCCACAGGGCTTGCTTGCGTGTTAGCGAGGACCAGGGAGACCCTGCGGCGTGAAAGCGTCAGGGCGGCGAGCCGCCCTGTGTGCACTTGCTTAGATCTTGAAGCTGTAGCTCACCACGAACAGCGGGTCGTTGCTGTCGTCAACGCCGGCAAACTTGTCAGCGGCGGTGATCTGGGACACCGTGAAGCTCAGCTGATCAGTCAGTGCGTAGCTCAGATCCACGTGGGTGTAGTTGGTGTCTTTGGCAGACATGTCCCAGGTACCGGCCAGAATGCTGTATTTATCGTAGCTGTAGCTCAGGGTGTAGTAGTTGCTGCTGTTGTCGGTGGAGCCGTTGTCCACACCGATGTAGCCCTTGGCGGTGACGCCGGCAAAGCCGAGGCTCGCTACCACTTCGGAAAGGTCGGTGTTCGGCTGGTTCGGGTAGCCGTAGTAGACATAGGACAGGTCATAGCTCAAGCCCTTGAATTCGTTGCCGAAGCCAACGTAAATGTCGGTTTCAGTACCGGCGGCGGGGGCGCCATTGCCATTGGTACCGTTACCGACAGAACTGCCCCAGATGCCGGCGTAGAGGCCGCTGGAGTGGCTGTAATCCAGGCTGCCGGACACGTTGGCGGTACCGCCGGAGATGTCCTGACCACGCCAGAAGTACATGTTGGAAACGGCCAGGCTGCCGCTGACTTCAGCTGCGGCCATGGACGGAGCCACCATGCTGGCGGCTACGGCAGAAGCCAGAAGGACTTTCTTGAGACCAAATACGTGTTTCATGTGCAACCCTCTTTGCAATTATTCCTGTCTAGTGTGCGTTGGTGACGCACGGCCCGTTGGGCTCAACAACAATAAAGCAGAGACTGTGCCAATTTTTGTTTTTTTATGAAAAACAATAGGTTGCGTTTGTGTTGCCAGGGGGTATATGTGACAGGGTCGTTTCAGGGAGGGGTGCGGTGCGCCGTTATGGTGCGGCGCACCACGATGAGGCTTTATTCAGGGGCACTTCCAGTCAACCAGCACCGCATCCACCGGTGCACCACTGTCATCGGTCAGTGACAGGCCGCACTGACCGGCGCTGTGGGTAAAGTTCGCCTTGTAGCTGGCGCCTTGCCGGGCGTTGAATTCCAGCGCGACCTGGCAACGGTCGCGGCTGCCGTCGGTCTGGCGCTGGTTGAAATTGACGCCGATACGGGTTTGCCCGGCGGCGACCTGGGTGGTGACTTCGGGGGATTTCTTCATGGTGGCAAGCAGATCATTGAAGGAATCCGAGCCCATCGGTGTTTTCCCCAGCGCGTATTCGGTAGCCCGAAAACCCTGGTCAGGCACGCATACCATCGGCTGGGCAGCGGCATTGCCGGTGAAGGTGACACTGGCGGTCTGTTCACCGCTGGGCGGCAGATAACTGAAATGCTGGCAACCGGCCAGCAGGGCAAGGGGAAGCAGGGCTGCAATCTTCATAGACGATCTCTGTTGAGGTTTTGCCAGGGCATCAAGTGTAACCCGGCGGGTGACTGGCGCAATGATGCAAGGTCGAGGCCAACCGACAGTGGTTGCGCAACCCGCTTCACACTTGCCGGTGCGACTGCGGCCGCGCTGGCAGGGGCAAGCCGTCGCTGCGATCAGGCATCCCGATCAAACCAGTAGTTTATGGCGTCACGGGTCAGCACATGGCGATGCTTGCGGGTCGGTAACCAGTTGCCGGCGTTGGTGGTCATGGCGGTGAGAAATTCGAACAGTGGTAAATGCTGACGCAGCACCCGGTGGTGGCGGTGGCCGATGATCGGGTTGAAATAGCCGAAAAAATCGAGCATCTGCCGGGGGTTTTTGCGCACCCACAACCAGGAGCCCATTTCCAGCGTGAACGGCAGAAAGGTGTGCCCCGGGTGGCGCTCCCGGGCATCGTCATAGAGAAAATCCCAGAGGTCGCCATGGGTGGTGTAGTTCACCGACTGGGGCTCGATCAGGTAAGGATGCTGGTAGGGGTAGGTCTGCTCGAAGACCTGTTTGAGCCGGTACACCTCGGCGATATGGGCGATCGGGCGCTGGCTGCGCGCGTAGCAACACCACAACCGGTCACGGCGGCCGAAACCACTGTGGCAGTCCAGGCTCATGGCAAAAGGGGCGCTCAGCAGCTTTTCGCGCACCACGCGAATCAGTGCCTGGGCCTCCGGCTCCATGGGGTCACCGGCCTTGCCGCGATACCAGGGCAGATGGCGGCTGAGGCGATGACCACCGACCAGAAAGGGCACCTTGCCGATGGCATCCACCGGCGCGTTGCGCATCAGGTCTACGCCATTGGGGTTGCTGCGCGTGCGTCGCCAGATGCCGCCGGGGTTGATCATCGGCATGAATACCAGCCGCACCTTTTCCAGCCGGCGGTGCAGCTGGTCATCCCATTGCAGCCGGTGGATCAGTGAGTGCAACCAGGATATTAGCACCTGCGAGCCGATCCGTTCGACGCCATGCACGCCGCCAAAGAAACCGATCACCGGCACCCGCGGTGAACGGCTACCCAGTTCGATCACTTGTATCGGCAGTTGCACCTCGCCCATGGCCACCTGATGCACGGTGCTGACGCGCAGGTGTCTCTCGCCATGACGAATCAGGGCGTCCAGCTCCAGCTGTTCGGGCAGGTGACGTTGTAGCAGATAGAGGGATTCTTGCATGGCGGTTGTCATGGCAGAGCGTTCTACAGGGTAGAAGAAGCGAGTGTCGCTTTTATGACAATGTATTAAGGCCGGCTTAACGTTTTTGCTGCTGCCATGATTTCACTTAAGGGCGGCTTAATCGCGCCACGCCACACTGATTGCCTGGTTGTTGTCGATGTGGGTGGAGCGGGTTGTGCCGATCACAATAAAGCAAGTTCTGGCAGTCTCAGCGCTGCTGTCACTGGGCGTGTGCCCGTCATTGCAGGCAGCCCCGTGGCAGCTGGATCTGGCGGCTGGCAGTGCGCGGCCCAGCGGGGTTCTGCAAACCCCCGCCGGCGGACAGCCGGGCACGGCGACCCCCGGTCATCCAACCCTGGATGAGCTGGGCCTCGGAACCACGCCGGTTTATGCCCTGGGATTGTCCCGTCGCTGGGGGCGTCACAGTCTGGCGCTGACCGGCCACATGATGGGCAGCAGTGCCAGCCAGGTGCTGGCGAACCCGGTGACCATACAAGCACAGCATTTCAGCGCCGGTGAGCAGGTGCACTCTGACTACCGTCTTAACCGTTATGGTGTGCGCTACAATTACACTTGGCAGCCAGTCACGGACTGGACGCTATCGCCAGGCATGGAAATCACGCTGATGGATTTCTCTTTGAAAGTCAGCAGCAGCCAACGAGTGGCGCATCGTAGTTACCACAAGGTCAGTGCCCGGCCGGGATTGACGGTGACGTATCAACCGTCACGCAGCTGGGCAGTGACGGGCTCGGCATACAGTTCTCTGCCGGTAACCGGTCAGCCGAACATTACCGATGTGAACCTGACCG
>JAWVWY010000121.1:0-9960 GCA_033723495.1 Alcanivorax sp. | reverse complement strand
GGTCTTGCACGGCTCCAGGGAGCGGGTCACCAGGTCGCCGACCAGGGATTCCAGCTTGGCGCGGGTGACTTTCACTACCAGGTGCTTGGGACCGGTAGCGTCAGCGGTGATGTACGGCAGGTTCACCTCGGTCTGCTCGGCGGAGGACAGCTCGATCTTGGCTTTTTCAGCGGCTTCTTTCAGACGCTGCATGGCCAGCGGGTCGCCGCCCAGGTCGATACCGGAATCGGCCTTGAACTGATCCGCCAGGAAGTTGATCAGCGCCAGGTCAAAGTCTTCACCACCCAGGAAGGTGTCACCGTTGGTGGCCAGCACTTCGAACTGGTGCTCACCGTCGATCTCGGCGATTTCGATGATGGAAATATCAAAAGTACCGCCACCCAGATCGTAAACCGCGATGGTACGGTCACCACCCTTCTTGTCCAGGCCATAGGCCAGGGCCGCAGCGGTGGGCTCGTTGATGATGCGCTTCACGTCCAGGCCGGCGATGCGACCGGCATCCTTGGTGGCCTGGCGCTGGGAATCGTTGAAGTACGCGGGCACGGTGATGACCGCTTCGGTAACGGCTTCACCGAGGTAGTCTTCCGCGGTCTTCTTCATTTTCTTGAGCACCTGCGCGGAAATCTGCGGCGGCGCCATCTTTTCGCCCTTCACTTCGACCCAGGCATCGCCATTGTCGGCCTTGGCGATCTTGTAGGGCACCATCTTGATGTCCTTCTGCACCACGTCGTCTTCAAAACGACGGCCGATCAGGCGCTTCACCGCGTACAGGGTGTTTTCCGGGTTGGTCACGGCCTGACGCTTGGCCGCCTGGCCGACCAGGGTTTCCTTGTCGTCGGTGTAGGCAATGATGGACGGGGTGGTACGTGCACCCTCAGCGTTTTCAATTACCTTGGTCTTGTCGCCTTCCATAACAGCCACACAGCTGTTGGTGGTACCAAGGTCAATCCCGATGATCTTACCCATATGTCTCTATCTCCTTCACACCAGCCGGGTCCCGATGGCAACCCGGGCAGTTGAACTGTTACTAACGTCTGGCTCCTATATGGCGGTGGCCGCCATCAATTCAAGGGGCTGGACGGATTTTTACGGTGCCTTGCTGACCACCACGCGGGCCGGACGCAGCAGGCGCCCGTTGAGCTGGTAGCCTTTCTCCAGCACATCGATGACGGAATTGGGCTCGGCATTGGGCACCGGCACCATGGTCATCGCCTCATGCAGCTCCGGATTGAACGGCTCGCCGGCGGGATCGATCTGCTCCAGGTTGTAACGGGCAAACACGTCCATCAGCGACTTGAGGGTCAGCTCGATGCCTTCCCGGGCCGCCTTGAGCGCCTCGTCATCGGCATCCAGCGCCGCCAGGCCGCGCTCCAGGTTATCCGCCACGCTGAGCAGATCCCCGGCAAACTTCTCAAGTGCGAACTTGTGCGCATGCTGAACATCGCGTTCGGCACGGCGGCGCATATTCTGCACCTCCGCCTGGGCGCGGATATCCGCCTCGCCCAGTGCCTTCTTGACCTGCGCCAGCTCGGCTTCCACCTCGGCCAGCCTGGCCTCGGCGGTGGGTTCCTGAACGTCCTCCGCCGCAACCTGCTGCTCGTCCGCCGCCGCTACAGCCTGCTCGGCAGCCTTCTGTTCTTTTTCCTGCTCACTCATTAGTCACTCCACACTCCCCCAACCGGGGCTCAACTCAGGAAAGCCGGCAAAGATATGGGAACTGATGGGCAGGATTCAAGGGCAGGGAGGGCAATTGATAATTGAGAATGGGTAATTGATAGCTCGCGGGATGACAAAGGGTGACTCAGAAACGCTGAAGGCCGCGCACAGACTCTCGGGAGGATAGGCCGACGCTCAAAGAATCCGTGCCAGCTTGCCTGCAGGCGATTATCGCCAGCAGGCTGGCTCCTACAGCTGCGTCAAGGCCGCCGAGAGGATGCGGGCGGTGATATCCACCGTCGGGATGACCTTCTCATAGTCCATGCGAGTGGGGCCCACCACCGCCAGCACGCCCACCGGCCCGTCTTCCGCCCGATACGGCGCGGACACCAGGGAATAGTCCTCGAACGGGCGGAAACCGGACTCGCGGCCGATGAAGATCTGCACCCCGTCGGCCTTCATGGAGCGCTCCAACAGATGCAGGATGTCGCGCTTGTGGTTGAAGGCATCAAACAGGTCGCGCAGCTGGCCGATGTTGTCCGCCTCGGCGCCATGCAGCAGATTGGATTCGCCGGACACCACATAGTCCGAGCCACCCTCCTCCGGCGTCAGCGCCTTGGCCGCCACGTCCATGGCGGTCTGCATCAGCACATCCATCTGCGCCCGGTCCGCCTCCATGGTGCGCAGCAGGCCATCACAGATGCTGTTGAGGTCGCAGCCCCCATAGGTCTGGTTGATGTAGTTGGCCGCCTGGCGCAGCTCCACCTCGGAATAGTCCCGCTCGGTATGAATGATGCGGTTCTGCACCTCGGAACGGTTCACCACCAGCACCACCAGCACGCGCTGGCCGGAGAGTGGCAGAAACTCCACCTGCCGCAGGGTGGTCACCTCGCGACGCGGCGCTGCCACCAGGCCAGCCATGCGCGTCAGCTCCGCCAGGGTGCGCGAGGCCTGGGCGATCAGCTCCTGTGAGGATTGCTCCGGCACCAACAGCTGGCGCAGCTCCTTCTTGAGCTGACGGTTATCCGGTCGCTCCATGACACTAGAGGCCAGCAGTGAGTCCACATACAAGCGATAGCCCAGCTCCGTGGGCACCCGCCCGGCGGAGGTATGGGGGCTGGCCAGCACGCCCAGCTCTTCCAGTTCCGCCATGATATTGCGGATGGTGGCCGGGCTGACCGTCAGCCCCGCTCCGGCGGACAGGGTTTTCGACCCCACCGGCTGGCCATCGCGAATATGCCGCTCCACCAGCGCCATCAGCAGGCGTTGCTTGCGCTCATTGAGATCCAGCTTTGCCATAGGCCCGTCTAATCAGATTGACATGAGGCTCCAATATATAAAGCAAGCCCGGCCACTTTCATAGGCTCCCTGGCGGCCGGGTGTTCCCTTGTCGGCCGGAATCGCCTAACATTCGATCGTACTGACCATAAGGACAGTGGAGAAGCGGGGATATGCTGACACATCTGAGCGTTCGACATTTTGCCACCGTGGACCAGCTGGAGCTGGAGCCGGAAAGCGGCCTGACCGCCATCAGCGGCGAGACCGGCGCCGGCAAGTCGGTGATCATCGACGCCCTGGGGCTGACCCTGGGAGACCGGGCCGATTCCAGCGTGGTGCGCCATGGCCATGATCGGGCCGAGGTACTGGCCAGCTTTGATGTCAGCGACAACCCGGCGGCCCGTCAGTGGCTGGAAGACCGGGAGCTGGATGACGACAGCCAGTGCCTGCTGCGCCGCACGGTGCGCGCCGATGGCCGCTCCCGGGCCTATGTAAATGGCACGCCGACCCCGCTCACCGAGGTACGCGAGCTGGGCGAACGGCTGATCAGTATTCACAGCCAGCATGAGCACCAGGCGCTGATGAAAAAAGACGCCCACCGCCTGCTGCTGGACAACTTCGCCGAGGCCCGCGACCTGGCCCAGACCGTGCGCGAGCACTGGCGCCACTGGCAGAAGGCCCGGCGCGCCCATGACGATGCCCTCAACCAGGCCCGCGAACAGAACGAACGCGAGGAACTGCTGCGCTTTCAGCTGGAAGAGCTGGATGCCCTGGCCCTGCAGGACGGCGAGCTGGCGCAGCTGGAACAGGAGCAGCAGCGCCTGGGCAATGCGGAAAGCCTGATCCGGCTCTGCCAGCAATCACTCAATGCGCTCTACGAGGGCGAGGACGGCACCTGTAACGACCACCTCAGCCAGGTCAGCCACTGGCTCGACGATGCCCGCAACCAGGATGACGGCCTGGCCATGGTCGCCGACACGGTGGAATCCGCCCGGCTGCAGGTGGAAGCCGCCGCCGAGGATCTGCGCCACTATCTGGAACGGCTGGATCTGGACCCGGAGCGCCTGGGTCAGGTGGAAGAGCGCCTGAGCCAGTGTTACACCCTGGCCCGCAAGCACCGCATCCGCCCGGAAGAGCTGGTGACCCACCACCAGACCCTCAGTCAGGAGTCCCAGGCGCTCAACAATGTGGACGCCCACCTGCAGGCGCTGGCCGAACAGGAGGCCGTCGCCGGCCAGTACTACCAGGACAGCGCCCGGCAGCTCAGCAAGGCACGCCGCAGTGCCGCCCAGAGCCTCACCCAGCAGGTCCAGAAACAGCTCACCACCCTGGGCATGAAGGCCGCCCGGCTGGAAGCACAACTGGCAGAATGCGAGCCCGGCGCCGACGGCCTCGAGGAGGTGGAATTCCAGTTTTCCGCCAACCCCGGCCAACCGCTCAAGCCGCTCGGCAAGGTGGCCTCCGGCGGCGAACTGTCCCGGATCAGCCTGGCCATCCAGGTGATCTGCGCGCGCAACCTGACCGTGCCCAGCCTGGTGTTCGATGAGGTCGACGTGGGCGTGGGCGGCGGCGTGGCGGAAATCGTCGGCCGCCTGCTACGGGAACTGGGCCGCCATGCCCAGGTGCTGTGCATCACCCACCAGCCACAGGTGGCCAGCCAGGGGCACCAGCACTGGCGGGTCCACAAGATCCAGGGCGACGACACCACCCATACCCGCATCCATGGCCTCGACGAGAGTGCCCGGGTGGAAGAACTGGCCCGCATGCTGGGCGGTGTGGAGATTACCGACTCCACCCGCAACCACGCCCGGGAAATGCTCAGCAAGGCGCAGGTGGCCTGACGGGCAATGAATCGTTAACTGCGACGAGTGAATCGTTAGGCGGCCAGGGCTTGTGGCCGCAGGCACTTACTGGCCGGGGCCGAAAAAACGGCCCCCTCTGTACTCTCTCTCAGCCCCTCCCGGCCGAGCCACCCCATTCGTGCCCCCCATTCTCATGAAGTGAAGGGGTCACGATCTTCGCCGGCAAGCAGGCGCGCTTGCCGGAAAAGGGCAGGAAAGGCTTGAGAGGAAGACCACCAGCACACCCACACAACAGCGGGCCTGCCCGCGTGTTGCATGCCGCCTGTTGCCTGGAGTTTACTTTTTGGGCCTGACGTACAGCACCAGGGAGTGATCGACGATTTCGTAGCCGTGCTCTTCGGCAATGGCGTGCTGACGCTTCTCGATGACGTCGTCCATGAACTCAATCACCTCGCCGGTTTCGGTGCACACCATGTGATCGTGGTGCTCTTCGTCGGCCAGTTCGAACACCGCCGAACCGCCCTCGAAATTGTGTCGCAACACCATGCCGGCCTGTTCGAACTGAGTCAGCACCCGGTATACGGTGGCCAGCCCCACATCCTCACCCGCCTCCATCAGCGCCTTGTAAATGTCTTCCGCGCTGTGGTGCCGCTCTGAAGAGGACTCCAGCTGCTGCAGAATCTTGACGCGCGGCAAGGTGACCTTGAGGCCCGCTTTTCTGAGATCCTGATTATCCAATGCGTATGCTCCGTATGCCATTGTGTGGCTATTATTGGGAAAACCCGACCAGATCGGCGGTTTTCGTGATCATCACCTGAAACCCGAACCCCGGGGCAACCGATGGAGAACTCCAGGCGCTCACCGCGGTCTGATAACCGTACACTGCAACACATGCTGCCTGAATAAAGGGGTACCCCATCAACAAGCAACAGCGCAGAAATACATTTCCGGGACCGTCCTACGGGGGGTTCCGGCGGCCCGTATCGGTTGCTGCGCCTTTCAAGAGGCTGATATCTGGCCTCAAAAGCACACCAGACAACCGCCCCGCCGGAACACCGAAGGGCGCAGGGAAGTTTTTCATCGGTTCCCTATGTCTGTATTATCGCCCGAACATTATGCGAAGTCGAAAGCCCATGCCAAGGATCCTTTTACCCGTTGTCCTGCTTGCCCTGCTGTCCACTGCCGGATGCAGCACGCTGCACTTCCCCGGTGTTTACCGCATCGACATTCCCCAGGGCAATTTTGTCACCGAAGACATGCTCAATGACCTGAAGCCGGGCATGACACCGAAACAGGTTCGCTATGTATTGGGAGCGCCCACCCTGGTGGACCCCTTCACCCCAAACATGTGGTTTTACCTGATGACCTACCGTCCCGGTAGCGGTGACAAGGTCGACCAGAACATTCTGGTCTACTTTGATAATGGCCAATACAGTCATTACGACGGCCAGGTAATCAGCGATTTTCGCGCCAAGACCTCCGGCCGCAAGGATCAGGAGCTGCAGGAAAAGGCGCGCAAACGCAAGGATGACGCCGCGGACGAGCAGTAATCCTCAAGCCCCTCACAACAGGGTTCAGGTACGGCTCCTGGCGGCGCGTTTCTTGCGATTGAGCTTCGGGTCTGCCTTGAGCGGCCGGTAAATCTCCACCCGCTCACCGGCCTTCAACACCCGTGCCGCCGGGTTGGCTTCTACCTTTCCAAATACCCCCATGCTGGCCGTGTCCAGTTCCAGGCCCTCGAACTGGCCGGCGATACCCGATAGCCGCGCAGCCTCAAGCATGGTGGTGCCCGGCGGCACATCCAGGCCAATCAAGCGCTGCCTGTCTGGCAGCGCATAGGCCACTTCCACATGGATGCGCGCCTCACTCATCGGCACTGGCTCCCGCTGGCGCCGTGCCAGCCGCGCTCTGTGCCGATGGCGCGGTGCTCCGGGATTGTGCCGGCGCCTGCTGCTCCACCTTGGCAGGAGCCTGGGCAGCCGGCACATCCTTGGGCCCGAAGGTACTCCACATGGACCAGCCAAACAGGAAAATCACCGCCGCCGGCGCGAAGATACGAATCACCGCCCGCCACAACAGATAAACCCTGAAGTTCTTCATGGCCAGCTCCTTGCGAGCCTGGGTCTCCTTCATGACCCAGCCGGCAAAGATGGCGATCAGCAAACCGCCCAGCGGCAGCATGATATTGGTGGAGATAAATTCGATATTGTCGAAGAAGGTGCCGAGCAGGAACTTGTCATCCTTCCAGACATTGAATGACAGCACTGTGCCGATCCCCAGCAGCCAGGCCAGAAAGCCGACCAGCAGGGAGGCCCGGCCACGGGACCAGTGCCGCTCCACCAACCAGGCCACCAGCGGCTCGCCCAGCGAGATGGAGGAGCTCCAGGCCGCGCACGCCACGAGGATGAAAAACAGCGTGGAGAACACCGCCCCGCCAGGCAGCTGACCAAAGGCCAGCGGCAACGACTCAAACATCAGGCCCGGCCCGGCGGACGGCTCCAGCCCGTTGGCAAACACCAGTGGGAAAATCGCCAGGCCTGCGGCCAGCGCCACCAGGGTATCGATGATGGCAATGGTCAGCACCGTAGAACCGATCGATACCGGCCGCATCTTGCCATTCTTGCCCTTGAAACTGTGCGGCATATAGGCGCCATAGGCCATGATCGCCCCCAGCCCCAGACTCAGAGTAAAGAAAGAATGCCCCAGGGCCACCACCACGGCCTTGCCACTGAGCTTGGAAAAATCAAAGGCGAACAGGAAACGCACGCCATCGGCAAAGCCACTGGTGGTGGCGGCATACCCGACCAACACCACCAGCAACACGAACAGTGCCGGCATCATGATTTCCACGGCCTTTTCCAGCCCCTTGTTCACCCCACGAGCAACTACTCCCATGGTCATCACCATGAACAGGGTGTGGCACAGCAGCATCATCCCGGGGTTGGCCTTCAACCCGGCAAACACGCCCTGCACCTGCTCCGGCGAGGCGCCGTTGAACACGCCAGAGGCTCCCGCCCAGATGTAATAGAGCGACCAGCCGGCGATCACCGTGTAGAACGACAGCAACAGAAACCCGGACAGCGCCCCCAGATAGCCGATAAAGCCCCAACGCTTGGTCACCTTGCTTTGTTGCGCCACCCGCTGCATGGCGTGGATCGGGCTCAAACCGCCCTTCCGCCCCAGCATGACCTCGGCCACCATGATGGGAATGCCAACGATGGCAATACACACCAGGTAAAGCAGCACAAAGGCACCGCCACCGTACTCACCGGTGATGTAGGGGAATTTCCAGATATTGCCCAGCCCCACGGCGGACCCGGTCGCGGCCAGCACGAACACCCAACGACTGGCCCAGATTCCATGGACAGGCTTGAACTCTTGCTTCATACAATGCATCCCCTCGGCGAAGTGGCGGTATTGTCTTTTTTTTGGCGAAGGGGCTCAAGTAAAGGTATGCAAGCGCCCACTCACACCATCAGACGCCAGTAAAAGCGCTATTCAGCCCGACCGGGCTTGCTCTATAATCGCCGCCCTATGGGAAAAGCCAACAAGAAAGTCAAAGCTCCGTCCGCCACCATTGCGCAGAACCGCAAGGCACGCCACGAATATCATCTGGAAGAGCATTTCGAGGCCGGCCTGGCCCTGCAAGGCTGGGAAGTGAAATCACTGCGTGCCGGCAAGGGGCATCTGTCCGAGGCCTACGTCATGCTCAAGGATGGCGAGGCGTTTCTGTTCGGCGCTCGCTTTGAGCCCCTCAACACCGCCAGCACCCACATCACGCCAGACCCGGTGCGCACCCGCAAGCTGCTGCTGCACCGCCGCGAACTGGCGAAAATCTTTGATGGCGTACAGAAAGGGGGCTACACCTGTGTGCCGGTGAGCCTTTACTGGAAGAAAGGATTGGCGAAGTGCGACATCGCACTGGCCAAGGGCAAGCAGAAACACGACAAACGCGCCACCGAGAAGGAGCGCGACTGGAATCGTCAGAAACAGCGCCTGTTACGGCAGGGCTGAAACCAGCCCCGCCCAGGACACTGTCTGAATTAGCCGTGCAAGGCCTTCTTGCGGTCACCAATCAACCCGCGGCTGTCACGGCGCAGCTGCCAGTAAAACTGCAACCAGCTACGCAGTACCGCCGGCAGGAAATAGACCGCAAACAGCACCACCGGCAAACGGGCTTGCGGGGTTGCCAGATCCACCAGGTAGAAACCGGTGGCATAGGCGGCCAGTGCGAACACCAGCTGCAACGCTCTGTAGAGCAGTGGCCGGCTCTTCAAAGGCGACAGTGCCTTTTCGGAAACTTGCCCTGCTGACCGAAAGATCGTGTTCATTTCTCTATCTCCTTAATGAACGACAATGCTCTTTGATCAGCGGCCTCTTAATCGATCTTTATCGGGCTCGCTGTAAAGCCATTGTGTGATACACAACATGGGCGACTACCTTCGGCACCCTGACTGGCTTGTGACCAGATCACGGCACTAGCTGCCCAACCTTGACATCAAACAATGTCACACCAAGAGGAGGCATCGCTGACGTCAGTGCTAATATTGCGCCTTCAAAGTGACAAACCAAGCTTTTTGAGTCTGATTGTCAGACAAAGGAAGTGAATTCATGTAACAGCTTTTACGGTTAGTTACATTCAGCGATTTCTCCCCCGCCCCCACTTGAAGATCGACTTCACCGTCCCCATCTCCTACAATGACGTGTTCCGGGGCCGACCTGGATTCGACGCCGGTATTGAATTCTGTGGTGCATGTCGAGAAGGTCACGAGTCTCGTAAAACATTTGTGGCAAACTAAAGTAATCGCAAACGACGATTCTTACGCACTAGCAGCTTAAACCCTGCTTATCGCCAATCGACCCAGCCTGTGGGGAAGAGCGGCGAGCATCGCTACACAGGCTCGCAGCAAAGTCCGCCCCGGACGGCGCTGTTAAAACTCTCAGGGGCTCGGCTTTCACGTCCTGCCAGTTGGGCTGTGAAGGCTTAAATCAATAAACATGGCTAAGCATGTAGATCTGCAGATGGATTGCTGACGGACGCGGGTTCGATTCCCGCCGGCTCCACCAAACAAACAAAAGGGGTACCCCGCGAGGGGTACCCCTTTTTGTTTGTCGGTTGTGCTGGTGCGGATGAGACCCGCGTCCCGGGTTCGACCAGGCCTTTGCTCACAGCAAAGGCCGCAGGACGTCATCCCCGATGACGGTCCCGGGCCCCGCCCGGGAT
>JAWVWY010000120.1:0-9964 GCA_033723495.1 Alcanivorax sp. | reverse complement strand
CCGATTACCGATCAGTTCAATCAGTGGCTCGACGAGGTTCGTGAGATGCTTCGTCGCGAGGTTGACTATGATCTGGAAGCGCATACCACCCGCCATTTTCGCCGGATTCTGGCCGAGGATTCCCGCTTCGTGGTGCCGGAGATCATCGATGAGTACTCCAGCCACAACATCATGTGCATGAGTTTCGAACATGGCATCAGCGTCAACGACCCGGCGGTGCTGGAGCTGTCCCAGCAACGGCGCAACTTCATCGGTCGCGCCATCATGGAGCTGTGCTGCCGGGAAGTATTTGAGTGGAACAAGATGCAAACCGACCCCAACTTCGGCAATTACCTGCTGCGTATCGGCGAAGATAACGCCCATGACCAGATCGTGCTGCTGGATTTTGGCGCCATTCGTGACTTTGACGACGATGTGCTTGGCCCGGGCCGGGAAATGATACGTGCCTCCTATCACCATGACGCCGAGCGCCTGAAGCGGGCCATGGCGGCGCTGGACTTTCTGTCAGACAATCCGCCGCCGCGGCTGCTGGAGGACTTCTCGGCGCTCTGTTTTGAGGCCATTGAAGTACTACAGGACCCGGATCGCTTCCCGCCACCGGCCCATGTTCTCAACGTCAACGGCGAATACCTGTGGGGCCAAAGTGACTTGCCCACCCGGATTATCAACCGGGCCAGTCGCAATGCCCTGTCCCTGCACTTCGACGTGCCACCGAAGGAATTCATTTTCCTGGCCCGCAAGCTGCTCGGTGCTTACACGTTTTTGCACGTTATCGAGTCACAAGTGCGTGGTAACACCATCCTCGAGCCCTTTCTTCATATGCGAGAAGCGGATGACCGGGCCAAAGTCGAACAAAAAACAAACAATTAGGGGTGGAAAACCTGACCAAAGTGCTCACAATCTGGCCGCTTATCGGTGCGATAACCATTTCTCATTTGCCAAGCTGGCATCGCCACAATAAGGTTAGCACCCTGCTCATCGGCCGGTTCCCCTGAACCGGCCGTTTTTCGAGGCTTTCAGGAACTCGGGTTGCCATAATCCCTGTCTTCCGGAAGCCGGTTATTTGCGAACCACACGGGGGTAACGCAGGTGATTATCGGTGTTCCCAAAGAAATCTGCCCTGGCGAGCAGCGCGTCGCTCTGACGCCTGCCAATGTCAGTGCTCTGCTTAAAAAACAAGGTGTCGAAATCATCGTCGAGCGCGGCGCCGGAGACGTTGCCGGCTACACCGACAGCGCCTTTGAAGGCGCTGGCGCCAAGCTTGTTGATCGTGACGCCATCTTTTCTACCGCTCAGGTCGTGCTGCAGGTACAAACACCCGGCAGTAATACCAACAACGGCAATGAAGACCTGGACAAATTCAAGGAAGGTCAGATTGTAATCGGCATGACCGATCCGCTGGCGAATCCGCAGTTTGCCCAGACATTGGCTGGCAAAAAGGTAACCGGTCTGGCTCTCGAGCTGGTGCCGCGTATTACCCGCGCCCAGGCTATGGATGTGCTGTCGTCCATGGCCATGATTGCTGGCTACAAGTGCGTGCTGCTGGCCGCCACTGAATCCCAGCGCATGTTCCCCATGAACATGACCGCGGCCGGTACGCTGAACGCCTCCCGCGTGTTCGTCATGGGTGCCGGCGTTGCCGGTCTGCAGGCCTGTGCTACCGCCAAGCGCCTGGGTGCCGTAGTGGAAGCCTACGACGTACGCCCCGCTGCCCGCGAGCAGATCCTCTCGGTAGGCGCCAAGCCGGTGGAGCTGGACCTGGATACCGGGGAAGCGGAAGGCTCTGGCGGTTACGCCAAGGCCCAGGGCGAAGATTTCCTCAAGCGTCAGCGTGAGCTGATGACCGAGGTGGTCAGGGAAATGGATGTGATCATCACCACCGCGGCGGTGCCCGGTGCCAAGAGCCCGATCCTGGTCACCGAGGATATGGTCAAGGCCATGAAGCCCGGCTCCATCATCGTGGACCTGGCCGCAGAGCGTGGCGGCAACTGCGAGCTGACCGAATCTGGCAAAACCGTGGTCAAGCACGGCGTTACCATCATCGGTCCGGAGAATGTCCCCTCCACCGTGGCTTTCCATGCCAGCCAGATGTTTGGCAAGAACATGGAAAACCTCCTCAACCTGCTGCTCGACGACAACGGCGACCTGCAGCTGGACTTCGAAGACCAGATCGTTGCCGACACCGTGATCAGTCACGATGGCGACGTTCCCCAGGCCCGTCTGCGCGATCTGCTCGGCCTCCCTGCTCTGGCCAAGCCGGAGCCGGAAGTCGCTGAAGAAGCGGCCGACGCGGATAGCAAGGAGGAAAAATAATGGATTTCGTAGCCGAACTCGCCCTGTTTGTGCTGGCGATCTTCCTCGGTGTGGAATTGATCACCAAGGTTCCGCCGACCCTGCACACGCCCCTGATGTCGGGCTCCAACGCCATTTCCGGGATCACCCTGGTGGGCGCCCTGATCGCCGCCGGCTCCGATGCCGGCACCCTGATCAACGTACTGGGCTTCATTGCCGTGGTACTGGCGACCATTAACGTGATTGGCGGCTTTATGGTGACCAATCGAATGCTGGCGATGTTCAAGAGGAAGTAAGGTATGCATATTTCTCAGAGCTGGATCGATATCGCCTATCTGATTGCTGCCTGCCTGTTTGTGGTAGGCATCAAGGGCATGACCAAGCCTAAAACGGCCGTTCGCGGTAACATGCTGGCAGCTGTCGGTATGGGTGTCGCGGCCGTGATTACCCTGCTGAACAAGCATATTGTCAGCTATGAAATCATCATCGCCGGTCTCGTTGTTGGTGGCACCATTGGTGCCGTAATGGCGAAGAAGGTACAAATGACCTCCATGCCGCAGATGATCGCGCTGCTTAACGGCTTTGGTGGTGGTGCCTCTTTTGCGGTCGCGGCCGCCGAGTTCTTCCGCAGCGGCACTGGCAACCATGACGTGGTTAGCATCATTGCCACCGGGGCCGCGGTGCTGATTGGCGCGGTCACCCTGACCGGTTCCCTGGTCGCCTTTGCCAAACTGCAGGAACTGATTGACGGCAAGCCCATGGGCTTCCCGGGCATGAAGCTGGTTAACGCCCTGCTATTCATCGGCTCCCTGGTTGCCATTGGTTACCTGGTTGCCCACCCGGGCGTGGAAAGCGTGTTCTGGGCCCTGGCCATTGCCGCCTGTCTGCTGGGCCTGTTCCTGGTACTGCCGATTGGTGGCGCCGACATGCCGGTGGTTATCGCGCTGCTGAACTCCTACTCCGGTGTGGCCGCCTCTGCCGCCGGTTTCGTGATGGGCAACAGCGCCCTGATCATTACCGGTTCCCTGGTGGGTGCGTCTGGCCTGATCCTGACCAGCATCATGTGTAAAGCCATGAACCGCTCCCTCACCAACGTATTGTTCGGTGTGATGGCGGAAGCTGGCGAAGCCATGGACGAAGACGAAGTCTACGCCGGCAAGGTGAAATCCACCTCCGCCGACGAGGTGGCCATGCTGCTGGAAACGGCGCAACGCGTGGTGATCGTTCCCGGTTTCGGTCTGGCCATGGCCCAGGCACAGCACGCCGTGCGTGATCTGGCTGATACCCTCGAAGCGGCCGGTATTGAAGTGGAATATGCCATTCACCCGGTTGCCGGCCGTATGCCCGGTCACATGAACGTACTGCTGGCGGAGGCCGAAGTGCCCTACGATCAGCTCAAGGACATGGATGCCATCAATCCGACCTTTGAGCAGACCGACGTGGCCATCGTGCTGGGCGCCAACGACGTGACCAACCCCATGGCCCGCGAAGACAAAGGCAGCCCGATCTACGGCATGCCGATTCTCAACGTGGACAAGGCCAAGACCGTGGTTGTGGTTAAACGCTCTCTGAGCGCCGGTTTTGCCGGCCTGCCCAACCCGCTGTTCGCCAAGGACAACACCCTGATGCTGTTCGGCGATGGCAAAGGTGCGGTGCTGGATATCACCACCGCGCTCAAGGAAGGCTGAGTACTCTCTGCCTTGTATGAAAAAGGGAGCTTCGGCTCCCTTTTTTTATGTCTTTGCGCATGCCGTCACTGGCCGGCATCGCTGCGCCAGTATTCACGCTTCTCCCGGTCAATTGGTCATTACCGTTGCTGCGGCCCAATGGAACACAGCCATACCTGCCAGATATAAAAAAGATTCATCTCGGAATTGAGTGAAAGTGATACTGGGTCGGACGCCAGACGTCTGACGTCCGACCTCGGACTAGGGCTGAATGCCCTCTAATGCGCGATGGACCATAAAAAAACCCCGCCTTGAGCGGGGTTTTATTTGCAGCCAGTCCAGCCCAGCCGCTTACTTGAGGGTATATACCAACCCGACAGTCAGCTGATGGTCTGCATGCTTGGTACCTGCAGGTACCGTACTCTCATGCGTCAGCAGGTAACGCAAACGCATGGAAAAATGCGAATTGATCTTGCTGGTCAGTGCCGTTTCAGCACGGGTGCTGGTGGACGACTGCCCTATTTCGCTGCTGACATCTTCAGTGAACTCGGCGCTGTCGCTGATTTTCCAGTAATACTTCACAGCGGCACGGGCAATCAGGTCTTCTTCCTTGTCCTTGCAGCTACCGTAGGACGTTTCCGGCTCAAGGCACTTGACGCGGTAACCCGGACCCAGCTCGGTATCAAGCCTCTGGGTGGGGGTATCGAACCAGCGGCGGCCAAGACCCAGCGCATAGCTGGCCTGGTATTGGTAACCGGAAAAGTTGTCCTTCTCGTAGGTCACCACATTGAAAAGGTAGTTCTTGGAATCTTTGGCCAGCTTGCGGTCGAGCTTGTAGGACGCGAAATAATTCTCGGCTGTGCGCGTGTAGTCGCCGGTATCCGGGTCCTTCTCTTTCTGGTTGTTCGCCTCGGCCTTGGCTGTGTGACGCCAGAAGGCGCTTTCACGGCTGGCATTGGCGGTAGCATTAACCGAATCGGAATTGGTGTTACCCCGCTTGAATAGCAGGCCAAGCCCGAAATCTCCGGTCCACTGGGTCACCCCATCTGCCTTTTCCTCGGCCGCCAGTGCAGCCGCCGGCAAACCGGCGGCCAGCACCATGGCAGCGAGATACTTACTGCGCATGCTAACTCCTCTATTAATCTTGCTTGTCCAGATGGACATCCATTTGCGGGAAAGGAATGCTGATGCCCGCTTCATCAAACCGGCGCTTCACGGTTTCAGTGGTATCCCAGAATACGCCCCAGTAATCAGCACTGTTGACCCAGGGACGACAAAGGAAATTAACCGAACTGTCTGCCAGCTCGCCAACCACAATGGTCGGAGCCGGATCTGCCAGAACCCGCTCGTCACTGGCCAGAATGTCCTGCAGGGTTTTCCTGACCACGGAAAGATCCGCGTCGTAACCGACACCGAAAACCATATCCACCCGGCGGGTGGGCATTTCGGAATAGTTGGTGATGGTACCGGCCATAATGGCACCATTCGGGACCATGATAATCTTGTTGTCGCCGGATTTCATGATGGTGGCAAATATGCGGATTTCCTTGATAGTGCCCGCCGTGCCGCCGGCTTCCACGAAATGACCAACACGGAACGGCTTGAAAAGAATCAACATGACGCCGGCAGCAAAGTTGTTGAGCGAGTCCTTCAGAGCCAGGCCGATGGCCAGGCCTGCCGCGCCAAGGATCGCTACCAGAGAGGTGGTTTGCACGCCAAGCTGGTCCAGGGCTGCGATCACCACGAAGGCAAACAGAACAATATGGACGATATTGCCGACAAACTTGGCAACCGTCGCATCGATACGCTTGTCCATCACCCTGGAGACCCAGGCAGACAGTTTGGCGACAACCCACTTACCAACGATAAAGATGACCAGGGCCGTGACAATGTTCCAGGCATAGGGCATCAGGTTGTCGTTGGCAAAGGTCTGTAACTGAGACAGGTATTGATCCATTAAAGTACTCCTCATCCAGTGAGCGCGGATTATCGCCGAACTCAGGCCAACCCCAAGCACAGGGCCCACCCGAACCCGGTGATTTTACAAAAGTTTCACCGGCCTGCCCCATTGGCAGAGCCCAAACAGGCCACATCATGAAACCTAACCCCGCGCTTGGCCAGTTTATTGTGGGGAATTCTTCCTCCTTACCGCATCAAGATTGGGTATCCACTGTGACCCCGGTATAATGCGGCTCTTTTACAGGCCCAGCCGGAGAGTTTCATGTCCCAGAGCGTGCGTGCGCAGCTTACCGCCCAGATGAAAGACCGCATCCTGATCCTGGATGGCGGCATGGGCACCATGATCCAGCGCTGCAAGTTCACCGAGGAGCAGTACCGGGGCAACCAGTACGCCGACTGGCCCAGTGACCTGAAGGGCAACAACGACCTGCTCTGCATCACCCAGCCGGAACAGATCAAGGCGCTGCACAAGGGCTACCTGGACGCCGGTGCGGACATTATCGAGACCAACTCCTTCAATGCCACGTCCATTGCCATGGCCGACTACGACATGCAGGACCTGGCGCGAGACATCAACGTGGCTGCCGCACGGGTGGCCCGTGAAGCGGCGGACGAGGCCTCGACACCGGACAAGCCACGCTACGTGGCCGGGGTGCTTGGCCCCACCAATCGCACGGCCAGCATCAGCCCGGACGTGAACGACCCGGGTTTCCGCAATGTCAGCTTCGACCAGCTGGTGGAGGCCTACCTGGAGGCCCTGGACGGCCTGGTGGAAGGCGGCATCGACATGGTGCTGATCGAAACCATCTTCGACACTCTCAACGCCAAGGCAGCGGTGTTCGCGGTGGACCAGTATTGCTATGAGAACAATCTGGACCTGCCGGTGATGATTTCCGGCACCATTACCGATGCTTCCGGCCGCACCCTCACCGGCCAGACCACCGAAGCCTTCTACAACTCCCTGCGCCATGCGCGACCGATCAGCTTCGGGCTTAACTGCGCACTGGGCCCCATGGAGCTGCGCCCCTATATCGAAGAACTGTCGCGCATCTCCGAGACCTTTGTGTCGGCCCACCCCAACGCCGGTCTGCCCAATGAAATGGGCGACTATGACCTGGACCCGGCCACCATGGCCAAAGAGATCCGCGGCTGGGCGGAAAAGGGCTTCCTGAACATTATCGGTGGTTGCTGCGGCACCACCCCGGAGCATATCGCCGCCATGGCACAAGCCGTACAGGACCTGGCGCCGCGTGCGCTGCCGGAGATCGAGGTGGCTTGCCGCCTGTCCGGGCTGGAGCCCTGCACCATCGCCAAGGACTCGCTGTTCGTCAACGTGGGTGAACGCACCAACGTGACCGGGTCCAAGCGCTTCCTGCGCCTGATCAAGGAAGAGGAATACGACCAGGCCCTGGATGTGGCCCGCGATCAGGTGGAAAACGGCGCTCAGATCATCGATATCAACATGGACGAGGGGATGCTGGAATCCGCCGAGTGCATGGTGAAATTCCTCAACCTGGTGGCCTCCGAGCCGGAAATCGCCAAGGTGCCGATCATGATCGACTCTTCCAAGTGGGAAGTGATCGAAGCCGGTCTCAAGTGCATTCAGGGCAAGGGGGTGGTCAATTCCATTTCCATGAAGGAAGGCGAAGAGGCCTTCCTGCATCAGGCCCGTCTTTTGCGCCGTTACGGCGCCGCCGTGATCGTCATGGCCTTCGACGAGGATGGCCAGGCGGAAACCCGTGAGCGCAAGGTGGAAATCTGCACCCGCGCCTACCAGCTGCTCACCGAGGAAGTGGGCTTCCCGCCGGAAGATATCATCTTCGACCCCAATATCTTCGCCATTGCCACCGGCATCGAGGAGCACAACAACTACGCGGTGGACTTCATTGAAGCCGTGGCCGATATCAAGCGCACCCTGCCCCACGCCATGATTTCCGGCGGCGTCTCGAACGTAAGCTTCTCGTTCCGCGGCAACGACCCGGTGCGCGAGGCCATCCACGCCGTGTTCCTCTACTACGCCATCAAGAACGGCATGGATATGGGCATCGTCAATCCCACCATGCTGGCGGTGTACTCGGACATTCCCGAGGAACTGCGCAACGCCGTGGAAGACGTGGTGCTCAACCGCCGGGAAGACGGCACCGAGGTGCTGCTGGATCTGGCCGAGAAGTACCGCGGCAGTGGCGCGGAGAAAACCAAGAAGGAAGATCTGGCCTGGCGCGAATGGCCGGTGGAAAAGCGTCTTGAGCATGCCCTGGTCAAGGGCATTGCCGACTACGTGGAAGACGATACCGAACTGGCCCGCCAGAATGCCGAGCGTCCGCTGCACGTGATCGAAGGCCCGCTCATGGACGGCATGAACGTGGTCGGCGACCTGTTTGGCGAAGGCAAGATGTTCCTGCCCCAGGTGGTGAAATCCGCCCGGGTCATGAAGAAAGCGGTGGCCTACCTGATGCCCTTTATGGAGAAGGAAAAAGAAGAGCTGGGCACCCAGGACGAATCCAACGGCAAGATCCTCATGGCCACCGTCAAGGGCGACGTGCATGACATCGGCAAGAATATCGTCGGCGTGGTGCTGCAATGTAACGGCTATGAGGTGATCGACCTGGGTGTGATGGTGCCCTGCGAAAAAATCCTCGAGGTCGCCAGGGCCGAAAACGTGGACATTATCGGTCTGTCCGGCCTGATCACCCCGTCCCTGGACGAGATGGTGCACGTGGCCAGTGAAATGCAGCGCCTGGAGATGGACCTGCCGCTAATGATCGGTGGCGCCACCACCAGCCGCATCCACACTGCGGTGAAAATCGACCCGGCCTATGACAAGGCGGTGGTTCACGTGGCCGATGCCTCCCGGGCCGTGGGCGTGGCCTCCAAGCTGCTGTCCAGGACCGCCAAGGCGGATTATGTCGCCGAGCTGAAGGACACCTATGAGAGCCTGCGCGAACGCCGCAAGCAGCAGCAGGTGGATCGCAGCCTGATTGCCATCGAGCAAGCCCGCGAGCACCGCTTCCAGCCGGACTGGAGCAACTACACGCCGCCGGAACCCCGGGTCAAAGGCCTCAAGGTATTCGATGATTACCCGCTGGAGGATCTGGTCCAGCGCATCGACTGGACGCCCTTCTTTCGCTCCTGGGAGCTGGCCGGCAAGTTCCCCAACATTCTGGACGACGAGGTGGTGGGCACCGAGGCCACCAAGCTGTATCGCGATGCCCAGTCAATGCTTGAGAAAATCGTTGAAGAAAAGTGGCTAACTGCCCGTGCTGTAATCGGTTTTTGGCCTGCCAATTCCAACATGGACGACATCGAGCTGTACCGCCACCCGGGTGACAAGGAGGCTTTCATGACTCTCCATCACCTGCGTCAGCAGCTCGATCGCAGCAAGAACGATAAACCCGACTACTGCCTGAGCGACTTCATCGCCCCGAAAGAAACCGGTCTCACCGACTGGCTGGGCGGCTTTGCCGTGACCGCCGGCATCGGTATCGACGAGCACGTGGCCCGTTTCGAGGCCGACCATGACGACTACTCCGCCATCATGCTCAAGGCCCTGGCTGATCGGCTGGCGGAAGCCTTTGCCGAACGCATGCATGAGAAGGTGCGCAAGGAGTACTGGGGCTACGCCAATGACGAAGCCCTCAGCAACCAGGACATGATCAGCGAGAAATACCGTGGTATCCGCCCGGCCCCCGGCTACCCGGCCTGTCCTGACCACACCGAGAAGGCCCTGCTGTGGCAACTGCTGGACCCGCAAACCAACGCCGGCATGACCCTGACCGAAAGCTACGCCATGCTGCCGGCGGCGGCAGTCTCCGGCTGGTATTTCTCTCATCCTGAGGCCAAGTATTTCGGCACCGGCAAACTTGCCAAGGACCAGATGGACGACTACGCCGCCCGCAAGGGCATGACCCGAATGTATTTCGAGCGCTTGGTGCCGATTCTGCTGGGCTACATGTATTATTGTTATTATTGAATAGTTCGCGACCACGCTTTTTCCACGTTTATATCAACGCGGCCGCGCCCATCGACTGGGCGCGGCCTCTTGCATT
>JAWVWY010000119.1:0-9984 GCA_033723495.1 Alcanivorax sp. | reverse complement strand
TTGTTTCGGACAAATTCAAGGCGCGCTTCCCGGAGTTTACTGTTACCACCTACCGCAAGGGCCTGAGCCACATTCGCGATGAACAGGCCGGCCGCTGAGTGCGCTCGCCTATCCAGTAAGGAGTCACAGAATGAGTGATAGTAACAGCCAGACAACAAGCCAGCCGTGGATGATCTACGGCGCCTATGGTTACACCGGTGACCTGATTGCCCGTGAAGCGGTCAAGCGTGGAGACAAGCCGGTGCTGGCCGGTCGCAATCTGGACAAGGTGAAGTTACTGGCCCGAGAGCTGGGGCTGGAAGCCCGCGGTTTCGATCTTGACGACGTGGGTCAGGCCAGTGAACAGATCAAGGGCCATGCGCTGGTGCTGAACTGCGCCGGCCCTTTTTCTGCCACCGCCGAGCCCATGATGCGGGCCTGTCTGGCCGCGCGTGCCCATTATCTGGATATTACCGGCGAAATTGCGGTGTTTGAGCTGGCTCAATCTCTTGATGACCAGGCCCGTGCCGCCGGCATCGTCATTTGCCCCGGTGTCGGCTTTGACGTGATTCCCACCGATTGCTTAGCGGCGTCCCTGAAAGCCGCCCTGCCCGATGCCACCCACCTGGCGTTGGGCTTTGACTCCCGATCCGGCTTTTCACCGGGCACCGCGAAAACTTCCGTAGAAGGCCTGGCCCAGGGCGGCAAGGTCCGTCGCGACGGCAAGATTGTCACTGTGCCGCTGGCCTATGAGGTGCGGCGCATTGATTTCGGCGATGGGCAAAAGGACGCCATGACCATTCCCTGGGGCGATGTGGCAACAGCCTATCACTCCACCGGTATCCCCAATATCGAGGTATTCATTCCCGGCTCCCCGCGCATGATCAAAAGTGCCCAGCGTGCCAACTACATTCGGCCGCTGCTGGGTATCAAGTTTGTGCAAAAGCTGATCAAGGCGCGTATCGCCAAGACCGTGAAGGGGCCGGATGAAGCCACCCGCGCCCAGATGCCCACCTTTGTCTGGGGGGAGGCCACCAATGCCCGCGGCGAAAAGAAAACCGCCCGCATTCGAACCGCCAATGGTTACAGCCTGACCATCACCGGTTCGCTGGCCGTGATTGAGCATCTAAGGGCGCAAACACCTGCGGGAGGGGCCTACACCCCCTCGAAGCTGGTGGGCGCGGATCTGGTGACGTCACTGCCTGAGTCTGGCGAGCTGCAGATCAGCTAGATCGCTGCTGCAACCCTGCCATGGGTGCAAGTCATCTCGGGCCGCTGCCCGGGAGTTGGCGCTGGTGGGCTGCTTAGGCGCTGGCATCTGGGTTGAGGCAGTCAGTAACCCGCGCCAGGCCCGTCATCCGCGTCTGCGCCTCTTAACCTTGCCCTAAGCCTTGGCCGATACTGTCAGTGATCAGCAGAGGAATTGTTCTGATGTCCAGGGGCGAGGTGATGCACAGCCCGGATGACACGCCGGAACCGGTCATCCACTGTCGCGGGCTGAAAAAGAGTTTCGGCACAGGCAAGGCCCGTGTCCCGGCCCTCAATGGCCTGGATCTGGATGTCCACGCGGGCGAACTGTTAATGCTGGTGGGGCCTTCCGGGTGCGGCAAGACTACCTTTTTGTCCGTGCTGTCGTCACTGATGCAGGCGGATACCGGCAGTTGTCGGGTGCTGGGCCGAGACATTCTGGCCATGCCTGCGGCGCAACAGACCGGCTTTCGCCGTGATGCACTGGGTTTCGTATTCCAGGCCTTCAACCTGATAGAGGCCTTGAGCGCGGTCGAGAATGTGGCGGTGCCTTTGCGGATCGCTGGCACCGCGCGCAAGATCGCCCTGCAACGGGCCGCGGCCATGCTCGAAGACGTGGGCATCAGCCGCCTTCATGGCTTGCCCGGCAGCATGAGCGGCGGCCAGCAGCAGCGCATCGCCATTGCCCGTGCCCTGGTGACCATGCCAAGCCTTATCCTCTGTGACGAACCTACCAGCAACCTCGACCATGATAACGGGCAGAAGGTGATGGCCCTGTTGCGTGCGCGTGCCCGGGCGCAAGGCAGCACGGTGGTGCTAGTCACCCATGACGCGCGCATCTTTCACTATGCCGACCGGCTCGTCACCATGGAGGACGGGAGGCTGACCGGTGCTCCCGAGAATGAAGGCGGGAGCCCGCTGTTATGAAGAAACTGCTGATCGTGGCGATATTGTCGTTACTGGGCCTGGCGGCAACCGTGGGGGCTGTCTGGCATGACAGCCTGCCCTGCTCCAGTCAGAGCCACTCCCTGGCGCCCTTTACTCCCCCCTTCCACGACTACGTGGCCGGTACCGGCCTGCTTGAGCCGGCGACCCGGCAGATCCCCGTGGGCGTCACCATCCCCGGGGTTGTCGCGCGGGTTTTTGTCAAACCCGGTGAGCGGGTGGATCAGGGCGCGCCGCTGTTCCAAATTGATGACCGCCAGGCCCGCGATGTGCTTGCCGTGGCCCAGGCCAGGGTGCTGACCCTGCGCGCCCAGTACCAGCGGGCGCAGCATCACCTGGCCACTCGGCAACGCCTGGAGAATAGTGATTCTGCCGCTCTCAGCCATGAGGAAATGATCGACCTGCAGGACGCCGTGGCGGAAAAACAGGCCGCGCTACAGCTGGCCAAGACTGAAGTGAGCCGCCAGGAACACAACCTGGCCCTGCTGACCGTGCGCGCCCGACTTGCGGCCCAGGTACTGTCGGTGGATGTACAGCCGGGCCAATATGTTGAGGCCAGCAGCACGGCACCGCCGGCGGTGGTGCTGGGGGGCGGTGACAACTGGAATCTGCGTATTGATGTGGATGAGCAGGATGCCTGGCGGGTCAAGCCGCAGGCTAGCGCAGTGGCGTATTTGCGTGGTCACCCCGAATTGCGTGTGCAGCTCCAATACCGTTATACCGAGCCTTATGTGACGACCCGCAAGGCCTTGAGCGGGCTGCCCACGGAGCGAAGTGACAGCCGGGTTTTGCAGGTGGTCTATGCGGTTACCCATGCGGGCTTTCCCCTCTATGTGGGGCAGCAACTGGATGCCTTTATCGAGGCCTCTCAGTAACAAATACCACGGCCGGGAGGCGCACTGATGCGCGATATTGCGGTAAAGATGCTCCTTCATGATCGGGCTAAATCCATCGGCCTGCTTATGGGGGTGGCATTTACCGCGTTTCTGGTGACCTTTGCACTGTCCTATTTTGCCGGATTCATGACCCGCGGCTTTGCCTTGATCGCGGAAAATCCATCCGCGGATATCTGGGTCATGGATCCGGCGGTGTCGTCGGTGGAACAGACCATCAATCTGCCCGACAGCGCGCTGGAGCGGGTTCGCAGTGTCACGGGGGTGGTCGCGGCCATGCCGCTGGGATTGGCCTCGGTGGAGGCGCGCCTGCCCAATGGCGCCTTCCAGAGCTTTCAGCTGATCGGCGTTGATGATGCCACTCTCAGTGGCGCCCCGGTGCTCACCGGCCGGCATCCCGCGCATCCCCTCTACCTGGCCGACAGCGTGATCGTGGACCCGGGGGGGACATCTGGAAAGCTGCTGACGCCAGCTCGTCCTCAGGACCAGTGGCCCCATGACGGCGTGCATCTGGGCGTGCCATTACGGCTGTTGCGTCAGGGTGATGAGCTGCTCGTCAACGAACGCCGGGTGGTGGTGGCGGGTGACTCACACACCCTGCCCCGCTTTCCGCCGCGGCCGCTCATGTATACCCGGTTTGCCAACCTGAGTCGCTTGCAGCCGGGCGACGCGCGTCATCTTACTTTCATCATGGTGACGGCGCGCGCCGGCGTGAACCGTCAACAGCTGGCGAACCGTATTACGCGGCGCACCGGGCTACGGGCCAGAACCGCCAGGGATTTCAAGACCGATACGGTGAAATGGTACCTGGTGAATTCCGAGGATGTCGGCGACATGTCGGCCATGCTGATACTGGCCATGACCGTGGGGTTCGGCGTCACCGGCATCATGCTGTACATGTTCACCTATGAAAACGTCAAACAGTACGCGGTTTTCAAGGCTCTGGGGGCGTCATCCGTCATGCTGGCCGGCATGGTCTTCATACAGGCGATCCTCTGTGCGTTGTTGGGCACCGGGCTGGGGGTGGCTGCCTGCGCACTGGTCGGCAAGCTGGCCGCCGCCCTCACCGCGTACCCGTTCCGCATGATGTGGTTTGGCCCGGTAATCGGGGCACTGGGGGTACTGATAGTCAGTGTCACGGCTGCCGCTCTGAGTCTGCGACCGGTGATTCGACTGGACCCGGCGCAGGTATTTGCCGGTCGCTAGTGTGGCAGTAGTGGCCCACGGTCGCGATCATGCCAGTTGCCGCAGGGCATGTATTGGCGTTACATGGGGTGACAGGCCGGTCGGAGGTCGCCATGGGCGCATTACAGGCATTGGCAGCCAGACAGCGTGGCTATTGCCGCCGCCATAGCGGCCGATGGTGGTTGCTGCTGTGCCTGCTGTTGGTGCCATGGTTGCCCCAGGCTGCGGTGGCAGGGCCCGAGGCGGCAGCCCCTCTGGTGCGTGTCATGACACTGGATGGTCCCATCGGTCCGGCGGTCAGCGACTGGTTTGTGCGCGCCCTGGACAACGCCAATAACGATGACGCCAGCCTGTTTGTCCTCGAGCTGAACACCCCCGGTGGCCTGGATCGCGCCATGCGCGATATGATCCGGGCCATTCTTGAAAGCCGGGTGCCGGTGGTGACCTATGTGGCGCCCGGTGGCAGCCGGGCGGCCAGCGCCGGCACTTATATTCTGTATGCCTCGCATATTGCCGCCATGGCGCCGGCCACTAACCTGGGTGCGGCGACACCGGTGCAGGTCGGTGGTGACAATGGTTCGCCCTCACCGTCGGGGTCTTCCGGCTCGCAACCACCGGATAGTGCCAGCGCCCTGCGCCACAAGCAGATCAATGATGCCGTTGCCTATATCCGTGGCCTGGCACAGCTTCGAGGCCGCAATCAAGACTGGGCGGAAAAGGCGGTGCGCCAGGCGGTCAGCCTGCCCGCCACGGATGCTAAAAAACTTGGAGTGGTCGACCTGATAGCGCCGGATCTGGCGTCACTCCTGCAGGCGCTAGAGGCTCGCACCCTGGCCCTCAATGGTCGATCGCAGGCCCTGGATCTGGCCAACTACCGGCTGCAGCGCGTGCAGCGCGACTGGCGCACTGATTTTCTCGCCATCATTACCAACCCCAGTTTTGCCTACCTGTTGCTGTTGGCCGGCATCTACGGGCTGATTCTGGAATTTTCCAGCCCGGGCATGACGGTCCCCGGCGTGCTCGGTGCCATCTGCTTGCTGATCGGTCTCTATGCGCTCCAGATGTTACCGATCAGTTATGTGGGGCTGGGTTTGATCCTGCTGGGGGCGGTGCTGGTCGTGATGGAAGCCTTTACGCCCAGCTTTGGCATGCTCGGGCTGGGTGGCGTGGCGGCCTTTGTGATCGGTTCGGTGATGCTGATGGATACGGATTTGCCGGCCTTCCGCATTGCCATGCCGGTGATTGCCGCCGCCGGTGTCGGCTCGTTGCTGGTGGTCGCGGTGTTGCTGCGTTTGGCCTTCAAGGCCCATGCGCGGCCGCCGCTCAGTGGCCTGAGCAGCATGGTTGGCGAGCACGCAGTGGCCCTGGATGACTTCGATCAAGATGGCCTGGTGCGGGTCAGCGGTGAAATCTGGCAGGCACACAGTCGCACGCCAGTCACCAAGGGGCAGCGTTTGCTGGTTAGCGGGCAGTCGGAAATGACCCTTGCGGTGAGCGCGGAGCAGCGGGCCTCACAGGGTAAGGAGGAAATCTGATGATCACGTATTTCTGGTTGGCACTGGTTATTTTCGTGCTGGCGTTCGTCGTCGGCATGTTCCGTATTCTTCGTGAATACGAGCGCGGTGTGATTTTCATGCTGGGACGCTTTTACAAGGTCAAGGGGCCCGGCCTGATCATGGTAGTGCCGGTGCTCCAGCAGATGGTGAAGGTGGATTTGCGGGTACGGGTGCTGGATGTTCCCAGCCAGGATGTAATCTCCCGGGATAACGTCTCGGTGAAGGTCAACGCGGTGCTTTACTTCCGGGTGCTGGATGCCCAGAAGGCGATCATCAATGTGGAGGACTTTTACGCCGCCACCAGCCAGCTGTCGCAGACTACCCTCCGCTCGGTGCTGGGCAAGCATGAGCTGGATGAAATGCTCGCCGCCCGGGATGCACTGAATCGGGATATTCAGGAAATCCTGGATGTGCAGACCGACCCCTGGGGCATCAAGGTGGCCAATGTAGAGATCAAGCATGTGGACCTGGATGAAGGCATGGTGCGGGTGATTGCCCGCCAGGCCGAAGCAGAACGGATTCGACGAGCCAAGGTGATCCATGCCAACGGCGAAAAGGAGGCCTCCCAGGTGCTGCTGGAAGCAGCGCGCACCCTGGCCGAGCAACCACAGGCGCTGCAGCTGCGTTACCTGCAAACGCTCACGGAGGTGGCCAACGAGCGCTCCAGCACCATTGTCTTCCCGCTGCCCATGGATCTGATCGACAGCTTTATCCCGCGCCATCATGGTGATTAGAGGCGCGACGGCGCAGCGGCGGATTCCTTTTGGCAATGTCTGAAAGTCGTCGATTTCATTGGGCAGATTGCTGGCGGCGCGCGACGATGGCAACAGATGCATTGCACAAGGACCCGTCATGTTCGCTCGTCTGCCCTGGAAATCCGGCCTGCTGCTGGTGGCGATGGCCACCTTCGCGATGGCGTTCAAGGGAATCTTTGCCCGCCTTATCTACCAGCACCAGGTGTCCGTGGATGCCCTGCTGATCTGGCGGTTTTTGCTGGCGGCGCCGCTGTTCTGGCTGGTAGCGGCCTATCTCAACCGCGGCCGGCCGCAGGCCAGGCTGACGCGCCGGCAATGGCTGGGGTGTGGGCTGACCGGGCTGCTTTTCTTTGTCAGTGCCTGGTGTGATTTCCATGCCATCCAGGCGCTTGGCGCCAGTATTTCGCGGATGGTGCTGTACCTGTTCCCAGCCCTGATCATGGTCTTCCAGGCCATCGAACAACGTGCCTGGCCCGGGCCTATGCATGTGCTGGTGTTTGCCGGTGCCTGGTTGGGCATCGCTCTGCTATTGCTGCCCGGCTGGCATGGCGGTGCGGTAAATGGCGCGGGGTTGTTTTACGGGTTCGGCGCGGCATTATGTTATGCACTGTTCTGGAGAGCCAGTCAGGCGCTGATGAAACCACTGGGCTCCGTGCGTTTCAACCAGTTCTCCAACAGCTTCACCCTGCTGTTCATGCTGGCGTTGCTGATGCCGGGGATGTCGGTGTCGTCATTGGCGATAACAATGCCGGCGCTGGCATGGATCGTGGTGTTGGTGGTGTTTTCGACGGTATTGCCCTTCTTTTTACTGTTCGAAGGGCTGAACCGGGCGAACGCCACGGAAGCCGGCGTGGTCGCCATGTTCGGGCCCGTGGTGACGGTATCGATGGCGGTGGCCCTGTTTCCTGATGAACAGCTGGGAATCTCGCAGTGGTTGGGGGTGTTGCTGGTAGTTGCCAGCATTGGCGCGCTGAAATTGCGCAGAGAACGCCCGGTGCCAGTAGCGACCCCGGGTGAGAAGGCACAAGCGAGTGGCTTAGAGCGGTAGCGTCAGCTGAGCGCGTAGCGTGGTATCGGTGGCATTGTCGGTGACGCCGAGAATGACGCCAGCTTGCCATCGCAGCGGGTGACCGGCCACCGCAGCGCTCCCCAGAAGCACCGGACCGACGCCATGGTCATTACGCGAACCGTAATATTCAATGGCGGGCTGCAGGCACTTGCTGTGGGTGTAGGCCAGCTGCAGGGCCCCGGAGTATGCGGTGTTGGTGTTGAGCGCGTCGCTGCCATGCACCTGGCTGATGAAGGCATTGGCCTGCAGGCGCACCTTGTTGCCAAGCGTTTGTTCATACAGGGAGCCGACTTTCAGCTCCCAGATATCATCGTTTCGTGCCTTGCTGACCTGCGCCTGCACGCCCAGGGCGTGCTGTCTATTCTGGAAAATGTTCATGCGCCCTTGCAGAGCATTGCTCTCCCGGCGATAGGCCCTGCCTGGCATTTTCATGGCACCCAGGTAGGCACCCAGGGCAACACGCGAGTTGAAGGCGTAATGAATGGCCAGTTTGTCCTGACGCTGATCATCGCGGGGGCTATTGCTGTCATCCACATAGGTGCTGCGAAACTCCGCTGACAGAGCATGGGCGCTAATACGTGGTGAGTAGAGGCGGTCTACCTCTGCCTGGGCTGCAGTTGACAGACCAAGAGCGGATAAACCCGTCAGCAGGATGGCGATTTTTGTGTGTTTGGGCATAAGTGAGTCGTTGTCTATTTGCTGAGATAGCGCATGGCCTTTTCCAGGCCTGCCAGGGTCAGCGGATACATATGATGATCGGCCAGCTGTTTGATCCACTGGGTGGAGGTGGTCATTTGCCAGCCCCGCTCCGGTTCCGGGTTCAACCATGCGACCTTGTCGTAGGTCTGTGTAATGCGCTGAAACCATACAGCTCCGGGCTCTTCGTTCCAGTGCTCGACACTGCCGCCGGCGGAATTCACCTCATAGGGGCTCATGGCCGCATCACCGACAAAGATCACCTTGTAGTCATTGCCGTATTTGTGCAGCACATCCCAGGTGGAAATCTTTTCGTCCCAGCGGCGACGGTTGTCCTTCCAGACATACTCGTAAACAAAGTTATGGAAGTAGAAATATTCCATGTGTTTGAACTCCAGCCGGGCGGCGGAGAACAACTCTTCACAGAGCTGGATGTACGGGTCCATGGAGCCGCCGATATCGAAGAACAGCAGGACCTTGACGCGGTTTTCCCGTTCCGGCCGCATCTTGATGTCCAGCAAGCCGGCATTCCTGGCAGTGGACGCGATGGTATCGTCCATATCCAGTTCTTCATCACGGCCGGTGCGGGCGAATTTGCGCAGCCGGCGCAGGGCCAGCTTGATATTGCGGATGCCCAGCTCCACGGAGTCATCCAGATTACGGAATTCCCGTTTCTCCCAGACCTTCACCGCACGCTTGTTGCGCGATGGGCCGACCATGCGCACCCCTTCCGGGTTGGCGCCGTAACCCCCGAACGGGCTGGTACCGCCGGTGCCCACCCATTTGTTGCCACCCTGATGACGTTTTTGCTGTTCTTCCAGGCGCTTACGCAGGGTTTCCAGAATCTCCTCGAGGCTACCGAGGCCCTTGAGTTTCTCGAATTCTTCGGCACTAAGGTTCTTTTCCAGCTCCTTGCGCAGCCATTCATCGGGGATCACCTGGCCAAGCCAGTCGGGCTCCAGTGATTCCAGCCCTTCGAAGTAGTTGGCAAAGGCCTGGTCAAAGCGGTCGTAGTACTTTTCGTCCTTGACCATCACCGCCCGGCTCAGCAGGTAGAAATCATCCACCGAGCCGAAGGCCACGTGGGCATCCAGGGCCTGGTAGAGGTCCAGCAGCTCGCGCAGGGTCACCGGAACCCGGTGACGGCGCAGATTTTCAAAAAAACCGATCAGCATGATGAATCAGCTTTCGCGGCGGTTCATGAAGGCCAGGCGTTCCAGCAACTGGACATCCGCCTCGTTTTTCATCAGGGCCCCATAGAGCCGCGGAATGGCGCTCTTGGTGTCACGGTTTCTGAGGATGTCTTCGGGAATATCGTCAGCCAGCAACAGCTTGAGCCAGTCGATCAGTTCGCTGGTAGACGGCTTTTTCTTCAGCCCCGGCACCTTGCGCAGGTCGAAGAAGATTTCCAGCGCCTCGGTGACCAGCTGCCGCTTGGCATCCGGGTAATGCACGTCCACGATCTGCTGCATGGTCTGTGCATCCGGGAAGTTGATGTAGTGGAAGAAGCAGCGGCGCAGGAAGGCGTCCGGCAGTTCCTTCTCGTTGTTGGAGGTGATGATCACGATGGGGCGCTGCTCGGCACGGATGGTTTCGCCGGTTTCGTAGACGAAGAACTCCATGCGGTCCAGTTCCTGCAGCAGATCATTGGGGAATTC
>JAWVWY010000118.1:0-9986 GCA_033723495.1 Alcanivorax sp. | reverse complement strand
TGCTTGATACCGCCGCCGGAACCGATGGCCTGGTAGTTCATGCCAATGCCGGTCTTGTCCTGGTAGGAATCCGCCCACTTGGAGTAAACCGGGTAGGGGAAAGTCGCACCGGCACCAGTGATGGTTTCGCCGGCGATGGCGGCACCCGCGCCCACTGTCAGGGACGCCGTAAGCAGGGTGGCTGCAACACGTTTGATCATTTTCAACTCCTATCTCTCTCGGTTGGCTAGCAAGTGCGAACACCACGGTTATTGTTCGTCCGACCGGCCTTGGCCTGCCGTTTCGCATCCGTGGTGTTGCCCGCTGCTCCTTGATCGGCCAGCACACTCGGGCACCGAATGCATCAGAACCAGTAACGTTCACTCTCAGGACCATTTGGCCCACCAGCATCACAAGGTTCTCTCAAGCTGGCGAGGCCATCCTAGTGAGCAAATATTTCAATCTCATTGCAATAGCGGAATTTGCTGAAATTTCTCCCATATTCCCTGGCCCAGAAACGACAACGCCCCGATAAACGGGGCGCTGCGCGTTAGGAAAGACTTACTATCAATCCCAGAAGTTGTACCACGGCTTGGCTTTTTCCTTGGCCTTGGCATTGGCATGGGCCTTGGCTTCGGCGTTCGGGCCCTTCATGTCGGCGTCCACATTGACTTCAGCATTGCCGGCGGCGTCAGCGGCATCTTCCGCACCCTTCATGGCATCGTCACGGCGCTGCTTGGCGTCTTCCTTGCCTGCTTCCATGTCGTCCATGGCTTCGTCGTGCCTGGCCTGGGCATTGGCCTTCATCTCATCGCGCTTGGCTTCGGCGTTGGCTTTCATCTCGTCACGCTTGGATTTGGCGTCAGCCTTCATCTGCTCGTGCTTGGCCTTCATTTCGTCACGCTTGGCGTGGGCATCGGCCTTCATGCTGTCACGCTGATCACGAACCGACTGCTCAGCGGCGTGCGCATCGGCATCGGCCTTCACTGCAGCATTAATACCGGCATTGATATCTGCCAGAGCGGCCTGGCTGCTGAGTGCTGCAGCAGAGGCAATTGCCAACATCCATTTCTTATCCATTACTTACTCCTCGCTATGTTACTAACCCGACCAACGCGGCCAGAAGGATGTACTCACCTTCATAAAATCTGTCACAAACCACAAGTAACAAATGGTAAAAAAGGCGAGCTAGTTCAAGTATTTATCAATAATCGCAAAGATTTCAGCGCGGTAGTCCGCATTTTCGTTCGCCAACTGATGACGGGCGCCCTTGAGCACGTAGACATCCGGGTCCTCGAATTTGTTCTTGATCACCGAGAGGTTGTGACGCCAGTCCACGGTTTCATCCAGATCGCCCTGGATCACCACCGGTGACACCTCAATGGCCGGGGCCCGTTCAAAGCCCGGTATCCATTTTTTCAGGGCTGCGACCCAGCGCGCCGACAGCTGGCGGGACTGCAAGGGGTCGTGGTTCTCCAGAAAGTCGAGGAAATCCGGGTCGCTGGAATTGATGGTGAACACCCGCTTGATGCTTTTGACAAAGGGACTGACCAGCGCATGCAGCCAGCGCGCAGAGGCCCATTTATAGGGGCGCACCAGCGGCGCCAGCAGGATTACCTTTTCAAAGGTATGGCTGTGGTGGCGGTCTCGACTGGCCAGGTAATCCATCACGATGGCGCCGCCGGTGCTCTGGGCGATCACGTGCCAGGGGCGCGGAAAATGGTTGTCCGCCAGCGCCAGGCATTCCTCGAACACCTGCCGGTAGATGCGGAAATCCTCGATCATGGCCTGCGGCCCGGAACTGAGACCATGCCCCGGCAGATCGTAGGCCAGCACCGCATAGCCCAGCTCCAGCACATGGCCAATGACATGGCGATAAAGCCCCACGTGGTCAAAGTAGCCATGGCAGACAAACACCGTGCCGCGCGGCGCGGCCGGGCGCCAGGCATGTACCGACAGGGTATGACCGGCGGCCTCGAAATAGCCGAAACCATGCTCCAGGTCGGGCAGGCGATCGGCGAAATCCAGCCCGTAATAGGCCACATAGCGCTGGCTTTCCGGATCCAGCGGGTCAAAGTGCTGCCAGTTGAGCGGCCGCCAGTGCCTGACGATGTGCTCGCGATCAAAGGGGTGCTGCATAGGCCGGCCTGTCTCCACGGCTTGCTCACGGTGGTTTCCGATAATACGGGGCGACAAGGAGAGACACCATGCATCTGACCACCGATAGCCTTAATGCAATACCCCAACGGCAGCGCACTGCATTGATCAACAGCCTGTCCGGCTACAAAAGCGCCAACCTGCTGGGCACCCGTTCCGCCGCGCTGCAGGAAAACCTGGCGATGATCAGTTCCTGCTTTCATCTGGGGGCCGACCCGGCACTGCTGGGCATGATCATGCGACCGCATTCGGTGCAACGCCACAGCCTGGAATACTTGCAGGAAACCGGGGTGTACACCCTTAACCATGTCCATGCCGAGATGCTGACTGCCGCCCACCAGTGCGCCGCCCGCTACCCGCGCCAGATTTCGGAGTTCGCCGCCACCGGCCTGACACCGGACTACCTGGACGGGTTTGCCGCGCCCTTCGTGGCAGAGTCTCGCATTCGCCTGGGGTTGAGCGTGGCGGAAATTCAGCCCCTGAAAATCAACCGAACGGTGTTGGTGATTGGTCGTATTGAGCATGTTGTGCTGCCCGACGCGGTATTGGCTGAAGACGGCCTGGTGGATATCGAAAAAGCCGGCAGCCTGGCGGTCAGCGGCCTGGACAGCTACCACGCCGGCCAGCGACTGGTGCGCTTCAGCTATGCCAAACCGGACCGGCTGCCCAGCCCATTACAAACTCGATACACATCCGGGAACCCAAACCCCCGCGGCATTGACTAAGCTGGCTTACCTTTTATCCAGCCGGAGTTTCCATGCCAGTCCGTTTCGCCCTGCTCGCCGTCAGTGCCCTGGTCCTGAATGCCTGTAGCGCTTCACAGCCAGCGACACCGACACCGCCGATCAGTGACGAGGAGCTGGGTAGCGACATCTGGAAAGTGCAGCGTCTCAATGGCCAGGCGGTAGACGATGCCACCCTGACGCTGAACTTTCATGGCACCGGGAAACTGGCCGGCAAGGCCGCGTGCAACGGCTATACCGGCCAATACGATCGCATCCATGGGCAGTTTCATATCAAGGTTGGCGGCGTCACCATGATGGCGTGTGCCACGCCGTTGATGGCGCTGGAAAAACAGTTTCTGGACACCCTGTCGGTGATCCACCATGCCTCGCTGGACAAGGACGGCCGGCTGATTCTCAGTGGCGGGCAGGGCCTGCGGATTCAGGCGACGCGCTGAATGTCACGGTCATAAAAAAAGGGGCTTCGCGCCCTGGAGGGCATTCATCCTAGTCCGAGGCCGGAGGTCTGGCATCCGACCCGGTATCACTTTCTCTGCCATCCGCGATGAACCAAAAAAAGCCCCGCAAAGCGGGGCTTTTTTATTTACCGCGCCATTACTTGACCCGCGGGTCCAGTTCACCGCTTTCGTAGCGCTGGAACATGGCTTCCAGGCTGATCGGCTTGATCTTGTCGGCATTGCCGGCGGTACCGAAGGCCTCGTAGCGGGCGATACAGATATCGCGCATGGCGGTGATGGATTCCTTCAGGTATTTGCGCGGGTCGAACTCGGCCGGGTTGTTGGCCAGGAAACGACGGATGGCACCGGTGGAAGCCAGGCGCAGGTCGGTATCGATGTTGACCTTGCGCACGCCGTGCTTGATGCCTTCCTGGATTTCTGCCACCGGCACGCCGTAGGTTTCCGGAATCTCGCCACCGTACTCATTGATGATCGCCAGCCAGTCCTGCGGCACGGAGGAAGACCCGTGCATCACCAGGTGGGTGTCCGGAATGCGCTGGTGAATCGCCTTGATCTGTTCGATGGCCAGGATGTCACCGGTGGGCGGGCGGGTGAACTTGTAGGCGCCGTGGCTGGTGCCGATGGCGATGGCCAGGGCATCCACCCCGGTTTGCTTGACGAAGTCCGCCGCCTCTTCCGGGTCGGTGAGCATCTGCTCGTGGGTCAGCTTGCCCTCGGCGCCAATGCCGTCTTCCTCACCGGCTTCACCGGTTTCCAGTGAGCCCAGGCAGCCCAGCTCGCCCTCCACGGACACGCCACAGGCATGGGCCATGGCCACCGCTTCCTGGGTGACACGCACGTTGTAGTCGTAGTCGGTGGGCGTCTTGCCGTCGGTGCCGAGAGAGCCGTCCATCATTACCGAGGAGAAACCCAGCTGGATGGAGCGCTGGCACACCGACGGGCTGGTGCCGTGGTCCTGGTGCATGACCACCGGGATGTGCGGAAATTCTTCCACCGCGGCCAGGATCAGGTGACGCAGGAAGGGGGCGCCGGCGTATTTGCGCGCGCCGGCGGAGGCCTGCACGATCACCGGGGAATTGGTCTGGTCCGCCGCTTCCATGATGGCGCGCATCTGTTCCACATTGTTGACGTTGAATGCCGGTACGCCATAGCCATACTCGGCGGCGTGGTCCAGCAACTGACGCATGCTTACTAGTGCCATTTCAGGATTCCCCTATTCGTTATCCGTTTACGGTTTTGCAACCGCCGTTACTCCGTAAGTGACGGCTTGCACGCGACACGCTGGCACGCCTTGGCGTGGTGCGTGTAGCGTGATGCGTGCAAGCGTCTTAATCTTTCGCTCTTGCTTCCAGCATGGCCACCGCCGGCAGCACCTTGCCTTCCACGAATTCCAGGAAGGCACCACCACCGGTGGAGATATAGCTGATCTTGTCGGTGATGCCATACTTGTCCACCGCCGCCAGGGTGTCACCGCCACCGGCAATGGAGAAGGCGTCGGAATCGGCAATGGCTTCGGCCATTTCCTTGGTGCCTTCACCGAACTGGTCGAACTCGAACACCCCCACCGGGCCGTTCCAGATAATGGTCTTGGCTTCCTTCATTAGCGCCGCCACGATATGCGCAGTCTGCGGGCCGATATCCAGGATCATGTCGTCATCGGCCACCTCATCCACCTTCTTGGTAGTGGCTTCGGCGGTTTCGGCGAATTCCTTGGCGGTGACGACATCGACCGGAATCGGGATGTGCACCTTGTCAGCAATTTTTTGGGCCGCCGGGATCAGGTCGGCCTCATACAGGGATTTGCCCACCGGGTGGCCGGCCGCCGCCAGGAAGGTGTTGGCGATGCCGCCGCCGACCACCAGCTGATCGACCTTGTCGGCCAGCGACTCCAGCACTTCCAGCTTGGTGGACACCTTGGAGCCACCGACGATCGCCACCAGCGGTTTTTCCGGTGCGTGCAGCGCCTGGCCCAGGGCGTCCAGCTCGTTGGCCAGCAGCGGGCCGGCACAGGCTACCGGCGCGAACTTGCCGACCCCGTGGGTGGAAGCCTGGGCGCGATGGGCGGTGCCGAAGGCATCCATTACATAGATATCACACAGGGCTGCCATCTTTTGTGACAGCGCGACGTCATCCTTTTTCTCACCCGGGTTGAACCGCACGTTTTCGCACAGCACCACCTGGCCGTCGGCCACCTCGACGCCATCCAGCCAGTCCTGCACCAGCGGCACCTCGCGACCCAACAGCTGACCCAGGTGCTCGGCCACCGGCTTGAGGGAGAATTCCTCGGCATACTCGCCTTCGGTGGGACGCCCCAGGTGGGACATCAGCATTACCCGGGCACCGGCCTTGAGAGCATGCTCGATGGTGGGCAGGGAGGCGCGGATACGCGCATCGCTGGTGACCTTGCCGTCTTTCACCGGCACGTTCAGATCTTCACGGATCAGAACTCGCTTGCCAGCCAGATCCAGGTCGGTCATGCGTTTGAAATTCATGGCGTTACCTCAAAAATTCGCTTGCACGCAACACGCTTGCACGCAATTAAACAGCCAGTACGCCCGCGCTCATGCGCCGCAACATACCATTTCACAATCCAGCAAGCCGTCTTGTTCCATGCCAGCCTGCCCTCATTATTTTTCAACTTCGGCACTGCACGCATCACTGCTGTCTTTTGCGTGTCAGCATGAAGCGTGTTGCGTGCCAGCGGCCAAATCCGCCACCCAGTCCAGCAGGCGGTTGGCATAGCCCCATTCGTTGTCATACCAGGCCACCACCTGCACCATGTCGCCCTGCACCCGGGTCTGGGTCACATCAACGATGGCGGATTCCGGGCGGTGGTTGAAATCCACGCTCACCAGCGGCGCGTCATTGTAGCCAATCAGACCCGATGACGCTGTTGCCTGCTGGTGCAACCAGCTATTCAGACTGCTTTCGTGCGGTGTCTGTTCCAGCCGCAGGGTCAGTTCCACCATGGCCACATTGAGAGTGGGCACGCGGATGGAGCTGCCGCTGATCTTGCCTTCCAGCTGCGGCAGCACCTGCTGCACGGCAGCGATGGCGCTGCTGGTGGTGGGCACAATGTTCTGCGCCCCGGCCCGCCCCCGGCGCGGATCCCGGTGGACATGGTCCAGCAGGGTCTGATCCGAGGTGTAGGCATGGATTTCCTTCATCAGCACCTGTTCGATACCGAAGGCCTGATCCAGCCGTGCCAGCAGCGGCGCAATGCAGTGGGTGGTACAGGACCCGGCCGACAAGACCCGGTTGCCGGAAGGCACGGCCTGATGGTTAACGCCGAACACCACCACCTGATCGGCCTGATCAAAGGGCACCGCCCCGATAATCACTTTCTTCGCACCGGCACTCAGATGCCGGGAAGCACCGGCATGGCTGCGGAAGTGGCCGGAGCATTCCAGCACCAGATCCACATCCATCTCGCCCCAGGGCAGCCGTTCCGGTTCCGGCTGCTCCAGTAACCGCGGTGCCTGCCGGCCAATGCGCAACATCCCCTCGATCAGCTCCGCCGGCGCCGCCAGCCGCCCGTGGGTGGTGTCGTAGCGGGTCAGGTAGAGCAAATCTTCCGGTCGGCCCTTGTCATTGATCGCCACCAACGTAAACGGCGCTCGCCAACCGTCGCTCTCGCGCTCGGCCAGGGCACGGACAAAGGAACGCCCGATACGACCATAGCCGTTGATGGCGACCTTCATCGCAGGCTCCGCCCACGCAGCACGCGACACGCTTGCACGCTGCGCACGGTTTTAGCGTGTTGCGTGCTGCGTGAAGCGTGCAAGCGAATTCTCAAAGCAACGACTCCACGGCTTCCTGCACCGCTTCGGCGGTGATATTGAAATGCTTGAACAGGTCGCCGGCCGGCGCCGAGGCGCCGAAGCTGGTCATGCCGACCACCTTGCCGTCCAGCCCCACGAAGCGGTACCAGTAATCGGCAATGGCCGCTTCCACCGCCACCCGGGCGCGCACGGCGCTGGGCAGTACACTTTCCCGGTAATCCTTGTCCTCGGCCAGGAACTGCTCCACACAGGGCATGGACACCACACGGATATTCTTGCCGGTCAGCGCGTTCGCCGCATTGACCGCCAGCTCCACCTCGGAACCGGTGGCGATGATGATGGCGTCCGGGGTGCCTTCACCGGTCTGCAGCAGGGTATAACCGCCCTTCTCGATGTCGGCCAGCTGGCTCTCGCCGCGCGCCATGCAAGGCAGCCCCTGGCGCGAGAAAATCAGCGCCGACGGGCCATCCTGGCGCAGCAGGGCCTGCTTCCAGGACACTGCGGATTCCACCGTGTCACAGGGGCGCCAGGTGCGCATGTTGGGGGTCAGACGCAGGTTGGCTATCTGCTCAATGGGCTGGTGGGTGGGGCCGTCTTCACCCAGGCCGATGGAGTCGTGGGTGTAGACCAGAATATTGGGCTGGTGCATCAGCGCCGCCATGCGCACCGCATTGCGGGCATATTCCATGAACACCAGGAAGGTGCCGCCGTAGGGGCGCAGGCCGCCGTGCAGGCACAGACCGTTCTGGATCGCGGTCATGGCGAACTCGCGCACGCCATAGTGGATGTAGTTGCCGCTGGCATCGTCAGCGGTGACCGACTGACAACCTTTCCAGATGGTGTTGTTGGAGCCGGCCAGGTCGGCGGAGCCACCGGCCAGTTCCGGCAGCAGCGGGCCGAAGGCATCCAGGGTGTTCTGGCTGGCCTTGCGGCTGGCCACTTTGTCGCCCTTCTCCTGACACTGACGGATATAGGCATCGGCCTGAGCCTGAAAATCCGCCGGCAGTTCGCCGCCCTGACGACGCAGGAATTCTGCCGCCAGCTCCGGGTAGGCGGCCTGGTAGGCAGCAAAACGCTGCTGCCATTCATTCTGGGCGGCGGCACCGGCATCGCTGGCATCCCAGGCGTTCCTGATGTCGGCGGGAATCTCGAACGGGCCGTACTTCCAGCCCAGGGCTTCGCGGGTCAGGGCGATTTCGTCGTCGCCCAGGGCGGCGCCGTGGGATTCTTCCTTGCCCTGCTTGTTGGGGCTGCCGAAGCCGATAATGGTCTTGCAGCAGATCAGCGTCGGCTGGTCACTGTTGGCGCGGGCATTCTCGATCGCCACCTGCACTTCTTCCGGGTTGTGGCCATCCACATTGGGAATCACCTGCCAGCCGTAGGCACGGAAGCGCGCCACGGTGTCATCGGTGAACCAGCCCTCCACTTCGCCGTCGATGGAAATGCCGTTGTCGTCGTAGAAGGCAATCAGCTTGCCCAGGCCCAGGGTGCCGGCCAGGGAACAGGCTTCGTGGGAGATGCCTTCCATCATGCAGCCATCACCCAGGAAGCAGTAGGTGTGGTGATCGACGATGGCGTGGCCATCGCGGTTGAACTGGCCGGCCAGCATCTTTTCGGCCAGTGCCATGCCCACCGCATTGGCAATGCCCTGGCCCAGCGGGCCGGTGGTGGTTTCGATACCCGGCGCTTCGCCATACTCCGGGTGGCCGGCGGTGGGGCTGCCGAGCTGACGAAAATGCTTGATGTCGTCCAGGCTGAGGCCATAGCCGGTCAGGTGCAGCAGGCTGTACAGCAGCATGGAGCCATGACCGTTGGACAACACAAAGCGATCACGGTCCGGCCAGTTGGGATCCTGCGGGTTGTGCTTCATGAAGCCGCGCCACAATACTTCGGCAATATCGGCCATGCCCATGGGGGCACCGGGGTGACCGGAGTTGGCCTTTTGGACGGCGTCCATGCTCAGGGCACGGATGGCGTTTGCGAGCTCTCTGCGTGAGGACATGCGTCCCTCCTCTCGAAGACTTGAAAATAAAGTCTGTATGCCTGCCGCCGGCACGGGCGGCAAACCGGAATTCTGTTATGTCGACTTGTCCGGCTGTCTGAGCCGGCCCCGGTCGCTGCGATGTCCCCAGGGGATGGTGGGACGGCGGGGCGGTCGGCTTGTGGCCGACGGGCTGCCCGAATCGCCGGGATGGCCAAAAAGGTCGCGTATTGTCCCCTATCGGCCATCGGCCCGGCAACTCGGGAATCCCCGGAGTTTTGAATGTGGGCATAAAGCCAGTCGGGACAGCGACTTACCCCTATCGTCGCAGCCTACAAGGTCATTCTTTCCACTTTATGGAACAGCCCATGCTGGGAATCTGCTCCGCCGGGCCCTGGCCGGTCTGGGCCACCTGCTGCATGGCTTCGAACAGATCACGGCGAGTGCCTTCCGGTGCGGTGTCCTTGCGGCTGGCGTCCAGGCGGCCGCGGTACTGCAGCTTGAGATCGGCGTTGTAGCCGAAGAAATCCGGGGTACAGACCGCGTCGTAGGCACGGGCCACCTGCTGGGTCTCGTCGAACAGGTAGGGGAAGGGATAGCCGTACTGCTGGGCGGTCTCCTTCATGGCCTCGAAGGAATCGTCCGGGTACTTGACCGCATCGTTCGAATTGATGGCCACCACGCCGACCCCCAGCGCCTTGAGGTCGTTGGCATCTCGGATCAGCCGCTCACGAACGGCCTTCACATAGGGACAGTGGTTGCAGATGAACATCACCAGCAGGCCCTTGGGGCCGGCGCAATCGGCCAGGGTCCAGGTCTTGCCATCCACGCCGGGCAGGGAAAAATCGACGGCCGGCTGGCCGAAATCACAGATGGGGGTCTCGAC
>JAWVWY010000117.1:0-10079 GCA_033723495.1 Alcanivorax sp. | reverse complement strand
TGCTGCCAGGCGTGCAATGCCTCCAGGTCGGCGTGGGCATGGGCGATGGCGTGGTTGTCGCCGGCGGTTTCCGCCTGGGCCAGTTTTTGCTCGGCCCGGCGCAGGGCCTGGTGACCATCCAGCACGTAGTCGATGGCGGCGCTGTCCAGTGCCGGCACTTCCTGGGCCATCATCGCCAGGCGCCAGTCCGCCGGCCGGTTGAGCTGGCCGCCGTCGCTCTCCAGGTCGCCCATGATAAGCTTGAACAGCGAGCTTTTGCCGCTGCCGTTGCGACCCACCAGACCGACGCGCCAGCCCTTGTGCAGGACAAAGCTGGCATCTTCCAACAGCAGGTCGGGGCCGCGACGCAGATTGATATGTTCCAGAGACAGCATGGTAGACGGGGCCTGGGGCCGGCTTGAGAATGACCGGCGCAGTGTAGAGCAACCGCCAGACAGACAGAAGGGGATGCCGTGAGTGATGACGATCTGTGGCGCTATGCGTTGGGGCGCTGGCAGCAGCCGGCCTTCGAGCGCTGCTGCCTGAGGCTGCAGGACCAGTTCAGTGTGCCGGTGTCGTTGTTGCTCACCGGCCTGTGGCTGGTCGATAGCGGCAAGCAGCCGGATGCGGCCGTGGGCCGCCGACTGGCGGCGCTGGCCGAGCAGTTCGAGCAGGATTACCTGCGCCCGTTGCGCGGCGTGCGTCGCCAGGCGGCCACGGACGCGCGTTTTCCGGAGTTCCAGCGCCAGGTGCAGCAGGTGGAGCTGGAAGGCGAGCGCTGGCTGCTCAAGGCGCTGGAGACGCAGTGTGCCAACCTGCTGCCGGCACCGGGGCAGGTCGATCCGCTTGCCTGGCTGCTGGTGCTGATTCCCGAAATGGCCCAGTGCCAGGGGTTGCAGGCGGACCTGAGTGAGCTGCTATCGTTATAGCCCCTTGTTACCGGTGTTTAAGGCCCTTTCATGACCACTGATCTGGATTTCGACCGTGACCACCTCTGGCATCCTTACACCTCTACCTCGGCGCCGTTGCCCACCTACCCGGTGGCCCGGGCGGAGGGCGTGTATCTGGAGCTGGAGGATGGTCGCCGGCTGGTGGACGGCATGTCGTCCTGGTGGGCGGCGGTGCACGGCTACCATCACCCGGTACTGAACCAGGCGGCCAGCGAGCAGCTGGAAAAGATGGCTCACGTGATGTTCGGCGGCCTGACCCATGAGCCGGCGGTGGCGCTGGGCAAGAAACTGGTAGCGCTGACACCGGCGCCCTTGCAGAAGGTGTTTCTGGCCGACAGCGGCTCGGTGTCGGTGGAAGTGGCCATCAAGATGGCGCTGCAGTTCTGGCTCAGCCAGGGCCACCGGGGCAAGGACAAGCTGCTGGCCCTGCGTAACGGTTATCACGGCGATACCTTCGGGGCCATGGCCGCCTGTGACCCGGTCAACGGCATGCACTCGCTGTTTCAGGGCGTGCTGGCAAAGCATTTTTTCGCGCCGGCGCCGCAAAGCCCCTTTGACGGGCCGCTGGACCCGGCGGACGTGGCCGCCGTGCGCGAGCAGCTGGAACAGCACCACGAACAGATTGCCGCGGTGATTCTGGAGCCGGTGGTACAGGGGGCCGGCGGCATGCGCATTTACAGCCCGGCCTATCTCAAGGCGGTGCGCGAACTCTGTGACGAATTCAATGTGCTGCTGATCTTCGATGAAATCGCCACCGGCTTCGGTCGCACCGGCAAATTGTTTGCCCTGGAGCATGCGGATGTCTGCCCGGATATTCTCTGCCTGGGCAAGGCCATCACCGGCGGCTATATGACCCTGGCGGCGACCCTCTGTACCGACCGGGTGGCGGCCGGCATCTGTGACGGCGAGGCCGGCGTGCTGATGCACGGCCCTACCTTTATGGGCAACCCGCTGGCCTGTGCAGTGGCCAACGCCAGCATCCAGTTGCTGCTCGACAGTGACTGGCAGCACAAGGTGGCAGCCATCGAGGCGCAGCTGAAAACAGAGTTGTTGCCGCTGAAGGCGCTGCCGGCGGTGGCCGATACCCGCGTGCTGGGCGCCATCGGCGTGATGGAAATGCATGAGCCGGTGGCCATGGCCCAGGTGCAGCAGCGCTTTGTGGAGCAGGGCGTGTGGATTCGACCGTTCGGCAAGCTGGTCTACATCATGCCGCCGTTCGTGATTGCGCCGGATCAATTGCGCCAGCTGACGGAGGCCATGAAGGACCTGGCAACACGCAGCGAATAAGCGCACCTGTGGGGGGTAGGAGCTTGCCTGCAAGCGAAAGGGGGCGCTTGCAAGCAGCCGAGAGCCTGCAGAAACGTCCCTAGCGGAAGCCGGGCATGGTGCGGATCAGGTGGCGCTGCACTTCCAGCCATTCACCGATGATGCGCCAGTGCTTGAGATCATCCAGGTGGCGGGACACCGTTGCATCCATCACCCCTTCACCGTTGGCCATGGCCTGCACATAAACCTGGGTATCGCGCAGGGTCACCAGATACGGGATCTTCAGGCTGGCGAGAAACTGGCGCAGGGATTCGTACATGCGGGTGCGGGTGCGGGCTCGGTTGGCGATCACCGCCAGCCGCCGTGGCCGGCGCCGGTAGCTGGGTGTCAGCATCAGGCTCTGCATGAAGCGGGTGGTGGCGCGGATATCAATGGGGCTGGGCAAGACCGGAACCAGCACCACCTGGGACAGGCGTAGCAGATGATCGAGCTGGTGCGGGTTGAGCCCGGCCGGGGAGTCGATGATCACCAGCTCGCCGGCCTGCTCCAGGCGTTGTTGCAGGCGCCCCAGAGACAGCGACTCGCCGGCTGGCCAGGCCAACGGGTGAATATCGTGGTGCTGGCGCAGCTTGAGCCATTGCAGGGACGACTGCTGCGGGTCCAGATCCAGCAGCGTCACCGGGCGCCCCAACGCGGCAAAGTAGCAGGCCAGGTTGGTGGCCACGGTGGTCTTGCCGCAGCCGCCCTTGCTGTTGGCGACCAGGATCACCATGCGTTGGGGGCTGGCACCGGGTGTGGTCATCGCTGATATTGGCTTATGTGCGCTGGTCATAGGGCGAATTGGTCATTATTTCTTATCCTTATCATCACACTATAGACGGTCTTGGGTGATGGCAAAGTGACCAACCGCCGTTTTTCACCTTTTCATGCTGCAAAGCGTGGCGGCAGAATGGTCGCGCCACGGTAATTACGGGAACTTGTCGAGGAGATGTGTTGTCATGCGTTACTTGCTCATCGTAATTGTGCTGGCAGTGGCCCTGGTGGCAGCACTGTTTATGGTGCCTGTCGATCATGGCAGGCCACTGCTCAACTGGCAGTATGCAAAAAACCACTGGCAGCAGCCCGAGCAATGGCTGGATGACCCGAAAGCTGTCCTAAATAGCCACCAGAGTCATGCCAGAGAGCTTTATCGCTGGCGTGACGGGGCGGGTAACTGGCAGTATGGCCAGATTCCGCCGTCTGGGGTTCAGGCGGAACCGGTTACCGTCAAGGCGCCGACCACGATTACCAGCGAACAAATGCGGGGTGGTCAGGGCGTCGCAAATGAACAACAACAGTAAGGCCAATGGAGGCATGATGAAGAAGTTTGGTGTGGTGCTGGCAGGCACCGTTCTGCTGGCTGCCTGTGGCGGGCAGAGTGATGTAAAACTCAAGACCGATGACCAGAAGGCATCCTATGCACTGGGTTACCGCAGTGCCGAGCAAATGCGTAACCTGGATAACCTGGACCTGGACGCCATGGTGGCGGGTCTGCGTGACGGCTTCGACAAGAATGGCAAATCCCGTCTCGGCGATGATGACATGGACAAGCTGATCCGTGAATTCCAGGGGCGTGTCATGAAGGCGCAACAGGCCAAGCGTGATGCCGAAGCCAAGACCAATGAAGCTGCCAGCGAGAAGTTCCTGGCGGACAACGCCAAGAAAGACGGCGTCAAGGTGACTGACAGCGGCCTGCAATACCAGGTGCTGCAGGAAGGCAAGGAAGGTGGCGTCAAGCCGACCCTGGATGACACCGTGGTCGTTCATTACAAGGGCACGCTGCCGGACGGCAAGGTGTTTGACAGTTCCATCGCCCGTGGCAAGCCGGCCACCTTCTCCCTGAAGCACATCATTCCGGGCTGGCAGGAAGCGCTGCCGATGATGAGCGAAGGCTCCAAGTGGCGTGTGGTGCTGCCGCCCAAGCTGGCCTATGGCGAGCAGGGTGCCGGTGGTGATATCGGCCCGAACCAGGCGCTGGTGTTCGAAATCGAACTGCTGGACGTGAAGGGCAAGGGCCTGGAAATGCCGAAAGCCAAGACTGACGGCGCGGCCACCGACAGCGGTGAAAAGAAGTAACCTCCGCTCTCGGTAATGAAAAAAAGCGGCCCCGAATGGGGCCGCTTTTTTTGTACCGGGAAACGGCGTCACCGGGCGATTGCCGATGACGCCACCGCCTTACCGGGCCGGCGTGCTGGGGGTTGCAGCCGCCTTCGGCGGCGCGTCTTTGCCACTATCCTTTTTTGCCGGCTTGTCCATGCTCAGACCGGCCACCGTGGCATCACGCAACGGTGTAATACGTGCGCTGTCCACGGTAAAGACATAGGGGCTGTCGGAACGGTTGACCCGCCAGCGCGGCTTGCCGTTCTGGCTGTCCTGGTAGAAACGGTAGGCCACCGCCTTGTTGGACTTGGGCATCACCGTGACGCTGAAGGTGGCCTTGGCCGGCAGCGTGACGCTGTCGGTACCACCCAGCAGGTGGCTCCAGGCCAGGGTACGCAGGTGGCCAAGCAGGGCCTGGACCTTGTTGTGGTCGGTGACCTTGCCGTCGGCCAGCCCCTTGACCTGCCATTGCGGACCCTGACGGGTCAGCGTGGCCTGGGGCAGGGTAATGCGGGTCAGCTGGGCCGGTCGCGCATTCAGGTAGTTGTGGTCCAGCCAGTCGGCCGCCTGGGTGCTGGCCTGCCACATGGGCAGGGTGATCGCCTGGATGGCATCCTTGCCGGCCAGCCGCGCATAGACGCGGTTGGCGCCGGCGTTCTTGCCCAGATAGAGATCGGCCACCACGCCCTTGGCATCATGGAACACCAGGTGGCGATTGAAATGATCCTTGGCCACCTGGAAGCGCTGGCGGGCATCCTTGGACACCGCCACCGGCAGCGCCGGCTTGACGCCGTTCAGGCCATTGATCAGCTGATCCAGGTGCTGGCTGTCGGCGGGGAAGTCATCCCTGGCCGGTACCCGCCAGCCGTTGTCGCCCTGCTTGAGGGTCAGGCTGCTGCCCTTGTTGTCGCTGACCTGCAGGGAGGTCAGGGCGTTCTGTTTCAGATCCAGGTAGGGGCCATTGTCGGCATTGCCGGCCTGACTCCGGCTGCCGAATACCACGGCGACCAGGATCAACTGGAGCGCCAGCAGGGCCGTCAGGATGGCATTGAATCTACGCATTATGCCTCTCCCTTGTTCAGTTCATCGAGATAACGGGTTTCGCGACGGCGTCGCGCCACGCGTGACAGGGCAAACACCACCAGCAGCCCCAGCAGGGCCAGGCCGTAGTTCAGGTATTCCCAGAACTGGCGCTCGCCGTTAGTGAGCGGATCGAGAATCCGTGAGGTACGGGTCTGATCACGCAGGGCCAGCAGGGCCGGGTCTTCCAGCGCCCAGTCCAGGGTGTTGCGCATTAGCTGGAGGGGCTGCTCGTAGGGCTGGCCGGCGCCCAGTTCCTGCAGTTGCAACATGGTGTCGTTGAAGAAGCTGCCGGAAGACAGCAGCACCAGCTTGGTGTCATCCGGAGAATGATCCAGCACTGCGCTGAGCGTCATGGCCGGCTTCCTGGCGGCCTTGTTGCTGCCCGGTTTGGGCGCCTGCTTGCTGTCGTCATCGGCCAGCAGCGGGTTGGCCTTGTCCTTGAAGTAGGACGGGAAGCGGCCAGTGATAACGGTACCCAGTAACTGGCTGCCGCGCTTGCCCTGGGGCGACCAGTGCCCTTCACCGTTGCTGGCGGCCGGCATGATCTGGGTAGACTTGGACAGCCAGCTGCCGTCGGAACTGCGGATCAGCGGCTGGGCCTTGAGGCCACCCTTGAGCGGTGTGTCCAGCTGGATCGGTGACGCCCAGGTCATGGTCAGCTGGCCAAGACCGCGGGTAATGACCGAGTCATCCGACAGTTGCGACGAGCGAATATCGGCAAAGTACGGATAATCGGTCTGGCGATATTCGCGTACCGCGATGCCGCCCAGGTGCCGGGTCACCGGAATCGGGAAGCTGGCATTGACCGGGTCCATGACCATGCTCTTGCCGATATGAATGCCCTTGGCCGCCAGCCATTTTTCCAGGCCGGTCTTGTGGGCATGGGCGGACAGCCCCTGCTGGCCCACATCCACATCGAACGGGCTGCCGGCAATGACGGTGGTGCCGCCGCGCATCATGAACTGGTCGATGGTGAACAGCTGCTTGTCACTGAGACTGTCCGGGTCCAGCACCATCAGCAGATCGGTGCCGGCGGGCAGCTGGCCGCTCTTCAGGTCGGTGTGGCGCACTACGGCATTTTCGCCCAGCGCCTGCTTGAGCTGCTGGAAGTGGCTGCCCTGGGGCGGCATGCCCGGATACGCCGGCGGCGTGGCCGGGCTGTAGACCGCAACGGTATTGAGCAGGCCGCTGGCGAAGCGGGTCAGGCCGGCTTCCAGGTTCTTGCGCAGGCTGGCGCTCTTGAGGTTGTCCGGCAGGGTTACCGGCACCTGCTGGTCGCCACGTACCAGTACCAGGTTGAAGAAGAACAGGTCATTGCCCAGCAGACTGGTGGTGAGCGGCTGGATGCCATACTGCTGATCCAGTTTGGCCGCCCTGGGCCCGTTGGGGTCGCCCGGATCGGTGATCTGTACCTTGAGCTTGCCGCCGGACTGTTTGCTGAGATTGGCGACGATCTTGTCGAGGCCATCACGCAGGGGCTGCAGGGCACCGGGCAGGCGGTCCTTGCCGGACACAAACGCCTTCAGGGTCACCGGGCTGTCGATGCTGGAGAATACATTGCCGGCCCGACGGTAGTCGGACACCACCTTCTTGATGGCATTGGTAATGCGGTATTCCGGATCATTGAGCACCACTTTCACATTGGCGCCGCCATGGCGCTGGACCTTGATCAGGTCGCGGAAGTTCAGCACCTTGTGCTGGTCACCATACTGGATCAGCACGTTGAAGTAGGAGTTGACCACCGCCGACTCGTACTTGCTCTGGGTGCGGAACGGCACCGGCTTGATGTCGTAGCGGCTGGCCGCTTCCTTGGCAGCATCCGGGTTGGCCTGCGGGTCGACGATCTGCACCTTGACGTTATCGCCACCGCGCACGCCGTATTCATGCAGCAGATCACGCAGCTGTGGTACCAGCGGTGCCAGCAGCGGATGCGTCTTCTTGCTGAAGTAGCCCCGGATCAGCAGCGGCTCGTGCAATTGCTGCAGATAGGTGGTGCTGGTTTCCGACAGCGAGTAGATGTTGCCTTCGGTGAGATCGGCGCGCAGGCCGCGCACCGGCGCCAGCCAGATGTTGAGCAGCAGTACGTTGGCGATTACCAGGGCGGTGGCAATGCGCCAGCGCCGGTGGCTGACACCGCTGCCGCTGGACCAGCGCAGGCGCTCCAGCACCAGCACGTTGAGGGTCAGGAACAGCAGCGTCAGGCTCAGGTAATAGACCAGGTCACGCACATCCAGCACCCCGCGGGTAATGCTGTCGAAGCGCGCGCCGGTACCCAGGCTGGATAGCAGGTCGGCCACCGACTGGCTGGTGAGATCGGTGAGGGCATGGGCGCCGATGAAGTACAGCGCCAGGCCCACCAGCAGGGTGCCGATCAGGCTGATGATCTGGTTCTCGGTGAGCGAGGAAATGAACAGCCCCAGGGAAATGTAGGCGCTGGCCAGCAACAGCGTGGCCACATAGCCACCGATGACCGGGCCCCAGTCCAGCGGGCCGATCAGGGAAACGGTGATCGGCACCGGCAGGGTCAGTAATACCGCCACCGCCACCAGGCCCAGGCAGCCGAGAAACTTGCCGGCGACCAGTTCCAGGTCGGAACGCGGTGAGGTCAGTAACAGTTCGAGCGTGCCGGAACGGCGCTCTTCACTCCAGCTTCGCATGGTAATGGCCGCCACCAGGAAAATAAGCAGCAACGGCATCCATTCGAACAGCGGCCGGATATCGGCCACATTGCGGGAGAAAAAGGTGTCTACCCAGAAAAAGACAAAAAGGGTCACTCCCAGAAACGCGGCCATGAACAAATAGGCCACCGGGGAGCCAAAGTAACCGCGCAGTTCGCGCAGCGTTACCTGTGCGGTGTTACGCATGGGCCTCCTCCTGAGGTTGGTGTTCGTTGACTTCCCGGAACAGGGTTTCCAGGTCCTGGCTGCGCGGTTGCAGCTGGAACAGCTGGTGGCCCTGCTCGATCAGGGCGCGGGCTACCCGGGGCGCCACCTCGTCGGCGTGCTGGTCCAGGGCCAGTTCGAAACGCTGGTGGTCGTGGTCGGCGCGAATGCCGGTGACGCCGGGCAGGTTGCCCAGCAGGGCCTGCAGTTGTTGTTCATCGGCATCGGTGCCTACCAGCAGTTGCTGGCCTTCGGCCAGCGACGACAGCGGCGTATCCACCACCAGCTCGCCATGGCGCAGTACCAGTACGCGCTGACAGACCGCTTCCACTTCCTGCAGGATATGGGTGGAGACAATGACCGTGGCGCTGCGTGCCAGCTCCTGGATCAGGTCGCGCATGTGGCGGATCTGTTGCGGATCCAGGCCATTGGTGGGTTCGTCGAGAATAACGATATCCGGGTTATGGATGATCGCCTGGGCGACCCCGACGCGCTGGCGGTAGCCCCGCGACAGGGTGCTGATCGGTGACAGCAGCTTGGCTTCCAGCTCGGCCTTGCGCACTGCCTGGCGAATCGCCGGCATGCGTTGCTGTGCCGGCACGTCCAGCAGGGTGGCGCGGTAATGCAGATATTCGACCACGGTCATTTCCGGGTACACCGGGCAGTTCTCCGGCAGGTAGCCGATACGGCGCTGCAGGGCCTGGCGGTGCTCGGCCATGTCCTGGCCATCGATGCTGACGGTGCCGGAGTCCGGTTCCAGTGCGCCGGTAAGCATCTTCATGGTGGTGGTTTTACCGGCCCCGTTGCGTCCCAGCAGGCCGACGATTTCTCCTGGTTGAATCTTGCAGGAGAGGTTGCTGACAGCGACAAAGTCGCCGTAGCGGCGGGTGAGATTCTCGAGATGAATCATCCTCACACTCCCGTTCGTTGTTATTTCTGCGATACCGAAGTGCCGCAGAGGGGAGTGGGACGGATGGCAATGAAGCCAATATCAGGAAGTCACTGGCCTCGCACCGGTCCCACATGACGCCATAAATGGCAACGAAGTGGACAGTGTCAGGGGAAGGGAGTTCATTTTGTGCTGCAGATAACCCGTCGCCGGCCCGCCCCGGGGGAGGGGGCGGACCGGCATGTGGAGGGGATCAGTGCATGGCGGTACGCACCAGCGGGGCATCCTGCTGGTGAATGCTGAGGATCAGCTGATCTTCCAGGGCAAAGCGCTCTTCCAGGGTTTCCATCAGGTGGCTGACCCGCTCCGGCAGGCTGTCCAGGTGCGACAGGTAATGCTCGGCGCTGTCGAAATCGGCGTTGAAGGACAATGCCTCATCGGTGGAGGTATCCAGCTGGGCAATGATGTGGCGGGTGAGTATCGGGTTGTCGCGCCGGAAATGGCGAGCCTGGTTGACCAGTTCCCGGTAGACCTCGAAGTAGCCGGCGCTGATGTAATCCATCAACAGCTGGCAGAAGTGCTGGACCTGTTGTTGCTGGGGCTGGCGGCGATCGCCACCGTAACTTCGTACCCCCTGGATGGCGCAGAGCAGTACGATCAGCTGGCGACGCTCATCCAGCCAGGCTTGAACCAGCGCCTCGATGCGTTGCCATTGCGCCAGAGTTCTTGATGTTTGGCTCGCCATGGGTGATCCCTCCTGAAAACGGCCGCGGCGGATTGCAGGACTACCGAGACTAGCGCCGGCGCTTCCTGGCTCGCAATGGGCCAAACACGACGAAGACACCCTGAAATGTTGCAAACGGCAAAAAACGGTTAAGGCTCAGCAACTTG
>JAWVWY010000116.1:0-10225 GCA_033723495.1 Alcanivorax sp. | reverse complement strand
CCTGCCGCCAGCGTTCAATCTGAGCCATGATCAAACTCTTCAGTTAAGAAAAGCGTTTAAAGTGGCCTCTCAATGAGAGGAGCACTTAATACATGCTCAGTTCGTCATCTGAATTAACAAAAACTTGTTGACTCGTTCAGATCTGAATATCTCTTAAGACATTCAACCCGAACAGGTCCCACACGTTTGCTTGCCTGATTGTTAAAGAGCGTCTCGTCCGTGGCGCCGTGTTTCGTTGTTGCCCCGTCGAGGAGTGCGCATTCTAGGGATTTCCCTGAGGGAGTCAAACCCTTTTTCGCACTTTTTCCAAAAAAACTTCCATCCGTTCACTTTCTGGCCAAAACAGCCCGAAAACCGCTGTTTTTCGCCTACTTAATAACCACTCGGGCGATCTTCTTCTTGCCCGCCTGAATGACATGACTGTCACCGCGAGCAAAGCTGCGCTCTTCACTGAGCTGGGCGCCATCCAGATAAACCGCCCCACGACCAAACACATCCTTGGCCGCCTTGCCATTCTGCGCCAGGCCGGCCTCCCGCAGAAGGGGAACAATGTGGATGCTGTCCTGGTCACCCAGATCCACCACCACTTCCGGCACATTGTCGGGGATGTCGCCCAGGGCAATCTGATTGCCCGCCGAGCGAGGCGCGGCCTGGGCCGCTTGCGCACCATGAAAGCGCTCCACCATTTCCAGGGCAAAGGCTTTTTTGGCCTCCTGGGGGGTACCCAGCCGCTCGGCCTCGGCCTTGAGCTGCTCGATACGTTCGTTGGAACAGGCGCTGAGCAATTCATAATAGCGCCAGGTCAGGCTGTCGGGAAGTGACAACAGCTTGCGATACATATCCCCCGGCGCATCATTGACCCCGACATAGTTACCCAGCGACTTGGACATCTTCTGCACGCCATCCAGCCCTTCCAGAATCGGCATGGTCAGGCAGACCTGCGGACTCTGCCCGTGGGCCTTCTGCAGGGTGCGCCCCATGAGCAGATTGAACTTCTGGTCGGTGCCACCCAGTTCCACGTCCGCCTCCAGCGCCACTGAGTCGTAGCCCTGCACCAGCGGGTAAAGGAACTCATGGATGGCGATGGACTGGTTGGCGCTGTAGCGCTTGTCAAAGTCATCGCGTTCGAGCATGCGCGCCACGGTGTACTGACCGGCCAGCCTGATCATGCCGGCAGCACCCAGCTCGTTCATCCATTCGGAATTGAAGACCACCCGGGTCTTGGCCGGATCGAGCATCTTGAAGACCTGCTGCTTGTAGGTCTCGGCATTGCGCATTACATCATCACGGCTGAGCGGCGGGCGCGTGGCACTCTTGCCGGTGGGATCGCCGATCATGCCGGTGAAATCGCCGATCAGAAAGATCACCTGGTGCCCCAGCTCCTGGAACTGACGCAACTTGTTGATCAGCACGGTATGGCCCAGATGCAGATCCGGCGCAGTCGGGTCAAAACCGGCCTTGATACGCAAGGGCCGACCGCTGGCCAGCTTGTCTCGCAGCTCCTGTTCCAGGATGATCTCATCCGCCCCGCGGGCGATCAGCGCCAGTTGTTCATCCACCGTGGCCATTGCTACCTCTGTCTATCCGCACTGCCGTTCATGAAAGCGCGCCATTGTAGCACTTGAACGCGCTTGTAGAAGGCAGGTATCTTTGCGGACTACCTTTTTTATGCCCTGCTCTTTTTTTTTGCGGGCCCACCATTCACCTATGTCACTGCGTTATTCCCGATGAGAGATCTGTTTTCCTCTGTGGTCAGGCTGGTGCGCCAGTTCCCCCGAACCCATCTGTTGATCAGCATTGTGCTGCTCGGGGCCGTTATCCTGATCGCCATGCACCCCTCCGAGCCCGGCACCGAAAAAGCCGGCCAGCCACAAACCGCCAGCCGACCGGCCCCCGAGACGCCGGCAGCGCCGACCACCAAGCCCAGCCCCCCGGCAAAGCCGGCACCACAGTGGCAGACCTTGACGGTAAAGAGTGGAGACACCCTTTCGTCCCTGCTGCAAACCGTCGATGTGGGCGCCGGTCAGGTTTATCGGCTGCTCAACAGCGACAAGCGACTCGACACCCTGACCCGACTAAGCCCCGGCGACAGCATCAAGGTGATAACAGCAGATGATGGCACCCTGACTGCCGTTGAATATCAGCCTTCGCGCCTGGAAACCCTGACCGCAAAGCTGGATAACGACGGCTGGCATACTGACCTGGCCACCCGCGAATACCAGCACCAGACCCGTTATGCCGAGGCGCAGATTGGCGACTCCCTGTTCCTGGCTGGCCAGGCGGCTGGCATCAGCGACAAGCTCACCATGGAACTGGCCAACCTGTTTGCCTGGGATATCGATTTCGTGCTGGACATCCGCAAGGGCGACCACTTTCGCATCCTCTACGATGAGCTTTACCTGGACGGCAAAAAGGTGGACGACGGCGATATCCTGATGGCCGAGTTCTGGAATAGGGACCGCCACCTGGTGGCCTACCGCTACATCAATCGCGCCGGCGACGAGCAATACCTGGATCCGGATGGCAACTCCCTGAAACGCGCCTTTATTCGCACACCGGTTGCCTTTACCCGTATCAGCAGCCGCTTCAGCACCGGCCGCCTGCACCCGATCCTGGGCCGCACGCGCCCCCATGAAGGGGTCGACTATGCCGCCCCCACCGGCACCCCGATCAAGGCCACCGGCGACGGCCGCATCATTTTTGCCGGGCGCAAGGGCGGCTACGGCAACTGCATCATCATCAAGCACGGCAGCAGGTACTCTACCCTGTATGGCCATATGCACGGCTTTGCCCGTGGCATGCATGTCGGCACCCGCGTCAAACAGGGTCAGACCATTGGCTATGTGGGCATGACCGGCCTGGCCACCGGCCCGCATCTGCACTACGAATTCCGCATCAACGGCGTTCATCATGACCCTCTCAAGGTCCACCTGCCCAAGGCCAAGGGGATTGCCGCCAACGAGCGCAGCGACTTTATTGCTGACGTCAATCACCTCAAGGCACAGATGATCCTGTTCTCCGAAGCCTCTGCCCTGGCCAGCAATCCGCCCCATGAAGACCAGTAGCCACCTCTATATCGGCTTGATGACCGGCACCAGCGTCGACGGCATCGACGCGGTGCTGACCCGCCAGGACGATCAGGGATTCACTCTCCTCGACACCGCCAGCGCCGAGCTGGATATCCGCCTGCGCGATCAGATCCTTACGCTATGCCAACCCGGCGCCAATGAAATCGACCGGCTCGGTCCGGTCCATCGGCAGCTCGGCCTGGCCTATGCTGAAGCCGTGAAAACCCTGCTGGAGCAAAGCCACACCCGCCCAGAGCAGATTCGCGCGATCGGCTGCCATGGCCAGACCGTTCGCCACCGCCCCGGCGGTGACGGTTTCAGCCTGCAGCTGGGCTGCCCGGACACGCTGGCCTGCAACACCGGTATCACGGTGGTCAGCAACTTCCGCAACAAGGATATGGTGCTGGGCGGCCAGGGGGCGCCACTGGTGCCACGCTTCCATCAACAGCTGTTTGGCCGCCCGGACGAACGTCTCGCCGTGGCCAATATCGGCGGCATGGCCAATGTCACCCTGCTCGACAAGGGCCAGCTGAGCGGCGGGTTCGACACCGGGCCCGGCAATGTACTGATGGATTACTGGACCGGCCTGCACCGCGGCCAGCCCTTTGACCGCAATGGTGACTGGGCCGCCAGCGGTCGTGTGGATACCAGCCTGCTTGAGCAGCTGCTCAGTGACCGGTACTTTCACCAGCCCCCGCCCAAAAGCACCGGCCGAGAACATTTTGATGCCCATTGGCTGGACCGTCAGTTGCCCGACACCCTGTCAGCCCCCGACATCCAGGCAACCCTTGCGGAACTGACCGCCCGCAGTCTCAGTGACGCCCTGCAGGCGTTCGCGCCAGATACCCTGCTGGTCTGCGGAGGCGGCGCACATAACCGCTATCTGCTGTCCCGACTGCAGGCGTTGCTCGCCATCCCGGTCGATAGCACAGCCACCAGAGGGCTAGACCCGGACTGGGTAGAAGCGGCCGCTTTTGCCTGGCTGGCTCATGCAAGACTGGAGGAAATTGGCGGCAATGCGCCGGCCGTCACCGGAGCGTCACGGGAAGCGATTCTCGGTCAGGTGACATTGCCCTGAGGCGGGCGATAACAAGGGGCGGGGAAAGACGGCGGGCTATACCAGCCAGAGCGCAAACAGCGCACAACTGAAGCCCAGGGTGGCGCCGGCCAGGATATCGGTCGGGTAATGGACCCCCAACAACACCCGTGACAGCCCTACCAGCACCGCCAGCCCCAGGGCCAACCCGGCCACCGGCGGAAAGAACAGGGCCAGCAAGGTCGCCATCACGAAGGCGGCAGCGGTATGCCCGGACGGAAAGCTGAAGCGGTCCGCCGGCTGGATAAAGGCCGACAGGCTCTCCAGCGCATCCGCTGGCCGCGGCCTCTTGATCAGGTGCTTGAGCGCCACAAACAACGGCACCTCGAGGGCATAGGCGGCCATGGCGGTGAGGGCGAAATCACTGCCACCCTCCCGGTCCATCCACCAGATCAGCAGCGTTAACGCCACGTAGAAAGGGCCATCCCCGAGCCGGGAGACCAGCCTGGCCATGCGCGCGCGACGAGCCGCCTGGGGCTGACGAAGCAGCCAGCACATGGCCCGGGTATCCGCGGCAGTCATTTTCTGAAAAGTGGGTTTTGTCGTCATCATGGGTTCAGTGTCGGCCCTGAAAACGACGGAAAGTTGATCAACTAATTAAGGTTTTGTGACAGCAAGAGACGCAACATGCAGCACGCGGCATGCAACACGCAAAATCCCTGTGGGAGCGGTCGTTCGACCGCGAAAGAGGCTGGCAGGGTATGACTCTAGAAAACGTGAGTATCGCGGTGAAACTACCGCTCCCGCGGAGCACCCGAATCAGACCGAGAACGAGGAGCCGCACCCGCAGGTGGTGGCGGCGTTGGGGTTGGTGACCACAAAACGGGACCCCATCAGGCCCTGCTCGTAATCTACCTCGGAGCCATCCAGGTACTGGATGCTCATGGCATCCACCAGCAGGGTCACGCCATCGCGCTCCACCACGCTGTCATCGTCGTTCACCGTTTCGTCGAAGGTAAAGCCGTAGGAAAACCCGGCACAACCGCCACCGGTGATATACACCCGCAGCTTCAGGTTCGGGTTACCTTCGTCATCACGCAGCTCCTTGACCTTGATGGCCGCGCGTTCGGTAAATGTCAGAGGGGCTTGCTCGGTCATACACTCACTACAACAGGTGTTTGGCCGGCCATCTTCCAGTACCCGACTAATTCAGTCAAGAATTACCGGTGGCAGCCTTGGCAGCCGGCTTGTCCTTGTCCTGGGAGCTCTTGTCCGGCGACGGCAGATTGCGGCGCTCATCATCGACGCGCACCAGCTTGCCGTTGACCCGGGCACCCATCACCATCTCGATCATCAGATAGTAGACGTTGCCCTCAACCGCAGCCTTCTCGGCCAGCTCCAGGTTTTCGGTGGCATGCACGTCACCCTCGACCTTGCCGTTGATGACCACCTGGGGCACATTGATCTCGCCCTTGACCATGCCGCTCTCACCGATAATCAGACGCCCGCCTTCCTTGCCGACACTGATACTGCCTTCCACCGTACCCTGCACATGCAGACCACCGGAAAACTCAATGTCGCCCTTGATAGTGGCGCTCGGCGCAATCAGGGTGTGATTGCGATAATCCTGTTGCTGGGTATTTCCCCCAGTTTTCTTGTCTCGGCCCAACACGTGACTCTCCTACTGCCATTTTACTGTTTTTTCCGCCTTGTAGCGGTGTCGTCCGGTGGTATTAGCTTCCACCTCTATGGCACTCGCCGCCACCCGTTCCGGTACACGGAAATGCCCTTTCAGCTCCTGAAAATAACGGAACTGGAAACTGGTCTCACTGTTATCATCCAGCCACTGGCCGCCGGTATAGGACACTTTCTTGCCCCCCTTACTGCCCACCAGACGCAGGGTGACATCCCCGGACAGATAACGACGGTTACGGTTATCACCGGCCTGCACCAGCACCAGAGTGTAATCATAACCGCCGCCGCTGGCGCTTGGCTGCACATCCATCTTCTCGATACGCAGGCCGGTGTGATGATCTCCCGGTGCCATCACATTCTTGTAGAAGGCCACCGCCTCCTCCAGCTCGGCCACCTGATCATGCAGGTTTTTCAGCTGCTGGCGCACCTCCGCGCTGGCCTGCTTGCTGACTTCGGTATCGGTACGATACACAGCCAGATCATTGCGAGCCTGATCCAGCTGTTCTTTCAAATCCGAGACCTGACTGCGCAAACGGGTATTGGCCGCCGAGGCATCCAGGGCACCACCGGCTCCCAGCCAAAGGCCGGCAGCAAACAGCACCATCGCCACAACCAGCAATACAGCAATGATAATACGCCGACGCCGACGCTGTGCGGAGGGACTCACGGGTATCAGGGTGACGTCGTCAATGCCACTTCGGGTTCTGGGTTTCTTTGCCATATCAGGGTGCCAGCGGTACCACGGCCAGGCCGGCCATTTCATCAAGGCCGAACATGATGTTCATGGCCTGCACCGCCTGTCCGGAAGCGCCCTTGACCAGATTGTCGATCACCGACAGCACCACGATAACGTTCTCGCCACGGGGCTGGTGCAAGGCAAGCCGGCAGACGTTGGCGCCTTTGACAAAGCGGGTCTCCGGGTGGCTGCCCAGCGGCATCACATCCACGAAAGGCTCGTTGGCATAACGAGCCTCGAAGGCCGCCTGCATGGCCTCCAGCGATGGCGCCTGGTCGGTAAGCTCCCCATAGAGCGTGGCATGGATACCCCGGATCATGGGAACCAGATGCGGTACAAAGGTGGCATTCACCGGCCCACCGGCAATGTCCGTCAAGCCCTGTTCAATCTCCGGCAGGTGCCGGTGGCCACTTGCACCGTAGGCCTTGAAGCTCTCGCCGGCCTCCGCCAGCAACATCGGCACCTTGGCGCCCTTGCCTCCGCCACTGGCACCACTGGCCGCGTTGGCAATCAGCCGCTCGGGGCGAATCCAGCCATTTTCCAGCAAGGGCAGATAGCCCAGCTGAATCGACGTGGGGTAACAGCCCGGGCAGGCCACCAGCCGGGCATCGCGGATCTTGTCACGATTCACCTCCGGCAGGCCGTAGACCGCATCGGCCAGCAGCTCCGGGCAGGCATGGGGCTCACCATACCACTGGCTCCACAGCTCGTGATCCCGCAGCCGGAAATCCGCCGACAGATCCACCACCCGCACCCCCGCATCCATCAGCTGCGGCATCATGCGCATGGCCACATTGTGCGGCGTGGCGAAGAACACCACGTCACAGCCCGCCAGGCGGGCCACATCCGGCTCACTGAAGGCCAGGTCGGTGCGACCGCGCAGAGAAGGAAACAGGTCCGCCACGGCCGTGCCGGCCTCCCCCCGGGAGGTGATCACCTCCAGCGACACCTGGGGATGGTTGACCAGCAGACGCAGCAGCTCCACACCGGTATAGCCGGTACCGCCGACAATGCCGACTTTCAACGGGGCTGCGCCTTCACTTGCCTGCGCCATGTTTTCCTCTCCTGCTACTACTTAAGAATTACCCGAGCACCGCATAATAGGCACGGCGTCGGGAACCGGCAACCAAAGCCGCTAACGGGACTCCGCCACCGGCTCTGCCTCTTTGGGCTGCGGGGTTTCCAGAGCCATGCCTTCGCCACCGGCAAGACGCTCGCCAAGGGAATCGTACAGCGGCCGAATCCAGACCAGTTTCGCCACCGCGGTGGCCAGGAAGGCGCCGGCCATCAACGGCAACACGATATCGTGCCGGTTGCCGGTCAGCTCCATGACAATCACGAAGGAAGTAATGGGACGCTGGATGACACCGGCCAGGAAGGCAGCCATGGCCACCAGCGTAATCCCCACCAGCGAGGTACCGGGAAAAAAGCCGCCAATGACATTGCCGATGCCGGCGCCGGCCGCCAAACAGGGGGAGAACAGGCCACCGGGGATCCCGGTGAAGTAGGACACCAGGGTGGCGGACATCTTGGCCAGCGGGAACATCCAGCCGCCCGGCTGTTCGCCGGTGAGCAATTCGCTGGCCTGTTCGTAGCCACTGCCATAGGTGGCACCACCGGTGGCCAGCCCCAGCAAGACCAGCACCAGCGCACACAGGAATACCACCCGATACGGGTTGGCCTTGGCGTAGGGGGACAGGAAGCGACTGCCCATGATCAGCATACGACTGAACAAGCCGCCAAACAGACCACAGATCAACCCGACCACAACAATCGCATACCACTGCCGGGTTATATCCAGGGTGCCTTCCGGGTGCCCGAAAAAGCTGTAGTGGCCCATGATGGTGAGCACCACGACCCCGGACAGGAAGATGGACACGATCAAGGTACCACTGGTGCGCTGCTCAAAAGAGCCGGCCAGTTCTTCAATGGCAAACATGATTCCCGCCAGGGGCGCGTTAAAGGCCGCCGACACCCCGGCGGCCCCACCGGCCACGATCAGGGCATTGTCGATATGCTTTTGACGAAGATTGGCCACCTGACCGACGGAATACATCATCGCCGCGCCCATCTGCACACTGGGCCCCTCGCGCCCGATACTGGCGCCACACAACAGCCCCATGACGGTAAGCAGAAACTTGGTGACAATGACCCGCAGCGACAGGAACGTGGGCCGCAGCCAGTGATAACGCTGTTTGAGCACCACCAGCACCTGCGGAATACCACTGCCCTGCGCCTCGGTGCCGGTGCGCCGCATCAGCCATACGGTCAGGACCATGCCGGCCGGCGTCAACACCACTGGAATCAGCGGCGAGTGCTGCTGCAATGAAATAAAGGTCTGTGAGGCCAGCTCCGCCACCCAGGCCAGCGCCACCACCAGCAGGCCCACCAGCACCGCCCCGATCCAGAACACCGCGCGCATTTTCCAGTCGTGAATCGTGCCCAGTTGATGGCGACTGAGGCGACGGGTGCGGAACAGGTAATACCGCAACAGGCGACGAAAACGGGACCGTTTTTTCACTGTGCTCCTCAAACCGGTGTTGATGACGGGGCCAGGGACTCTGAACCCGTCCACACAGGGGGACGCAACCGGGCCGGCGGTCGAAAACAAGGCGCCACCGGCGTCAGATGCCGGGCGGGATACGCCCGGGCGAAGAAAACACATCAACTGCAAGGCGCGGGCAAGGCAGAGCCGCTGCGCGACTGTCCATTGCGGGGCAGTCAGGGCGCTCTCGCAGGAGTTGTTCAGAGGCTTCCTGGGAAGCTGTATAGTGTACGCCTTCAACGCCCTCAACTCCACCTACAAGACTTGGGAGCCCTGTCTATGCTCTGGCTCAAGGCCTTTCACATCATCGCCATGGTCTGCTGGTTTGCCGGCATCTTTTATCTGCCACGCCTGTTCGTCTATCACGCCATGGCGCAAGACCAGGCCAGCCGTGAGCGCTTCAAGATCATGGAGCGCAAACTCTACCGCGGCATCATGAACCCGGCCATGATCGCTACCCTGGTGTTTGGCATCTGGATGCTGGTGCTCAACTGGGATTACTACAAAACCCAGGGCTGGATGCACGCCAAGCTGGGGCTGGTGGTCATTCTGATCGGCTACCACCATATGTGCCTGGCCTACCTGAAGAAGTTTGCCGCCGACGCCAATACCAAGAGCGACAGGTTCTTCCGCATCTTCAACGAGGTGCCGGTGGTACTACTGATCGCCATTGTGATACTGGTGGTGGTCAGACCTTTCTGAGTCGGGCAACGGGCACCCGCCCAATACAGGTGAGCAGAGATGAAACCGAACATTCTCGTGATCGCCGGTCATGACCCGTCCGGCGGCGCCGGCATTCATGCCGACATAGAGGCGATTCAGGCACTGGGCGGATTTGCTTCCACCCTGATCACCGGCCTGACCGTGCAGAACAGCCAGATTGTGCGCGGCTTCCGCCTCACCGACAGCGGCCTGCTGGAGCAGCAGGCCGAGGCGCTGCTGGACGATTACACTTTTCAGGCCGTGAAAATCGGCATGACCGGTTCGCTGGCGATTATCGACTTTATCGCCCGGTTGCTGGAGCGGTTACCCGGCGTGCCGGTGATCCTCGACCCGGTGCTGGCCGCCGAGGCAGGCGGCAGCCTGACCCGGGAATCCCTGGCCGAGGCCATGGGCGCACGCCTGGCACCGCGCTGCGAGCTGCT
>JAWVWY010000115.1:0-10230 GCA_033723495.1 Alcanivorax sp. | reverse complement strand
TGAATGGCATGGCCGCTGGCCGTGAAAGGGCCGAGCGATTCCAGTGCCGGCAGATCGCCGGCGGCCAGTTTGACCATCCACTCCACCAGGTCCACGCCGTAGACCTGTTCGGTGACACCGTGCTCCACCTGCAGGCGGGTATTCACCTCCAGGAAATAAAAGGCGTTGCTGTCCTGGTCGAGAATGAATTCCACGGTGCCGGCGTTACGGTACTGCACGGCTTCCATCAGGGCGCGGGCGGTGTGCTGCAGATCCGCGCGTACTGTATCCGGTAAATTGGGCGCCGGGGTTTCTTCCAGCACTTTCTGGTGGCGGCGCTGGGCGGAGCAGTCACGCTCGCCCAGGGTGATGGCCTGGCCCTGGCCGTTGCCGAACACCTGCACCTCGATATGGCGGGCGCGGGCGATATATTTTTCGATAAAGACGCCGTCGTTGGAAAAATTGTTGGCGCTGAGTCGACGCACGCTGTCCCAGGCCTTGTCGAGACTGTTCGCGCTGTCGCAGATCTGCATGCCGATGCCGCCGCCACCGGCGGTGCTTTTCAGCATCACCGGGTAGCCGATGTGGTTGGCGGCTTGCAGGGCGGCGTCCTTGTCGGCCAACAGACCGGTGCCGGGCAACAGGGGTACCCCGGTTTTTTCCGCCAGTGCCCGGGCGGTGTGCTTGAGGCCGAAGGTGTTCATCTGCTCGGGCGTCGGGCCGATAAAGGCAATGCCTCGCGCTTCACAGCCTTGCACAAAGTCCGGGTTTTCACTGAGAAACCCGTAGCCGGGATGCACCGCGTCCACACCGTGCTCTTCCATCAGGGCAAACAGTTTTTCCTGGTTCAGGTAGGTATCCCGGGCGTTGCCGTCGCCCAGGCAAAAGGCCTGATCCGCGTGGCTGACATGCAGGGAATCCCGGTCCGCCTCGGCATATACCGCCACGGCAGTGACGCCCAGTTTTTTCAGGGTGCGGGTGACCCGGGTGGCAATGGCGCCGCGGTTGGCAATCAGCACTTTGTTAAACATGACGGTGTCTCTTTTCGGCTCAGCGGGTCGTCCCGCTGTGAATCCTTGGCCGCCGGGGTCGTCCCCGGGGAGTGCGACGGGGTTCAGTGGTCCCAGATCAGCACCTCAATGGGGGTCGGGTTATAGCCGTTGCAGGGGTTGTTGAGCTGTGGACAGTTGGAAATCAGGATCACCGTATCCATGCAGGCGGTCAGTTCCACGTACTTGCCCGGCGCAGAGATGCCATCCTCGAAGGTCAGCCCGCCTTCCGCTGTCACCGGCACATTCATGAAGAAATTGATGTTGTGGGTGATATCGCGCTTGCCCAGGTGAAATTCCGGGTGCTGGTTTACGGCCAGCATCCAGCTGTCGCGGCAGGCGTGCATGCAGCGCTTGTCCAGATCGTAGCGCACGGTGTTGCTTTCCGTGGCACAGGCGCCGCCCAGGGTGTCATGGCGGCCGCAGGTATCGGCGACGATCTCCAGCAGCGGGTTCATGCGATTGCTCATCAGCACGGTGCCGGCGGTGAGATAGACATTGCCCTGTTCACGGATGGTGTCCATGGCGCTATAGCGCTCGGTCGGGTCGGCGGCGCTGTAGAACAGGGTGTCGGCGGCCTGGTTACCTTCCAGGTCCAGCAGGCGCACGGTCTGGCCCTGGTTAAGGGTGCGGATGAAATAATCCCCGGCGGCCACCACCTCGCGAAAGCGGGCCTGTTGCGGTTGTCGGGTGCTTTCTTTGATCATGGTGGACTCCTTATAGACCCAGGTGGTAGAGCCGGTTGTTTTCAAAGGCGCGGCCGTTTTCCGGGCGAAAGGTCTTGCAGTAGTCGTCGTCCATCACAGGGTCGGCCTTCAGCATCTCGATCTGTACCGGCTTCATGGGATAGTCCGCTGCCGGGTTCAGTGGGTGCGGGCAGGTATGCAGGATCACCAGGGTGTCCATTTCAAAACGCAGGGTGACACGGGCGCCGGCCTTCGCAGCGCCGGGATCGAACACCAGGTTGCCGTCGTCATCGGCGGCCACCTTGGAAAACAGGTTGAGGTTGGCGGCCAGGTCCCGTTCGCCGAGGCCATACTTGGCCAGCTCGGTGAGAAAGCTGTGTTCGCCGCTCAACGTCCACTGGTTGTGGCAATCCTGGTAGGAACGCACGGCATATTTTTCCCGCAGGGTTTTCTCGCTGAGGGTGCCGCAAACGGTGTCATGCCAGCCAAAGTCGTCTTCCACCATGGAGGCAAAGACCCGGCCCATGTCCGAGTACAGGCAGTTGCCGCGGGTCAGCTTGAAGGTGTGCTGGCCCTTCAGGGTGTCCGGGGCGTTATAGCGTTCCAGCAGGTCTTCCGGGTTGTACATCAGCACTGCCAGGTTGGCGCCGCCTTCCAGGTCGGTGAAGCGCAGCTGCATACCTCTCCGTACCCGCAACGACCAGTGGGCGCTGCCGGGCAGGGTGGTGTGGTAGAGCACATCGGTCATGGCGAACTCCTTGCACGGGCTCGTTAAAGGGTGTCGTTGATGGCGCGGCTGGTGTTGCCGACGCTCCGGTTGATGCGGGTGAGGGTATTCTTCTCGCAGTTGCCCACCGGCAGGTCGTAGGTGATGCGTGCGCCATAGGCGCCGGGGGCCTGCGGGTCCAGCCTGGGTTTGTCGAATACCCACAACCGGGTACCCAGGTAGAAGCCTTCATTAATGTCGTGGGTGATCATGAACACGGTGAGCTTCTGACTCTGCCACAGCGACAGCACCAGCTGATGCATATCGGCACGGATGCCCGGGTCCAGGGCGCCGAAAGGCTCGTCCAGCAGCAGCATGCGCGGCTTCTTGATCAGTGCCTGGGCCAGCGCCAGCCGTTGCTGCATGCCGCCGGACAATTCGTGGGGATACTTGTTCAGGGCGTGGCCCAGGCCGACGTTGGTGAGCATCTCCAGCGCATCCCTTTTCAGGGCCTTGCGGGTCTTGCCCAGGCTGTGGCCCAGCCAGCGGCTGTTTTGCAGCTCGCCGCCCAGCATCACGTTCTGCAGGGCGGTCAGGTGGCTGAGTACGGAATAACGCTGGAAGACGATGCCGCGGCTGTCGTCCGGCTCGGCGGGCAGGGGCGCGCCGTCCAGCAGCATTTCTCCACGGCTGGGTTGTTCGGTACCCAGCAGCAGTTTCAGGAAGGTGGTCTTGCCGCAGCCGGAGGCGCCCACCACGGTGACAAATTCGCCTTCTTCCACGGTGGTGTTGAGGCGCTCCAGCACGACTTGATCACCGTATTCCTTCCACAGGTTTTTCATTTCGATAATCGCCATGGTCAGTGTCCTTGCTGGTGAAACCAGGGGTAGCGCCATTGCGAATAGCGGCGGAGTGTGAAGTCGATAAAAAAGGCCAGCAGGGTGATCCACACCACATAGGGCAGAATCACATCCATGGCCAGGTAGCGGCGTACCAGAAAGATGCGGTAACCCAGCCCTTCGGTGGCGGCGATGGCCTCGGCGGCGATCAGGAACAGCCAGGCCGGGCCCAGTGCCAGGCGCACCGCACCGATCAGCCGTGGCATCAGCTGTGGCCACACCAGTCGGGTAATGATCTGCCAACTGTTGGCACCCAGGGTCTGCATCTTGATGATCTGCTCACGGGGAATTTCCAGCGCCCGTTGTTGCAGATCGCGGATCAAAAAAGGCGTGATACCGATGATGATCAGCATTACCTTGGCCAGTTCTCCCAGCCCGAAAATAATGAACAGTACCGGCAGCACGGCCATCGGCGGTACCAGTGACAGGCCGGTAACCAGTGGCGACAGGGTGGCGCGAATGTAGGGAATGGTGCCGTTGGCAATGCCCACCGCCAGCGCAATCAGCGCGCTGATGCCGACGCCCATGGCCAGCCGTTGCAGGCTGGCCAGAGTATCCGCCCACAGCAGGTAGTCGCCGCTGCGTTTGCTGGGCTCGAAGGCCATGCGCTGGATGGCATCGGCGAAGCTGTTCAGGGCTGGCAGCAGTTTGTCGTTGGCGTTGGCCGTCAGGCGTGCGTCCGAGGCGATCAGGTAGGCAATGACTAGCAGCACGAACGGCAGCAGTCCCAGGGCCCACTGGCCGACACGGCCTGGTTGGCGGTTGATCAATTTCTTCATGGCGATTTCCGGCAATACATGGCGCATCAGGCGTCCGCTGGCAGACGCCTGATGTGTCTCTGGTTACAGCTTTCCGTCGGCGGCCATGGCCATGTAGTCGGGAACGAAGCGCAGTTTCACGTTGCCCTTGCTGCCGTATACGCCGGTGGGGGTTTCGACTCCCACAAAGCCGGCGTCCGGGGCGCCTTCACCCAGAAGGCCATGCTGGAAGGAAAATTCCGCCACCTTGCCCATGGTGCTCTTGAGCGCCGGACTGTTGACGAAATCCACTGCCTCGGCGGCCTTGTAGAACATGCGGGTGGAGTCGAGTTGGGATTGATAGCCGGCCAGGTCGGTGCCGGAGGCCTTGGCCATGAACTGGCGGGCGGCCTTGCCGGCCGGCGTGTCGGCGGCCATGGTGGCCATGATTTCATACCAGGCACCGGTGAGCGCCTTGCCGAATTTGGGGTTGGCCTTGAGGGTATCGGTGTTGACCACCATCAGGTCGATGATCTCGCCGGGGATCTGCGAGGAATCGAACACCTCGTGGCTGTCGGGCATGTTCTTGATTTCGCTGAGCAGCGGGTTCCAGGTAGCCACGGCAGTGACATCGTCGGAGGTGTAGGCGGAGACCATGTCGGCATCCGAAGTGTTGACCACGGTGACATCCTTTTCGCTCATGCCGACGCTGTCCAGCGCCCGCGCCAGCAGGTAGTGGGACACCGACAGCTCCACCAGATTGACATTCTGGCCCTTGATATCGGCCAGCGAGTCCTTGCCCTTCAGCACAATGCCGTCGTTGCCGTTGGAGAAGTCACCGACGATCAGGGCGGTGGAATCCACGCCGCCGGCGGCGGGGATGGTCAGCGCATCCATATTGGTCATGGTGCAACCGTCATACTGGCCGGCGGTGTACTGGTTGATGGATTCGATATAGTCGTTGATCTGTACCACATCGATGTCGATGCCGTACTTGTGCGCCCACTTGTCGACGATCTTCTGCTCGGCGCCGTAATCCCACGGCATCCAGCCGGCGTAGATCGACCAGCAGACCTTGAAATGATCCTTGGCGGATGCCGTGACCGGCATCAGGGTGGTGAGCAGGGCGAGCGCTCCTGCGGCAACTGCGGTTTTCATGGAACGGGTCATGTCGGACCTCCTTGGCTACGGACGGCGAGGAATCCAATGACTGGGTCGTCATCGTGACCTCCCGGGCTTTTATCCCGCCGTGTAACCTTCAACGAAGGTCGACTGCTCTCGGACCAGACATCAGCCACGCTGACCGGAACCCTAGCTGTCTATTGCGCCAGATTGTAATGAGTGCGTGATGGCAACCGGGCCATTCGATTCCTCCTGATTACATGAGCAAGAGCAGTGCCAGAAAAGAAAAAGCAGTGTAAACAGTGGGTTAGCTGCGACAAGCAGGAAAGAAAACGTCGCTGGTGTGCAACCATGGTGCACGGGCACCATGACGGTGCCCGCGTTTAGCGTGGACCAATAAAGTCCAGCAGGGCTTTCCAGCTGGCCTGGTCGGCATGGGCGTTGTAGGCCAGCGGCAGCGAGAATCGCTGGCCCAGCTCGTCAGCCTGGGGGTTGGTAAAGCTGTGTTTGACACCGGGAAAGCTGAGCAGGCGCAGGTCCACGCCGGCATCCAGCATTTCATTGACGAAGGCCTTTACCTGCGCCGGCGGCACGGTGGGGTCTGCCTGGCCGGTGGCGACCAGCACCTTGGCCTTGATCTGCCCGGGTTTGGCGCGATGGTTGGTACCCAGGGAGCCATGGAAGCTGGCCACCCCGGCCAGATCCACGCCTCGGCGGGCCTGTTGCAGCACGATACCGCCACCGAAGCAGTAACCGATGGCATAGAGACGTTTGGGGTCCACCTGTTGCTGCCTTAAAAGCAGGGCGCGGGCGGCATCAAAGCGGGCGTTGACCTGGTCCGGGTGGGCCAGCGCTGCGGTCATGAAACTCTTGGCATCCTTGGGATGAGTGGCCACCTTGCCGTTACCGTACATGTCCACGGCCAGCGCCACATAGCCGGCCTTGGCCAGCATGCGGGCGCGGTTGCGGGCATATTCATTCAGGCCCCACCACTCGTGGACCACGATGACCCCGGGGCCAGGATCAGAATAATCGTCATTGAGAAACATGATGCCATGGCCTAGGCCGTTGGGCAGGGTGACCCGGGTTTCGATGATCTTGGCCAGGGCGGCGCTACTGAACAGGGTGAGGGTCAACAGCAACAGGATCCGTTTCATTGCGATTGAGTCCTTGTGGTTATGGTTATTGGTCCTGCCAGACCCAGCGCAGGGGCTCGCCGAAATCATCATAAACCAGTTTGCGGCGCGGTCGGGAGGGCGTCAGGCGCTGGCGCCGGGGCTTGTGTTTGCGGGCATCAATGGTGGCGGCCACCTGGGAAAGATCGGTACGGGCCTGGTTACGCGGGCCATTAAACAACACGGTCTGATGGCTTTTGCCGTTGACCGGGTCGGCGCCACTGGTGCCACTGGGCACCTGGCGAATCTGGCCGCCCTTTGCCATGAAGCGCTCCATGTCGCGCTCAAGACGTTGGCGCTGCTGTTCCTTGCTGCTGAGAACTTTCACGGTACCGATTGGTGACGCTGCGGGAGTAGCTATTGACCATAACAGGGCCGGGCCGGCTCTACCAGCCCGGCGGGCAGGGTGTCAGCGGGGTTGCAGGGCAGGGGTTTCAAAGTGGATGCCGGCCAGGCCATGGCGCATGAATGTGCGGATATTGGCGTGGTCATTGCCGTGCGGATTGCCGAGCACATGATCGCGGTAGAAATGGCCGAAACAGGCCAGTGTCTGAGTTTTGCTCAGTTGGTGAAGCTGGGCAAAGGCGAAAATCTTGCATGAGCCCTCATTGGTGCCAGCCTCGTTCACCACCATGTCATCACCGTTGCCGTTGGTGAAGCGGGTCGGGGTGTAGTGGTAGTTTTCGTCGATGGCGGCCTGAACCTGTTCGAAGGCCACGGCCTCTGGCATCAGCTTGAGGGCAAACAGCAGGGTTTCAACGGCGTTGCTCATGGGGATCCTGTTCCGGTGATAGGGGGATGGACGCAAAGGGTAGCGCCATCACCGGAACAGGGAAAGGCTGCGCGGTGCGTTACTCGCCCGTCGGTAGCCTTGTTGCCATGCCCTGAGCGCGCAGCGGGTTGCAGTCCTTGATGACTACCTTGCCCTGCAGCAGGTTGCCACGGGAATACTCGCGGAAAATGCAGCGGTTGTTGGCCGGGTCATAGTTCTCGATCCACAGGTTGTCATCCTTCCAGGTGGCACTGAGGTGGTACTGCCCGGCGGGGACCGCGACTTCCATGGTGCCGCCATAGCGTTTCACGAAAATCTGCTGGAGCCAGAAGAAGTAGCACAGCGTGGCGATCAACCAGACCAGCACCGCGACGATCAGGGCCGGTTTCCATTTGCCCAGGCGAACACCGATACCAAACAGCAAGCCGATCACCACAATGGCAACCAGAAACCAATAAAGATACGTGATCATGCTTCAATCCTTGTTGTTGTCCCTTGTTGTCTTTTGACGCTCTGGCATCATATCAGGCTAAGACGTGGCGGATGTAAAACCAATGCAGGGCTGGTGGGTATACATGCTTCGGTGTGCGGACGATTCGCTCTATACCGGTATCAGCACCGCGCCTGCGCGCCGCCTGCGGGAACATAATGAAAGCCCGAAAGGGGCCCGTTATACCCGTGCCCGCCGTCCGGTGGTGCCGGTGATGCTGGTGCCGGCGGGCGATCGAGCCACTGCCAGCCGCCTGGAGGCGCGTATCAAGCGCCTCAGTCGCGGGCAGAAACAGCAGTTACTGGCAAGCCTGAAAGCCGATGCGCAATCCGGCTTGCTGCCATTGTGGATACAAGGAGACCACGAGCATGACCCTTTGGCGTAGCCTGATTCTGATTACCCTGGCCGGCTGGCTGGCCGGTTGTGGCGTCAACAACATTCCCTCCTACGACGAACAGGTGAAAGCCGCCTGGTCCCAGGTGCAAAACCAGTATCAGCGGCGCGCCGACCTGATCCCCAACCTGGTCAGCACCGTGAAGGGCTATGCCAGCCACGAGAAGGAAGTGCTGGTGGATGTCACCCAGGCGCGCGCCAAGGTGGGCTCTATCCAGGTGGATGGCAACCTGCTCAACAACCCGGAAAAACTCAAACAGTTCGAGCAGGCTCAGCGTCAGCTGGGGTCCGCCCTGCAGCGGCTGATGGTGGTGGCTGAGCGCTATCCGGACCTGAAAGCCAACCAGAATTTCCTGGCCCTGCAATCCCAGCTGGAAGGCACGGAAAACCGTATCAGCGTGGCCCGCCGTGATTACATTGCCGCGGTGCAGAAGTACAACACCGAGATCCGGACTTTCCCGGGGCGTATCTGGCACAGCCTGCTCTACAGTGACATGAAGCCCCGTGATACCTATGAAGCCAGCAGCAAAGACGCCGACCAGGCGCCCACTGTGAACTTCAACTGATGCGCCTGTTCAGCGTACTTCTGTTACTGGTGGCGGCCGCTCACAGCTGGGCGGCGCCCACGTTCCCGGCGCTTGACGGCCGGGTAGTGGACAATGCCGGTTTGTTGTCCGCCAGCGAGCGGCAGGCGCTCACGGCCAAGCTGGCGCAGGCGGAAAAGGGCACCTCCAACCAGCTGGTGGTAGTGACCCTGGCGGACCTGCAGGGATACGACATCGCCGATTACGGCTATCAGCTGGGCCGGCACTGGGGCATCGGCAGCAAGGAGCACAATAACGGTGTGTTGCTGATTGTGGCCCCCAAGGAACGCAAGGTGCGTATCGAGGTGGGCTACGGGCTGGAAGGCACGCTCACCGACGCGCTCTCCAGCATCATCATCCAGCGTGAAATCCTGCCGGCCTTCAAACAGGGCCACTTCTATGCCGGCATCAATGCCGGCACCTCCGCCATCCTTCAGGCCATCAAGGGGGAGTACCAGGGCAGCCAGCCGCGTCACAAGCGCAAGGTCTCACCGTTCGCCTCCCTGGCTATCTTCGGTGTGCTGATCGTGCTGACCATCCTGCTTACCTTTGGCGGCATGGGCGGCGGCCGTGGTGGTCGCGGTGGCATGTTCATGCCCATCGGTGGCGGTGGTTTCGGGGGCGGCGGCTTTGGCGGCGGTGGCTTCGGTGGTGGCGGTGGTGGTTTTGGGGGCGGTGGTGCCTCGGGAGGCTGGTGATGTTGTTGAATGAAGAAACCCGTAAACAGGTGGCCGATGCCATTGCCGCTCAGGAGAAGCGCACCGATGCCGAACTGGTCACGGTGCTGGCCCGGCGGGCGGATGACTATCGTTATGTGACCCTGCTGTGGGCCTCGCTACTGTCTCTGCTGGTGCCGTTGGTGCTGGCGTTCACGCCCCTGTGGCTGGCCGCCGCCGACGTGTTGCTGGCGCAGTGGGGCACCCTGATCGTGCTGGCGCTGCTGTTTCGGTTGGGGCCGCTGCAGCGGCGGCTGGTACCGCGTCACCTGCAGCTGTGGCGAGCCACCGGGCTGGCCCGGCGTGCCTTTATCGAGCAGGGGCTGCATCACACCCGTGGTGCCACCGGCCTGCTGATCTTTGTCAGTGAAGCGGAACATTACGTGGAGATCCTGGCCGACGAGGGCATTGCCCGCCATGTGGCCAACAGCGAATGGCAGCATATCGTCGATGACTTCACCGCCCGGGTAAAAGCCGGGCAGGTGGCGGAAGGCTTTCTTGCCTGTATCCAGGCCTGCGGCGACAAACTGGCTGAGCATGTGCCAGCCAGCACGCAGAAAAACGAGCTGCCCAATCATCTGGTCATGCTTTGATTCAACGTGGCAGGGCCTCCCGAACGGGGGGCCGTCTCCCGGCCGGCTCAATTGACCGGGAAATAGTACTGAAAACCGCCCCCATAGACGTCGACATTGAATTTGTCTACCTTGAAGCGTGTGTAGCCTGCCTTGAATTTCAGGTTATCCCAGCCCACCAGAATGCCCGCGCCATAGAGAAAATCAGAACCGCTATCCACTTCAGGGTTGGGTATGGCAGGGGAGTAACTGGCATTCCAGTCAAAGTAGCCGAGACGGGCAAATAGCGTTAGCTGGCCGTTAATCGGGGTCATGACATTGGCACCCAGGGTCAGCCCATCGGTGCTGAT
>JAWVWY010000114.1:0-10264 GCA_033723495.1 Alcanivorax sp. | reverse complement strand
CTGGCCTGGCGTGGTGACGGTGATCAGGCCGGTGCGGCCCAGCAATGGCAGGCGCTTGTTCACGATCATGAGGTGGATGCCTGTGTCTGTGTGGGCGCCGCCCAGCGCCGTGGCATCTGCGACCACAAACTGGCCGGCCAGCGACAGCGCCATGGCAACCTGGCCGCGGGCTTTACCCTGGCCGGGCTCGGCCAGTGGGCCGATGCCCAGAGGCAAAGCGAACGGGTGATCCAGTTTGGCTGATCTGACTCTCTACATCGCCACCGGCCAAAGCCCCCTGAGCAGCCGCTTTCAGGAGATGCTGGATATGCTGCTCACCGGTGCCGCCTTCGGCCAGCCCACGGCGCTGTGGCTCACCGACGGCTGTATCGCCTCGCTGACGCTGGCCGACCACGATGACGGCCTGATCAATCTGGCGGATTTCGGCGTACGCTGCCTGGCCAGCGAGCAGGCCCTGCAGGCGCATCCAGGGCTACCGCTGCCGGTGGAGCCGATGGATAGCGACACTTTGGCCGCCCTGCGCACCCAGGCGCGCGAAATACGGGTATTCTGATGATACATCTGGTGGGCTTTTCACAACTGCACAGTGATCAGGGACAGACCTTCCTGGCGCTCTATGACGAGGGAGATATCTGCATCTTCACCGATGCTGGCCTGATGCTTGCTTCTACCCTGCCTCTGCGGGGCCCCGGTTACTGCCTGCACCACCCGACACTGGACATACCCGCCAGTGACTTGCCGACCCTGGACCACGGCGCCATGCTGGATCTGTTGGCGGAACACGGCCCCTGCACCAGTTGGTACTGATTGCCCTATGGATGACTCCGCCCCCGCGGGATAGTCTCTGCTCATTGAGGACACCATGACCGAACACGCCTTTGCGCCTTTTGTGCGCACCCTGGGGCGCGGCAAACGCGCCCGGCGCAGCCTCACCCGCGAGGAGGCCCGCGATGCCATGCAGGCCATTCTCGACAGCCAGGTGGAACCAGTGCAGCTGGGTGCCTTCCTGATGCTGCTGCGCGTCAAGGAAGAAACCCCTGAGGAGCTGGCCGGCTTTCTGGATGCCTGCCGCCCCTATTGCTATCAGCGCCTGGCAGGTTTGCCGCCGGTGCAGCTGGACTGGCCCAGCTATGCCGGCACGAAGAAACACCATCCCTGGTATCTGCTGGCCACGGTGTTGCTGGCGGACCAGGGCATTCACACCCTGCTCCACGGCGGCCCGGCCCATACCCCGGCCCGTCGTTACAGCGACCAGATGCTCACGCAACTGGGCCTGCCGGTGGCAGCCGATGCGCAACAGGCCAGCGAGCACCTGCAACAGCAGGGCCTCGCCTACCTGCCACTGGAGCAGTTCTGCGCGCCCCTTTCCGAGCTTCTGACTCTGCGCTATTTCCTGGGGTTGCGCTCTCCCATCAACACCCTGGCGCGCAGCCTGAATCCGGCCCGGGCACCGCTGTCCATGCAGAGTGTCTTCCACCCGGCCTACATCGCGCTGCACCAGGGCGCCGCAGAACTGGCCGGTGACCGGGACCTGCTGCTGTTCAAGGGCGAAGGCGGCGAACTGGAAATCCGCCCGGATGCGCGCACCCAGCTGTTTGGCATCCGCCATGGGCAGCCTCTGGACAGCACCGAACTGGATAGCCTCATGCCACGCCAGACGCCCCCGGGCACGCCGGACGCCCAGGCGCTATTGGCCCTGTGGCGCGGGCAGAAGGACGAGGACTATGGGCGAGAGGCGGTGATTCAGACCGTGGCCGTGGCATTGTGGGGCCTGGACAAGGCCGCCAGCCTGTCAGACGCCCGCGAACAGGCCCGCACGCTCTGGGACGAACGCAACAGGACCCGCCTTTGACGCTTTTATTGTAGGAGCCAGCATGCTGGCGATTGCTACCACAGAGGCCACAGAGAACACCGAGTCGAAAACCCAAAACCCGTGTCTCGCCTAATGCTGCTCACATAACACTTTCTGCCTTTCTGGCAGGTCCCCTCTCCCGTTTACGGGAGAGGGACAGAGAGGGGCTAACAACCGCGAATTGAACAGCAACACCCGCTATCGCGGGCAAGCCGCTACCCATACCTATCAACGGCCCACGTCAGAATTTCCTCAGTGACACTGTGCCTTCTGTGGTGAACAATCAGACAAACCCGATCAGGGTTTGAACCAGCCAAATTTCGGATGCAGGCTGACCACGCTGCCGACGATGATCAGGGTCGGCGCATGGATTTCCCGGCCTTCGATGGCATCCGGCAGGCTCTCCAGGGTGCCGGTGATCACTTCCTGCAGGTCGGTGGTGCCCCGTGACACCAGCGCGATGGGGGTATCGCCCCGGCGGCCATGGGCCATCAACTGATCACAGATCTGCCGCAGGCCCACCAACCCCATGTAGAACACCACGGTTTCGGTTTCGCTGACCAGGTGCTGCCAGTCCAGGGTCACGGTGCCGTCCTGGCGATGGCCGGTGACAAAACGCACCGACTGGGCATGGTCCCGATGAGTGAGCGGAATGCCGGCATAGGCGGCACAGCCACTGGCGGCGGTAATGCCCGGTACCACCTGGAAGTCGATGCCCTCGGCGACGATCAGATCAATCTCTTCACCGCCGCGGCCGAAGATAAAGGGATCACCGCCTTTCAGCCGGCAGACCTTCTTGCCCTGTTTGGCGTAATGGACCAGCAGCTCGTTGATGTTGTCCTGCGGCAGCGCGTGCTTGTCGCGGGCCTTGCCCACGTACACCAGCTCGGCATCCCGGCGCGCCAGATCGACAATGCCCTTGCCCACCAACCGGTCGTAGAGCACCACATCCGCCTTCTGCAACAGGCGCAGGGCGCGGAAGGTAAGCAGGTCCGGATCACCGGGGCCGGCCCCCACCAGGTAGACTTCACCACGGCTCAGACGACTGGCGTCGGCCTGGTCGATGGCGTCGCTCAGCATGGCCTCGGCGTCGGAATCCTTGCCGGCAAGGACCTTCTCCACCAGCGGGCCATCCAGTGCCTGCTCCCAGAACAGGCGGCGGGCACCAACGTTATCGAGTTTGGCCTTGAGCGGCTGGCGAAAACGCGCCATCAGATCCGCCAGGCGCCCCCAGCGGGCCGGCAGGCTGGATTCCAGTTGGCTGCGCAGCTTGCGCGCCAGCACCGGCGAGGCGCCGGAGGAGCTGATGCTAATCAGCACCGGCGAACGGTCGACGATGGCCGGGAAGATAAAATCCCCCAGGGCCGGGTTGTCCACCACATTTACCGGTAGCCCGCGTTGCTGGGCCCGGGCGGCAATGTCGGCGTTGAGCTCACGGTTATCGGTGGCACAGATCACCAGCGCCTGGCCGTCCAGATCCGCCGGTGCAAAGGCGCGCTGCAGACACTCACCACCACTTTGCACCACAATATCGCGCAGCTCGTCGCACACCTGCGGTGCCACCACGCAGACCTTTGCACCGGATCGGTGCAGAAGGCGCCCCTTGCGCAGCGCCACCTCACCACCACCGGCCAGCAACGCGGCCTTGCCCTGTAGCCGCCAGCTGATAGGTAAAAATTCCATTGTTGCTCCCTGTTCCCCTGCCGGGAGCGTAATTACTGCAGCCGCTCCAGGCCTCTCATGTAGGGACGCAGTGCCTCGGGGATCGTGACGGAACCATCGTCGTTCTGATAGTTCTCCAGGATCGCCACCAGTGTACGCCCTACCGCCAGACCAGACCCATTCAAAGTGTGTACCAGTTCGGGCTTGCCGGTTTCCGGATTACGCCAGCGGGCCTGCATGCGGCGCGCCTGGTAGTCACGGAAGTTGGAGCAGGAGGAAATTTCCCGGTAGCGCTGCTGGCTCGGCAGCCAGACTTCGATGTCATAGGTCTTGGAGGAGGAAAAGCCCAGGTCACCACCACACAGAATCACCACCCGGTACGGCAGATCGAGTTTTTGCAGGATGGCTTCGGCATGGCCGGTGAGCGCCTCCAGGGCGTCGTCGGAGTCTTCCGCGCGAACCAGCTGCACCATCTCCACCTTTTCGAACTGGTGCTGGCGGATCATGCCGCGGGTGTCCTTGCCGTGGCTGCCGGCTTCGGAGCGGAAACAGGGAGTATGGCAGGCGTAACGGCGCGGCATGGTATCCGCCTCGAGGATTTCGTCGGCGGCCAGGTTGGTCACCGGCACCTCGGCGGTGGGAATCAGGTACAGCTCACGCTCGCCTTCCATCTTGAACAGGTCTTCGGCGAACTTGGGCAGCTGGCCGGTGCCACGCAGGGCTTCCGGGCCCACCAGGTACGGCACGTAAACTTCCTGGTAGCCGTGCTCATCGGTGTGGATATCCAGCATGAAATCGATCAGCGCCCGGTGCAGCCGCGCCAGGCCACCGTTCATGACCGCGAAACGGGCACCGGAAAGCTTGGCGGCGCGCTCGAAGTCCAGCCCGCCCAGGGCTTCGCCCACGTCCACATGATCTTTGGGTTCAAAGGCAAAGGTCTTCGGGGTGCCCCACTGGCGCACCTCCACGTTGTCGTCCTCGTCTTTGCCGGCCGGCACCGCCTGCTGGGGCACATTGGGAATGCCCATGAGAAACTCACGAATCTCATCCTGGATGGCCTTGGCGCTGGCCACTTCCTGGTCCAGTTCCGCATCCAGGGTTTTCAGGGTCTCTGCCACCTGGGCCTTGGCCTGCTCCACGTCCATGCCGGACTTGATCAGTTCACCGACCTGTTTGGAGGCTTTCTTGCGCTCGGCCTGCAGCTCCTGGGAGCGCACATCCGCCTGTTTGCGCCGGGCATCCAGCGCGGCAAAGGCTTCCAGATCCAGTTCGTAGCCGCGCTTGGCCAGCGCCGCCTTGATCGCTTCGCCGTCCTGCCGCAGGGCGCGAATATCCAGCATGGTTGTTTTACTCCAGTTCTCTGTCAGGGGTGGCGACCGGCCGGGACCCGATCAGTCCTCGTAACGGTGCCAGTCGCTGTTATCGTTGAGTGCGCGCAACCGGCGCAGCTTCTCTGCCATCTTGATTTCCAGCCCCCGCGGCACCGGTTGATAGAGCCGGGTGTCGCGCAGGCTGACGGGAAAGTAGTTTTCCCCGGGCACAAAGGCCTCGGGAAAATCGTGGGCGTAATGGTACTCGGCCCCGAAGCCCTCGTCCTTCATCAATTGCGTGGGGGCATTGCGCAGATGCAGCGGCACTTCATCGGTGGGCTTCTCACGCACCAGCGCCCGGGCCTGATTGTAGGCCTTGTAGACCGCGTTGCTCTTGGGCGCCACTGCCAGGTAGGCAATGGCCTGGGCAATGGCCAGCTCCCCTTCCGGACTGCCCAGGCGCTCCTGCACATCCCAGGCCTGCAGGCACAGGGTCAGGGCGCGCGGGTCGGCGTTGCCGATGTCCTCGCTGGCCATGCGCACCACGCGCCGGGCAATGTACAGAGCGTCGCAGCCACCGTCCAGCATACGCGCAAACCAGTAAAGGGCGGCATCCGGGTCGGAACCCCGCACGGATTTATGCAGCGCGCTGATCTGGTCGTAGAACAGGTCGCCGCCCTTGTCGAAGCGGCGCACCGCATCACGCAGCACCTCGGCCATCAGCTCGGCGTCGATCAGCGGCTGCGCATCATCGGCCAGGTCCGCGGCCACCTCCAGCATGTTGAGCAGCCGCCGGGCATCGCCATCGGCGTAGTTGAGCAGCAACTCGCGGGCGTCGTCATCCAGTGTCAGGCCATCCAGGCTCGGCTCTTTCAGGGCGCGAGCCAGCAACGCCTCCAGATCCTCACTGGTGAGCGAACGCAGGCGATAGACCCGCGCCCGGGACAGCAGTGCGTTATTGAGCTCGAAGGAGGGGTTTTCGGTGGTGGCACCGATGAAGGTGATGGTGCCCTCTTCCACATGGGGCAGGAAGGCATCCTGCTGGGCCTTGTTGAAGCGGTGCACCTCGTCCACAAACAGCACGGTACGGCGGCCCTGGCCGAGGCGGGCCTTGGCCTGCTCTACTGCCGCGCGGATATCCTTCACCCCGGACAGCACCGCCGACAGGGTGATGAACTGCGCATCCACCGCCTGGGCCAGAATCAGCGCCAGGGTGGTCTTGCCGGTGCCCGGCGGCCCCCACAGGATCATGGAATGCAGCTGGCCACGGGCGGCGGCCTGACGCAGGGGCTTGCCCTCGCCCACCAGGTGCTGCTGGCCCACATAGTCATCCAGGCTGATGGGGCGCAGGCGGGCAGCCAGCGGCTGGGCGCGCTGGCCGGCATCGGCGGCGAACAAGTCAGTCATGGGTGGAGTCAGTCACTGGTAGTCTGTGGCTGCTGCTGAATCACGTCGGTGCCTTCCGGCGGCTGGAAATCGAACAGGCTTTCATCCAGCTTGCCGTTGACGGTGGCATCGGTGAAATCGATTACGGTCTGCTGGCCCAGGGCATCCTGAAGGCGCATGGACAACGGCTGATCGCCCTTGAAGGTCACATCCAGCTGCTCGAACAGCGGGTCATCGCCCTTTGGGGTCAACCGGTAGGTTACTTCCTGGCCATTATGGTCGCGCTCGGTCACGTTAAAGGCCTTGGCCACTGCTTGCGGCTGCCCGCCAAACAGCAACGCCGGGGTCTTGCTCAGGTCCGGGCTCAGCGGCCGTACCACCACCTGCTCAAGATCCACGTCATAAACCCAGACCTTGCTGCCATTGGACACCGCCAGCTGCTCGAAGGGGTCTTCGGTATGCCAGTAGAAACGGTTGCCACGTGCCACCTGAAAGTGGCCGTGGGCCTCCTGCAAGTGGCTGCCACTGGCATCCAGCACGGTCTGGTCGAACTGGCCGGACAGGGTCTTCAGGTTCTGCAGATGGGTGAGCAAGGCATCTGTGGGGGCCGCCCATAACAGGGATGGCAGCAACAACAGGCCGTACAACAACTTCGTCATTCAAACTCCTTGGGTAAGCCGGTATTACACCGGAGGCGGCGCAATCACTTCACGCTGACCATTATGGCCGGCCTCGGTAACCACACCGGCCATTTCCATGGCCTCTACCAGGCGCGCGGCCCGGTTGTAACCAATCTTCAGTTTGCGCTGCACCGAGGAAATGGACGCCCGACGGGACTCGGTGACATAGGCCACCGCCTCGTCATACAACGGATCACTCTCGTCATCACCACCGCCGGCACCTTCCATGCCCGGCATCGGCGCATTGAGATCGCTGCCACCATCGAGAATTTCTTCCAGATAGTTGGGCTCGCCCCGCTTGCGCCAATCGTCACAAACCCGGTGCACCTCTTCATCTGAGACAAAGGCGCCGTGCACACGTTCCGGCACACTGGTACCGCCGGGCAAATAAAGCATGTCACCATGGCCGAGCAACTGCTCGGCGCCACCCTGATCCAGCACCGTACGTGAGTCAATCTTGGAGGATACCTGGAAGCCGATCCGCGACGGCACATTGGCCTTGATCAGGCCAGTGATCACGTCTACGGATGGCCGCTGGGTAGCCAGAATCAGGTGGATACCGGCGGCCCGCGCCTTCTGGGCGATGCGCGCGATCAGCTCTTCCACCTTCTTGCCGACGATCATCATCATGTCGGCAAATTCGTCGATGACGATGACAATATAGGGCAGATGTTCGGCCAGCGGCGCCTCTTCTTCCAGATTCATGGGGTCATCCGGCTTCCACAGCGGGTCCTTGAGCGGCTCGCCCTTCTTTTTCGCCTCTTCTACCTTGCGGTTGTAGCCGGAAATGTTACGCACGCCCATGGCCGCCATCAGGCGGTAACGGCGCTCCATCTCGCCCACCCCCCAGCGCAGGGCGCCGGCGGCTTCCTTCATGTCGGTGACCACCGGTGTCAGCAAGTGGGGAATGCCATCATAGACCGCCAGTTCCAGCATTTTCGGGTCGATCAGGATCAGTCGTACATCGTCCGGGGTGGACTTGAACAGCATGGACAGCAGCATGGCGTTAACGCCCACGGACTTACCGGAGCCAGTGGTACCGGCCACCAGCAGGTGCGGCATCTTGGCCAGATCGCCGGTCACCGGCTTGCCGGAAATGTCCTTGCCCAGCGCCATGGTCAGCGGCGAGGCCGCCTGATCGAACAGCTGCGTGCCCACCACCTCGGTAAAACGGATCATTTCGCGCTGCTCGTTGGGAATCTCGATACCCACGGTGGTCTTGCCGGGGATCACTTCCACCACCCGCACACTGATGACCGCCAGCGAACGCGCCAGATCCTTGGCCAGGTTGGTAATTTTTGACACCTTGATGCCCGGCGCCGGCTGAATCTCGAAACGGGTAATCACCGGGCCCGGCTGTACCGCCACCACCTCGGCATCAATATTGAAATCCTTGAGCTTGATTTCCAGCAGCCGGGACATGCCCTCCAGGGCTTCCTCGGAATAACCGCCCTTGCTGTCTTCCACCGGATCCAGCAGCCCCAGTGGCGGCAGTTCGCCGGACACTTCCGTGGTGAACAGCTTCTGCTGCTTCTCTTTGTGTACCCGTTCGCTTTTCTGCACCGGCTTGGCGGGCTTGGCGATCTTCGGTGGCGTGCGGGTTTGCGCCTTTTTCTTGGCTTCGGTAATCACCTTGGCGCGCTTTTCCCTGGCTTCCTTGCGCTGGCGGGCTTCCTCACGACGACGTCGACGGGCCTGCCACCAGGCCGGGATCTTCTCGAAGGCCGCCAGCACCAGCGCACCGGTACCTTCTGCCAGGGCAATCCAGGACAGATCGGTAAACACTGTCACGCCGATCAGAAACAGCGCCACCATGATCAGGGTGCCACCCAGCGGATTGAAGCCGGCCAGGGCCGCGCCCCCCACTTCATGACCAAGAATACCGCCGGCGCCCTCGGGCAGGGCCCCGACCGATAGGTGCATAAATGACAGCGCCGTGCCAGATACCATGGTGAGGATAAAACCCACCAGTCGCAGGCTGAACAACGGCCAGCTGCCCGGCAGACCGGCATGCCGCTCTCGCAGCACCTTGGCCGCCCAGAAACCCACCAGCACCGGAAACAGATAGGCCATGTAGCCGAACAGCCCCAATAAAAGATCGGCGCTGAAGGCACCGGCACGGCCGGCCGAGTTATGCACGGCCGGGGAATTGCCCACATAGGACCAGCCCGGATCCCGGCTATCAAAGCTGATCAGGGCAAGCAGCAGGTACAGGGACAGCGCAATCAGCGCAATCACCATGCCTTCGACCAGCCCTCGCTTCAGGTGACGGGAAAATCCGGATTCGCCTTGCCCGGCGGCGGCTTTACTCACACCCTGCCCCTTACTTCATTAAGTCGTTAAGAAAAACAGATAACGAATTGAAATTATTGCGATTGTAGTCATTACAGATGCCACAGGCCAGCGCCTATGGCGTGCCTGGCCCGCAGTATCGGAAAAAGCGCGGCTATTATGGCATAAAACCCGCGCTCGCCTTTATGCCCGTTGAGACACGGTCGCCGCAGTTGATGTTACCTATTGAACCCATAGTCTTCACGGGCCAGCGGTTTTACTGTAGCTTTCTCTCGCCTTGAAAGTGCGGGCTTACGCCACATATCTCGCGCATAAGATACCTGAATTTGGAGACCGTCATGAGCGACGTGCAACATCACCGTCTGATTATCCTCGGTTCCGGCCCGGCCGGTTACACCGCAGCCGTTTACGCCGCCCGTGCCAATCTCAAGCCGGTGGTGATTACCGGCATCCAGCCCGGCGGCCAGCTGACTACCACCACCGAGGTGGATAACTGGCCCGGTGACGTGGAAGGCCTGCAGGGCCCGGACCTGATGGTACGCATGCAGCAGCACGCCGAGCGCTTCGATACCGAAATGGTCTACGACCACATCAATGAAGTGGATCTGCGCAACCGTCCCTTTACCCTGCAAGGCGATGCCGGCACCTATACCTGTGACGCTCTTATTATTGCCACCGGGGCATCCGCCATGTATCTGGGGCTCGATTCCGAGGAAGCCTTCATGGGCAAGGGCGTCTCCGCCTGTGCCACCTGTGACGGTTTTTTCTACAAGGGACAGCGCGTAGCGGTGATCGGCGGCGGCAACACCGCCGTGGAAGAAGCGTTGTACCTGTCCCATATTGCCGAGCATGTCACCCTGGTGCACCGCCGCGACAGCCTGCGTGCCGAGAAGATTCTGCAGGACAAGCTACTCGCCAAGGACAACATCAGCGTGGAGTGGGATCACACCCTGGACGAGGTGCTGGGTGATAACTCCGGCGTCACCGGTGTGCGCCTGAAGAACAACCAGGAGGCTTCGACCAAGGAGATCGAACTGACCGGCCTGTTCATTGCCATCGGCCACAAACCCAATACCGATCTT
>JAWVWY010000113.1:0-10313 GCA_033723495.1 Alcanivorax sp. | reverse complement strand
GCAGCTTGCGCAAGGCGCGCACATAGACGAATTCCGGGTCGTTGCGGGTGCGTTCCAGGTGGCGTTTGCGCAGCGCGGGCAACACGCTGGTAAAGTCATTGACCCGCTTGTAGGCCGCCGATTTGATTTCATCCCAGGGCAGGGCATTGGGCAGGGAGCTTTCCCCCACGTCTTTCTTGTCGACCAGCGAGGGCAGAGTGATATCGGGCTGGATTCCCCGGTTCTGGTTGCTGGAACCGGAAACTCGATAGAATTTGGCATTGGTCACTTTTAGCTTGCCGTGATTCAGGTCCAGTAGCGTCTGTACGGTGCCCTTGCCGTAGGTCTGGTCACCGATGATCAATGCCCGTCCGTAATCCTGCATGGCGCCGGCAAAGATCTCGGAGGCGGAGGCACTGTAATGATTCACCAGTACCGCCATGGGGCCGCTATACAGCACGCCCGGATATTTGTCGCCATAGACACTGACCTGGCCATTGGCTTCGCGCACCAGCACCGAGGGGCCACGGTTAATGAACAGGCTGACCAGCTTGTTCACTTCCAGCAGGGAGCCACCGCCATTGTTGCGCAGATCAATCGCCAGACCATCGATATTTTCCTTGCGCAGCTCGACCAGCAGCTTGGCCACATCACTGGTGGTGCTGGTGTAATTGGGATCACCGCGATGGAACGCCTGGAAGTCCAGGTAAAAGGCAGGAATTTCAATAACACCGAGCTTGAAGGTCTTGTCGCCGCGGGGAATATTGATAATCGCTTTCTGCGCTGCCTGATCTTCCAGGATGACCTTGTTGCGAACAATGGTAATGGTGCGAGTATCATGTTCGCTGGCCGCGCCGGCCGGTATAACCTCCAGCGTCACCTTGGAGCCTTTCGGCCCACGAATCTGGTCAACAACTTCATCAATACGCAGACCAATGATATTGGCGGGTTCCTTGTTGCCTTGAGCCACGCCGATAATGCGATCCCCGGGTTTCAGCTGGCCGCTTTTCGCTGCCGGGCCACCGGGCACCAGGCGAACCACCTTGGTGTAACCGTCTTCATATTGCAGTACAGCACCAATACCCTCGAGGGAGCGGCTCATACTGATATCGAAGTTGGTGGAATTGTGCGGTGAAAAGTAACTGGTGTGCGGATCGAAGCTTTCGGTCAGCGCATTCATATAGCTCTGGAAGACATCTTCCGGGGTGTTTTGCTCGACACGGTCGAGTTGGCTCTGGTAACGGCGGGTCAGGCGCTTTTTGATGTCCTTGTCGCTGCTGCCATTGAGCCTCATGGTCAGCACGGCATTCTTAAGCTGCCGTTCCCAGAGCTGGTCCAGTTCCTTTTCGGTCTTGGCCCAGGGGGCCTTGCTGCGATCTACCTCGACGACTTCGTTGTCATCGAACTGCCATTTGCCGATATCCTTTTTGAGCATGGCCAGGGATTTACGCAACCGCTGTTCCAGTCGATCCTGATAACGGTTGAAGATATTAAAACCGTCATCCAGATCGCCGCCGCGAAGTTGATCATCCAGTTGGTGGCGATATTGCTGGAATGCCTGGATATCGCTGGCGAGAAAATACAGCCGATTCGGGTCCAGATCCTCGATGTAGCGGTGCAGAATCTGGGCAGAAAGCTGGTCATTGAAATCCAGACGGCGATAATGCAGTTTCAGCTTGTCGGCGATTTCTTCCGCCGCTTCCTGTTGATCGCTAGTCGGCTTGAGGGCCCCCTGAACATCCGAACCGGTGCGCAGGGCTCCGGCCACGTTAAGGGCTCCACCGAGCAAACAAAGGGCGATGGCAACAGGGAAAAGTTTACGAAGTAATGGCATGGGTCTCTCAACAGGTCTCTTCACCGTATAGCCTAAGCGCAGAGGGGGTGGTTTGCACAGACTGTTTAGCCTGTTTTTCCTCGCGGGCATCGGCGGCGCGGTCATTCAATTGCTATCGGGAGAGATGGAGGCGCCGGCTCATTTAGTCAATGCCCTCTGGAAAGCCGCTGACCTGGCTGTCAATGTCAGCCTTGGGTTGCTGGGGGTGTTGTCACTGTGGTGCGGATTATTCCGGCTGGCTGAACAGAGTCGTCTGGCGGAAACGCTGTCCTCGTGGGTCGAGCCGGTGCTGGCGCGGCTGATGCCGGAATTACGGCGTGATCGTGGCGCCTCGGCACCGGTCTCCATGAACCTGGCAGCCAATATGCTGGGCCTGGACAACGCTGCCACGCCGCTGGGACTGAAGGCCATGGAGGCGTTGCAGAAAGGCAACCCCCGTCCGCAGCAGGCCACCGATGGTCAGATCATGTTTCTGGTCCTCAACACGTCTTCGGTGACCCTGATCCCAGTGACTGTGCTGTTGTTTCGTGCCCAGCAGGGTGCGGCGGACCCGGCGGATGTCTACCTGCCGCTATTGATGGCAACCACCATCTCCACCCTGGTGGGCGTCTGCGTGACAGCGCGGGTGCAGGGACGGCGCCTGGCGGATCCGCTATTGCTGACACTGCTGGCCGGCTGGCTTCTGATTCTCTCCCTGCTCGGTGCGGCCGTCTGGCTGTCGCCACCGGAGCTGGCCTCGCAGCTATCCAGCCTGCTGGGTAACGGCCTGCTGCTGGTGGTGCTGGCTGCCTTCTTTATCGCCGCCTGGCGGGCCGGAGTGGATAGCTACGACTGCTTTGTTGAGGGCGCCAGGGAGGGCTTTACGCTGGCGGTGAGGCTGATTCCCTATCTGGTGGCCATGCTGGCGGCCATTGCCATGCTGCGGGCCGGCGGGGTGCTGGACCTGCTGCTGGGAGGAATCCGTCATCTGGCTTCCTGGGCGGGGCTGGATACTCGCTTTGTGGATGCCTTGCCGGTGGCTTTTCTGAAACCCCTCAGCGGCTCCGGCGCCCGCGCAGCGATGCTGGATGTCATGCACAGTCAGGGGGTAGATTCATTGGCCGGGCGGATGGCTGCGGTCATGCAGGGCTCTACCGAAACCACCTTTTATGTGTTGACGGTCTATTTTGGCAGTGTCGGGGTGCGCGATTTTCGCCATGCCTTGTGGTGTGGCCTGGCCGCCGATGCCGCCGGGCTGATTAGCGCCATTGTGCTCAGTTACCTGTTCTTTACCTGATCAGCCGAAAGGTCAGGTTGATGCGGGATTGATGAACCCTGGCCCGGCGGGGCAGGGCATGCTGATAATGGTGCTGTACTGCCGGGTTCATCAACAGCAACTGGTTGTCCTGCAGCGGCAATCTGAGACACTGACCGCGATGAGCACCGTATTTGGGGCGCAGCACGAAATCCCTTTCGGCTCCCAGGCTAAAGGAGGCGATCCACGGCTGTTCGCCCAGTTCCGCTTCATCGTCACTGTGATAGCCCATACTGTCGTGGCCGTCGCGATAGAGGTTTGCGAGGACACTGTTAAAGTGCAGCCCGGTCAGGGTTTCGATAGCGGCGCGCAGCGGCGTCAAGGTCTCGGGCCAGCCGTTGGCACTGTGCTCCATGCCGGCATAGCGATAGCGCACGCCGGCATCGCCATACCAGCATGTCATGCGGGGTACCCGGTGCCACTTGGCGAATACCTGTACCAACGGCTGTTGCCAGTCTGCGGCGCTCAGCAGTTGCTCAAAAAGCCGCTTGGCCGCGTTGTCATTGAGCAGGGCAGGCCAGAGCCAGAGGCCGGCACCGTGGTCCAGTGGGTAGTGCTGAGGTGCTTCAATCTTGTAACTATTGACAGTCATTGTGGAACCGCACTTACTAGTCGCTGCCGAACACGGCAACCTGTGAACCGGGATTGAACATGCTGCACATTTTCCAGATACAAAACGGTATTTTGCGTGAAAAGGATCCCGCTGACATCCTGCCGGATCTGGCCGAGCAGGCCAGCTGGATTGACCTGGTCGATGCGGAAGATCACGAACGAGCTACCGTACAGCAGTTTCTCAAGGAGGCGCTGCCGGAATCCGAGGACATGGAAGAGATTGAGGCGTCTGCGCGCTTCTTCAGCGATTCACAGGGGCTCCATGTCCACTCGTTATTTGTGTTCCAGTCAGAAGGGCGCACCCGAACCACTACGGTGGCGTTTGTTGTCCAGGATGGCCGTTTGCTGTCGTTCCGTGACTCGCGCATTCCGGATTTTCGCCTGCTTCGCATGCGGGTTCGGCGTGGCTGGGTCAAGGTGCAGCAGCCGCTGGATATTCTTCTCAGCATTCTCGAACAGAAGGTCGAGAATCTGGCGGATGCGCTGGAGGATGTGCACCGGGATCTCGAGCAGGTCGGCTTCAGTGTACTGGAAGAAGAAGACAGTGATCTGGAAGAGGATATCGAGCGCCTGGCCCGGCTGGAGGACAGTAACGGGAAAATTCGCCTGTGCCTGATGGATACCCAGCGCTCGATCTCCTTTATTCAGCGTTATGTGCGCACAGACAAGGACCGCCGCCGTACTTGCGCGGAAATCCAGCATGATCTGGATACCCTGATGTCGCATACCACCTTTCTGTTTGACAAGATCAACTTCCTGATGGATGCGGCCCAGGGTTTTATCAATATCCAGCAAAACCAGATTATCAAGATCTTTTCCATCGCGGCGGTGGTGTTCCTGCCTCCGACCATGATTGCCAGTATTTACGGGATGAATTTCCAGATCATGCCGGAACTTCACCTGCGTTTCGGTTATCCCATGGCCATCGGGCTGATGATCCTTTCAGGTATGGCGCCGTACTGGTATTTCAAACGCAAGGGGTGGTTATAGCGACCAGCCATTGTGGTGCTCGCGGGCCTTGTTTTCGGCGGCCAGCTTGATCAAGTGCGCATGAAGAGATAGCTGGGCGACGCCATGCAGAAAGGCGGGTACATCATCATAGACTCGTGTAACCAGCTCGCTGAGCGGGGCGGCAGGGGTGCCCAACGCGGCCAGCACCTTGTCCTCACGCTTCTGGCGGTGTGCCAGCGTGTGTTCAATCAACGTATCCGGCTCCCTGATTACATCGCCATGGCCTGGTGCCATCAGGGTAAGGCCACGATGCTGTAATTTTCGCAACGAGGCGAAATAATCCTGCATGGAGCCGGAAGGCGGCGCTATCACTACGGTAGAGCCATGGATAAGGTGATCGCCAGTAAACAGCAGGCCGGATTCAGATTGAAAGCACAGATGGTTGCTGACGTGGCCTGGTGTCGTCACGGCGGTAAGGCTGACCCCGCCGCAGTCGATGATGTCACCGTCACCCAAAACCGTGTCCGCCTGCCAACTTTCATCCTGAAGACCGTCATCCGGGACCCCAGGCCCCAGGCAGCGGGCGCCGGTGGCGACGACCAGGGCGAGGGCGCCAGGAGAATGGTCGCGGTGCGTGTGGGTGACGAGGATCTGGCTGATCGGGCGATCGAGCTGGCGGGCAGCCTTGAGCAGGGCGTCCAGGTGTTCCTGGTCCACCGGGCCGGGATCGATGACCGTCAGGCTGTCACGGCCGAACAGATAGCTGTTGGTGCCGGGGCCGGTCATCATGCCCGGATTACGCGCCAGTACCCGCCAGGCATGGTCGGCAATGGCGGTGGGCTGGCCGGGAATCAGTGCTGCCATGGTGACTCCTTGGAGGTTCCGGTTTCGCGCCAGGGCGCCCTCATCCGGCGCTGCATGACTGGGCCCTGCGGCGGCATTGTGACGATTCCAGCTCCATCATGCCAGCATTCAGCGTTTGTCGGCAGGGTAGGCGACCATGTTCAGCACCTTTAATTGCCAGCGGTCAGCCTTGAGGGAGGGGTCGGGCGGCCGGCTGACAACGGTAAACGGGTAATGGCTACCCGGTGGTAGATACAGTTGCAACGGAATACTTTCCTTGTAGATCACCTCACAGGGCTGTTGCACCGGGCAGCGCAGGGCTTGTGCCTGTAAATTCAGCGCCGCTACCGCGAGTTTGCCGTGATTGGCAACTTGGCCGCTCAGTGTTACAGAGGATTCTGTGTGGCCAACATCGGTCAACGACAACGCAATGCCCTCCGCCGGCATCTCTACCTGGGCGTAGCGCTGGTTTTCCCACATGCCGGCGGCCAGCAGCAGGGTAATGATCAATACCGCGGTGAGCACGCCGGCAAACAGTTTGCGGCTCATCTGCCAGCTGCCCCATAACAACACGCTCACGGCGATAATCACCGTCAATACCAGCAATAGGCGCATATTCCCCTCTCATCACCAAGGATTGACCGCATAATGGTCAACATTCCATTCATTGATTCTTATAATCCCTTTCTTTCATGTAAAGGAGAACACCATGCTCGTTGTTGTGTCACCGGCAAAGACGCTGGATTACGATAGCCCGCTGCCCGCGTTGCGGACCACCAGGCCGCGGCTGCTGGACAACAGTGAGATTCTGATAGAACGGGCCCGGCAGCTGTCTCCGGCTCAGCTGGCAAGCCTGATGAAAGTCAGTGACAAGATTGCGCACCTGAATGTGGAGCGTTTTGCCCAGTGGTCACAGCCGTTTAACAACAAAAATGCCCGCCCGGCTGCCTTTGCGTTCAAGGGCGATGTCTATACCGGGCTCAATATCGAGACCTTTGACGAGGCGCAACTTAAGCGAGCGCAACAGCAGTTGCGCATGCTGTCAGGTCTTTACGGGGTGTTGCGGCCGCTGGACCTGATGCAGCCATATCGCCTGGAGATGGGCACCAGGCTGGATAACCCGCGAGGCAAGGACCTTTATACCTTCTGGGGCGACATCATCACTGAGCAACTCAACAAGGACATGAAGGCCGCCGATACCGAGGTGGTGGTGAATCTGGCATCCAACGAGTATTTCAAGGCCGTCAGGAAAAAGCATCTTGGCGGTACGGTGATCGAGCCGGTATTTCATGATGAGAAAAACGGCAAATACAAGGTGATCAGCTTTTATGCCAAGAAGGCCCGCGGCATGATGGCCAGCTGGATACTTCGTGAGGGCATCGACGATCCGTCGCAACTAAAGCAATTCCGGGTGGCGGGGTATCGCTACAACAAGGCGGAGTCCACCGAAGACAAGCCGGTATTCAAGCGGGCAGAAAAAGATGCCGGCAGGATGCCGGCCTAATTCTCGGGGAACCAGGGCGACCGGAAGCCCTCCGGCTTGATGACCAGCACGTCGGTACTGGCCCTGGCAATAACGGATTCTGCTGTGGCGCCCAGCAACATACGCTCCGGGAAGTTGTGATGTTCAGTGCCGACCACCAGTATATCCACTGGATGCCTGGAGCAGTATTGTGCCAGTGTCGGAGCAACCGGGCCTTCCAGCAGCACCTGTTGCTGGGTATCGAAGCCCTGGCTGGCAGCAAACTGGCGAAAATTATCGCGGTGAAACTCGCGCACAGTTTCCACGCTGCCGGCATAATCCGGAATCGCTTCACCACCGAGCAGAATCAGGGTTTCCTCCATATCCACCAGCACGTGGGCAATGTTCACATTGCCTTCCAGAACATCGGCATAGTGACGGGCCTGGCTTACCACCTGTTCGCAAAGGCGGTCGTCGTCATGCTCGCCGGTACCGGGGTCTACCGCCGCCAACACGTAGGGTACGGTGTTCCAGGGCGCACCATGGACACACAGCACAGGGCAGGGCGCCTTGCGAATAAGCTGCCAGTCCCGTGGCGTGAACAGGTGACGATGCAGCATGCCTTCTTCACTGGTATGGACCACGATCAGGGCAGGGGACAGGCGACCAATTTCCATGCGCAGGGCTGCCATGGCGTTGTGATCCCAAAGAATCTGCAGATCTACCCGGGCGTCCGGCAGCAGGCTGCTGACACGGTTTTGCCAGGCCTCGCGAATGTGGTTTTCCGCGGCCTGCAGGCGGCCCCGATCCGCGCCCATGGCATGTTTGATGTCCGCCGAATAGCCATTCACGACAACACGTAAAGGCAGGCCATGCGCACGTGCCAGCATGGCCGCCTTGGCCAGTGCCGGTTGATCGGCCTTTAGCTGCGGGTCGAGTACGGCCAGTATGGGGGACAAGGCGCTCACGACGCCGCTTCCCTCATCCTGCCATGACCACACAGCGCCTGGCGGTCACAGATTTCCACCTCACGGCCATCGGCCTTGATAAGCCCTTGCTGTTGAAAGCGGGTAAAAATGCGGCTCACCGTTTCTACGGCCAGCCCCAGATAATTGGCGATATCGTAGCGGGACATGGGCAGGCGAAAGAGGTCGGCACTCAGGCCGCGTCGCTGTTGACGGGCAGACAACGACAGCAGCAGGGCAGAAACCCGTTCATCGGCGTTTTTCTTGCCGAGCAGCATGTGTAGTTCACGGTCCGCACGAATTTCCTGGCTCATCAGGCCGAAGAAATGATGTTGCAGTGACGGGATGCGTTGTGACAGCTCCTCCAGACGCTGGAAGGGAATCTCGCAAACCGACGCGGTTTCCAGCGCCTTGGCGTTGGACTGGTGCTGAGCAATGCTGATGCCGTCCATGCCGATAATTTCGCCAGGCAGGTAAAAGCCGGTGACCTGCTCCTCGCCGTCGTCGCTGATCACGTAGGTTTTCAGGGCGCCGGAACGCACCGCATAAACAGCGCTAAACGGGTCCGCAGCGCGGAACAGGTGTTCGCCGCGCTTCATGGGGCGGCCTCGGTGCATGATGCGGTCCAGTTCGTCCAGCTGTGCCGGGGCCACTGCCAACGGCAGGCAAATAGGGTTAAGACTGCATTCGTTGCAGGAAACGTGGTGGGACATGACGACCCTCCCTGAGACATGGCTGCGTATTAAAGGAATTGCTGAGTTCACTATAGGGTCGCTCCGGTTTCGAGCAATTTCAATTGTTAAATTATCCGGCTGAACCGCCCGTTATCATGGCTCGGGGTATAGCGATCGAACGGTTTGACCAGTGCCCGCGCCACCAATCGGCCGCTTTCGGTAATCTTCAGTTTGTTGTTATCCCGTTGTACCAGGCCCAGCTGTTCAAATTCGGCCATTTGCTGCAGGGCATCGAGAAAATAATCGGTGAAATCGATGTGCCAACGGTGGCTGACGCCGGTCATATCGACCTCCATATCGCATAGCAACGCCATGATTACTTCCCGCCGAAGTGCATCGTCATCACTCAATATAAAGCCGCGCTCCAGGGGCAGGGCGCCGTCCAGAACTGCCGATCGCCACTGATCCAGGCTTTTCCAGTTTTGCCCGTAGAAGCGGCCCAGCTGGCTGATGGCGCTGACCCCAAAGCCGATCAGGTCGGCATTACCGTGCAGGGTGTAACCCTGGAAATTACGGTGCAGATGGCCTTCCTTGCGGGCCTGGAACAACTCATCGTCCGGCAGCGCAAAATGGTCCATGCCAATCAGTTGATAGCCGGCATGCTCGAACATGCGGCCGGCACGGACCAGCATGGCAAGCTTCTCCGATGGGCTGGGGAGTGCCATGTCGGGTATCTGCTTCTGAATCTTAAAGCGCGCGGGCATGTGTGCGTAATTGTATAAAGAAATGCGATCCGGGCGCAGTGCCAGCACTTGTTCCACCGTGCGAGCCAGGCTGGATTCTGACTGCCAGGGCAGCCCATAAATCAGATCCATGTTGACCGATCGGAAGTCGAAATCCCGCAGCCAGTTCATCACGTCACGGATCATTTCATAGGGCTGAACCCGATTCACCGCTTGCTGGACACGGGGATCCAGGTCCTGGACCCCCAGGCTGACGCGGTTGAATCCCAGCCCGCGCAGCAGGCCCAGACGCGCCCGGTCCACCGTGCGCGGATCGATTTCAATGGCATAGTCGCCGCGATCATCATCCAGAAGATTGAAATGGCGCGCCAGGTCATAAACCAGTTCGGTGATCTGGCCATCAGTCAGGAAGGTCGGCGTGCCGCCACCCCAGTGCATTTGCATGACGGGGCGCTGAGCATCAACGGCGGCAGCTTTGTGGTGAATTTCGCGCTTGAGCACTGGCAGGTACTCGTCGGCACGGGCCTGGTTGCCCGTGATGATTCGGTTACAGGCACAGTAATAGCAGACGCTGCCACAGAACGGCACATGCACATACAATGACAGAGGCCGGCGGGCCAGATTGCCTTCAGAAACTGCATTCCAGTAGTCAGCTTCAGAGACCTCTTCATGAAACTGCGTCGCTGGCGGGTAGGAGGTATAACGTGGTCCCGGGCCGCCATAGCGTTGAATGATATCGGAATCCCAGTGGGTCATGGTGACGAGTCTCAGCGTAGTCATGGTTCCATAATGTCTGGATTTGGCGCAGGTGCCTTGACGCACATCAAGACACAGTGCTTGTAGCGCGAATGTTGGTGCCACGAACGAACGTCAAGCAGCGGAACGTGGACTTTCCCTGCCGCAGCAATAACTACGCATAATGTATATTATGTTAAATAGAGGAAAGGTGTGCTTAT
>JAWVWY010000112.1:0-10352 GCA_033723495.1 Alcanivorax sp. | reverse complement strand
TTAAAACGCGAGGGGATCAGCGATGAGCAACAACAGCTTTATTTTTGCACTGGAAGAAACCCGGCAAGTTAGAGGCCGTCTGGAGCGCGACTACAAACAGCTGGGCAAAGGTCGGGGCCGCGAGTATGCGCGCTGCATGCTGCAATATCTGAACGCGCATCAACGCGCCATTGAAGCCGCTCTGGAGCACTACCCGCCGTCGACTGCCGCAGCCATGCTGGACATCTGGCGACAGAAGATTAGCGATGTACAGCATTTACCGGCCTCGTTCCAACAGCTCTGTGAAAAACTCGACGGTCAGGATGCCGGGCAAATCCGCCGTATCGCCCACGATCTGCATGAAATGCTGGCGGGCCTGTACCAGACCCTGGTGGATGGTGCCCCCTCTCCACGCGTCCGGGAAATTCTGGAGAATATTCTGCAAATGGAGCAAAGCAAACGGCTGCCGGCATTCCAGCAGGAGTACCTGCCACCATCTCGCCGGGTACAGCCGAGCTAAAAGGAGAGAGATCATGCTTTTTTCTTATCTAAAAACAGGGAGTTATGATGAGCGAATAAAGTTCAACTATTACTTAAAAAATACAGTTAACAACACTTCAATACGATCTTCATACACATTCAACACCATCAGTCCGGCGTATTTATTATTGCAGTGGCGAATGTAAAATCCTCTCCTTTACGGGCCCACAAATGTAGCCGTGTGGGTCGGACTTTCAAGGCTGCGATTAACGTTGATTCGGTTAACGATTTTGGGGAAGAAGGTGACAACATGGATAGGTGGACAATGTGCCGGGAATGCAGACTGCGAGGCGTCTGTCTTCCCGCCACTCTCACAACCGAGCAAGTTGAACAATTCAATCATATTGTACGCCGCGGCACGTCATTTGAGCGTAGTCAATATATTTATCACGTTGACAGCGCCTTTCGCTCGCTCTACTTGGTACGCAGCGGCGCGATCAAGACCGGCATCCTTTCCAACGAGGGCATAGAGCAGATTACCGGTTTTTACTTGCCCGGTGATCTGTTTGGCATTGATGGCCTGGGCTATGCCGGTCATGGCTGTTCCGCCCAGGCGCTGGAGCATGCCAACATCTGCGAAATTCCTTTCGATCAGCTGGAGGAACTGACCCTCCGCTTCCCGCCCTTGCGAAAACATTTCTTCTCACTGCTCAGCAAACAGATCCGCGAAGAACAGAAACTGCATATGCTGTTAAGCACCAAATCCGCGGATATCCGGGTGGCGGCCTTGCTGCTTTCCTTTGTGCAACGGCAACGTCAACTGGGCCTGCGAAGCGACAATTTCCGCCTGCCCATGTCACGCCACGATCTGGCCAATTACCTGGGGCTGGTGGTTGAGACCGTCAGCCGGGTACTGACACGCTTCCACCACAGCGGCATCCTGACCACCGAAGGGCGGGAAATCTTTATCACCGATGAACAGGGGCTCAAGGCACAGACCCATGGCATGCTGTCTCCCGAGGAACCGCCACCAACGACCCGCTGCAACGGGGCAGATCAGCCAGAGAGAATACCGCTGACTGATGCCGACCAGAGGGCCCCCGCCAAATGAACCCCTTTCAGCCATTCCCACGCCTTCTTCAAGCCCCTCCAATCCCTTATACTAAGCCCCCCTGACCGCGTCTCAAGCGGCTGAAATTCAACAGCAAACTCCGGGAGCATGCTGAGCGGCATGACTGAATACGTCCTGATCCTGATCAGCGCGGTGCTGGTTAACAACTTCGTGCTGGTGCAGTTCCTGGGGCTGTGCCCGTTCATGGGGGTCTCCAACAAGGTGGAAACCGCCATGGGCATGTCCCTGGCCACCACCTTCGTGCTGACGCTGTCGTCGGTACTGTCTTACCTGACCTGGGCTTACATCCTGGTGCCCTTTCACCTGGAATACCTGCGCACCATCAGCTTTATTCTGGTGATTGCGGTGGCGGTGCAGTTCACCGAGATGTTCGTCAAGAAAGCCAGCCCGGTACTTTACCGGGTGCTGGGCGTGTTCCTGCCATTGATCACCTCCAACTGCGCGGTGCTGGGCGTGGCGCTGCTCAACGTGCGCCAGGACGATGCCACCTTCATGAGCTCGCTGACCTATGGTTTCGGCGCGGCGCTGGGCTTTTCCCTGGTGCTGGTGCTGTTTGCCGCCATGCGTGAGCGTATTGCCGTGGCCGATGTGCCCGAGGCCTTCCGTGGCCCCAGCATCGGCCTGATCACCGCCGGCCTGATGTCGCTGGCCTTCATGGGCTTTTCCGGGTTGATCAAGTTATGAAGGGCCGCTTGCACGCACACATGACTTTTCTGTCTCTGACGTCCGACGTCCGACGTCCGACGCCACGCGGAGCGTGCCAATGACCCCTGTGCTGATTGCCATCGCTGCCCTGCTGGGGCTGGCCGCGGTGTTTGGTGCCGTGCTCGGCTTTGCCTCGGAAAAGTTCAAGGTCGAGGGCGACCCCATTGTCGACCAGATCGATGACCTGCTGCCTCAGACCCAGTGCGGCCAGTGTGGCCACCCGGGCTGCCGCCCCTACGCCGAAGCCATCGCCGAGGGCGAGGAACACAACCGCTGCCCGCCCGGCGGCCAGGATACCGTGGACTCCCTCACCGATCTGCTCGGCCGCGATGCCATGACCGTGGACGATGACGGCGCCGAAGACGCAGAGGTCAACAAGGTGGCCTATATCCGCGAGGATGAGTGCATCGGCTGTACCAAGTGCATCCAGGCCTGTCCGGTGGATGCCATTGTCGGCGCCGCCAAGCTGATGCATACCGTGATCGTGGACGAGTGCACCGGCTGTGACCTGTGCGTGGAGCCCTGCCCGGTGGACTGCATCGACATGCTGGAAGTGAAACCGACATTGCAGACCTGGGGCTGGAACCGCCCCGCCGGCATCGGCCAACGCCCGGACAGCCGAATCGAGGTGGTGAACCTGTGATCCAACAACTTTTCCGCCCCCGCCGTTCCCGGGTGTTCGATTTCCACGGTGGCGTGCACCCGCCGGAGAACAAGCAGCAGTCCAACGGCACCGCGATCCAGCCCGGCCCGCTGCCGGCCCGGCTGATATTGCCGCTGAACATGCACATCGGCGCCCCGGCCAAGCCGCTGGTGGCCCCCGGTGACAAGGTGCTCAAGGGCCAGATGATCGCCGAGCCGGTGGGCGCGGTGAGCGCCGCCATCCATGCCCCCACCTCCGGCACCGTCAGCGCCATCGGCCCACGGCCGATTCAGCATCCGTCCGGCATGGATGCCATCTGCATCGTCATCGACAGCGATGGCGAAGACCGCTGGGTGGACCATCAGGGCATCGCCGACTACACCGAGCGCAGCCCCGGCGAGCTGGTCGACACCATTCGCCAGGCGGGCATCGCCGGCATGGGCGGCGCCGGCTTCCCCACCAGCATCAAGGTCAACCTGGGCGACCACCAGCGGGTGGAACAGCTGATCATCAACGCGGTGGAGTGCGAGCCCTATATCACCGCCGACGACCGCCTGATGCGCGAGCGCGCCGCCGACATCGTCGCCGGTATCCATATCCTGCAATACCTGCTCAACCCGCGCCGCACGCTGATCGGCATCGAGGACAACAAGCCCGAAGCCATCTCCGCCATCAAGCGCGCCTGCAAGGGCTGCGATATCGAAGTGCGGGTGGTGCCCACCAAGTACCCCTCCGGTGGCGAGAAACAGCTGATCCAGCTGCTCACCGGCAAGGAAGTGGCCAGCGGCCAGCTGCCCGCCCAGGTGGGCGTGGTATGCCAGAACGTGGGCACCGCCTTTGCCATCCAGCGGGCGGTCTGCCATGGCGAGCCGCTGTTGTCTCGCATTACCACGCTCACCGGCGATGCGGTGGCCCAACCGGGCAACTACGAGACCCTGCTGGGCACCCCGGTGGCGGACCTGCTGCAACATGGCGGTGTGCACAGCCAGCCGCTGGGCCGGCTGGTGATGGGCGGGCCGATGATGGGCTTCACCCTGCACAACCCGTCGGTGCCGGTGGTCAAGACCACCAACTGCATCATTGCCGCCAGCCCGCAGGAGCTGCCCGAGCCGCCGCCGGAGCAACCCTGCATCCGCTGCGGCTCCTGTGCCGAGGCCTGCCCGGCCAACCTGTTGCCCCAGCAGCTCTACTGGCATGCCAAGAACGACGATCTGGACAAGGCCCTGCACCACAACCTGATGGACTGCATCGAGTGTGGCGCCTGCGCCTATGTCTGCCCCAGCCATATTCCGCTGGTGCAGTACTACCGCTACGCCAAGGGCGAGGTGCGCCAGCGCGCCGCCGACCAGGTAAAGGCCGACAAGGCCCGCCAGCGTTTCGAGGCCCGCCAGGCCCGTATCGAACAGGAACAGGCGGAAAAAGAAGCCCGCCGCCAGGCACGCCTGGAAGCCAACCGCAAGAAGAAGGACGCCGGCGCCGCAGCCCCGACCGGCCCCAGCGCCGAGCAGGCCGCCGCCCTCAAACAGGCCTCGCTGGAGGCCTCCAGGGCCTACAAGGCCGCGGTGAAAGCCGCCAGGGCGGCGGAGGCCCAAGGCGACGATAACGCCGCCGACCTGAAAGCCGAGGCCGAGCGCCTCAAGGCCGTGGCGGACAAGGCCAAGGCCGCGGTGCGCGACGCCAAGGCCGGCGCCCCGGCCGTGGCGGCCCCGGCGGACGATGCCGTCGCCAGCCTGAAAAAGCAGGTCGCCGATGCCTCCAGCGCCTACAAGGCCGCCGTGAAAGCGGCCAAGGACGCCGAAGCCAGCGGCGCCGACGATGCCAGCGACCTGCGCGCCCGGGCGGAGGCACTGAAAGCCAACGCCGACCGGCTCAAGGCCGAGCTGCGTGACGCCAAGGCCAGCGCCCCGGCCACGCCGGCAGCGCCCCAGACGGACCCGTTGGCGGAGCTGAAAAAGCAGGTTGGTGACGCCTCCTCCGCCTACAAGAGTGCCGTGAAAGCGGCCAGGGAGGCGCAAGCGGAAGGCGCCGACAACGCCGCCGACCTGCGCGCCGAGGCCGACCGCCTGAAAGCCGTGGCCGATCAGCTCAAGGCCGACCTGCGCGATGCCAAGGCCAAGGCGCCGGCACCGGCCAAGGCTGCGCCCGCCGCCAAGGCGCCGCCGGCGGACAGCCCGACAGTGCCGGAAAGCGACGCGCCGCAATCCGTGGCCGGCGTGGACCCGGAGCAGGCCGCCAAGCGCCAGAAGCGCCTCAAGGCCCTGAAAACCGCCTACAACATGGCCCACAAACAGTACAAGGACGCCCACGCTGCACTGGAGCGCGCCGAGCGCCACGAGGAACTCAGCGCCGACGAGTTCAACGCCATGCAGCAGAAGGTGGACAAGCTCAAGGGCAAGGCCGATGTGGCCCGCGATGCCCTGGATGCGCTGGTGGAAGACGCCAAGGCCGATATCCGCGCCCACACCGGCAAGGATCTGAAAACCCTGAAGCTGGAAGCGGCCCGCGCGGAAAGCGCCCTGGCCGACAAGCAGCAGGAACTGGCCCAGCGCCGCGGCAGCGCCGCCGAAGAGACCCTGGAAGCGCTGGAAGCGGAACTCAAGGCCCTGGAAACCGAAGCCCACATCGCCCGCAAGGCCCTCAAGCAGGCCGTTGAAGAACAGGGGTTGGTGGAAGAATGAAGCGCATGCAGGCATCCATGCAACACGCAACACGCGAACACCTCGCAGGGCGGACATCCCCGCAGGGAATCTCCGCCACCATGACGCCAATGGCGGAGATGGGCTCACGCCCATTTCCGCCCTACCTGAAAGGTAAGGGCTAAACCGACATGAGCCTGATCAGTTCCACCTCGCCGCACACCACCGGCCAGACCGACACCGGCGCCTTCATGCGCCAGGTGCTTTACGCCACCCTGCCCGGGCTGGCGGTGCTCACCTGGCAGTTCGGCTGGGGCTCGGTGATCAATGTGCTGTGGGCCGTGCTGGTGGCCCTGCTCAGTGAAGCGGCCATTCTCAAGGCCCGTGGCCGGCCGCTGGGCTTTTACCTGAAGGATTACAGCGCCGTGGTCACCGCCGTGCTGCTGGGCCTGGCCCTGCCGCCCACCGCGCCCTGGTGGCTGACGCTGATCGGCGTCAGCTTTGCCATCATTGTCGCCAAGCAACTTTATGGCGGCCTGGGCATGAACCCCTTCAACCCGGCCATGGTCGGCTATGTGCTGCTGCTGATTTCATTCCCGGCGGCTATGACCCGCTGGATCGCCCCGGGCCAGACGCCGGACCCGGCCCAGAGCTGGCAGCTGTTTCTCGGCCAGGCCGGGGTGGACGGCTTCAGTGGCGCCACGCCGCTGGATACCTTCCGTACCTGGGCCGGCAACGCCAGCGAACTGAGCGGCCACGCCATCCTGCACGGCCAGTTCGCCGGGCTTGGCTGGGAGTGGGTCAACCTGGCGTTTCTGCTCGGCGGCCTCTACCTGCTGGCCCGTCGCATCATCACCTGGCAGATCCCCGCCGCCTTCCTGCTGGGCCTGGGCCTGCCGGCGCTGATTGCCTGGCATCTGGACCCGGTGCGTTTTGCCGGCCCGCTGTTCCATCTGTTTTCCGGCGGTACCATGCTGGGCGCCTTCTTCATCGCCACCGACCCGGTCACCGCCGCCACCAGCCGGCTGGGGCGTTTCATCTATGCCCTGCTGATCGGCGTGCTGATCTGGGTGATACGCAGCTTCGGCGGCTACCCGGATGCGGTGGCCTTCTCGGTGCTGCTGCTTAACCTGTGCGCGCCCTTTATCGATTACTACACCCAGCCGCGGACCTATGGTCACCAGAAACCGAACCGGGGAGCGGGCCTGTGATACGTTCGATCAGCAAGAACACCGTGATCCTCAGCCTGTTTGCCATCGGCACCGCCGCCACCCTGGCAATCACCAACGAGGCCACCCTCAGCCAGGTGAACTGCAACAAGCAGAACGCCCTGTCCAGCTCGCTGGCCCAGGTGATGCCGGAAGACCACCACGACCAGCCGCTGCTGGAAGACCGCACCACCGTCAACGACCCGCAACTGGGCCGGGGCGATCATCACATTTACCGGGCCCACCTGAACGGCGCGCCCAGCGGCGCAGTACTGGAAGCCACCGCGCCGGACGGTTACGGTGGCCCCATCAACCTGATCGTCGGCGTGAACATGGACGGCCAGATTCTCGGCGTGCGGGTGGTGCCACCGCACAACGAAACCCCGGGGCTGGGCGACCACATCGAAACCAAGAAATCCCACTGGATCTTCAGTTTCAACGGCAAATCCCTGGGCAACCCGGATGAAGCCGGCTGGGCGGTGAAGAAAGACGGCGGCACCTTCGACAGCTTCACCGGTGCTACCATCACACCGCGCGCCGTGGTCGGTGCCGTGCACCGTGCCCTGCTCTATTTCCAGGCCCACCGCGACGCGCTATTCGCGGCGCCGGCCGACCGTATCAAGGCGGAGTCCTGCAATGGCTGATTACCGTAAAATTGCCGCCGATGGCCTGTGGAACAACAACCCGGCCACGGTACAGATTCTCGGCCTGTGCCCGCTGCTGGCGGTGACCGGCTCGGTGGTCAACGCCATGGGCCTGGGCCTCGCCACCCTGGTGGTGCTGATGGGCTCCAACGCCTGTGTGTCGCTGATCCGCAACTACGTCACCGACGCCGTACGCCTGCCGGCCTTTGTGATGATCATCGCCGCCATGGTAACGGTGATCGAAATGCTGATGCGGGCCTACACCTTCGAGCTCTACCAGATCCTCGGCATCTTCATTCCGCTGATTGTCACCAACTGCACCGTGTTGGGCCGTGCCGATGCCTTTGCCAGCAAGAACGGCGTGCTGCCTTCCATGGTCGACGGCATGATGATGGGCGCCGGCTTCCTGGTGGTGCTGTTGTTACTGGGCGGCATGCGCGAGCTGATTGGTCAGGGCACCCTGTTTACCAACATGCAGCTGCTGTTCGGCCCCTCAGCGGCCAACTGGGAAATCGACGTGATCCACAATTACGGCGGCTTCCTGCTGGCCATCCTGCCGCCGGGGGCCTTCCTTGGCCTGGGGCTGATCATTGCCGGCAAGAACGTGATCGACAAACGCCTAAAGGACGCGCAAAAGGCCAGGGCCAGCGACGTGCCCAAGGTCAGCCGCCGGGTGCGTACCACTGGCAAGGTGAGCTAACCCCCCTCTAACTCCCCCTCCGGGAGGGGGAGGATCTACTCCCTCCCCTTTTCAAGGGGAGGGCCGGGGTGGGGTCAGGGGTGCAGTCACACCCACACCGCCGTGCCGATCAACACCAGGGCGATCAGCCCGTGGGGCAAAAACACATGGCGCCAGCAGAGAATGCGCAGCAGCTCCCGCCAACCGCCCTGGTGACGGTGATGGTCCCAGCTGGCGGCAGTCTGAAACGGCGCCAGAGCCTCAAGGTCACCGCGAAAAAACGCCTCGATTTTTTCGATGCGGGCAAAGTGCGCCGACTGGAACGCCTTCCAGTGCCCCTCCACCCACCAGAACATCAGGCTGCCGAGCACGCCCACCCAGAGTAGCGCCGGGCGCTCGAAAAAAGCACCGGAACCGGCCAGCATGCCCGCCAGAGTCAGGCTCCAGGCCTTGATGGTCAGCGATTTCTGATCGAACGCATCGATCAGGCCGGTGAGATGGAAATACTCTGCCTGCAGTTGTTGTTCCCGTTGTGACACGCTATTCCCCACAATCAATGGATCAGACTGTCCGATAATGTTGCGTTATTTAACGCCATTCATTCGATACAAATAAAGCCGCACAGTATGACCAGGAGGACGCCCATGAAGACGCCGCTTGTCACCGCTGTGCTGCAACGCCAACAACTACCGGATACCATCCGCAACAACCTTTATGGGCCACCGCGGAGTCAGTGGCGAGAGCACCCGTATTACCTGATCAGTGATGCCCGCGCCCTGCAGCGCAATCACAACGGCTTGAAACGCCAGGCTCGCCAGTACCATGGCGCCCTCACCTATCTGATGAGTTTGAATGAGGCGGACCGCCAATCGCACCACCATCAGCAACTGCTTGGCACCGTCATTCATCATGGTCAGGCTTTGCTGAAACACCTGCACAGCCATCACGGTTTCGAAGACAGCAGCGTGTTTCCCGTGTTGCGCCTGCATCACCCTCGTCTGGAAAAGGCCATCAGCTTGCTGGAAAACGACCATCTGGCACTGGACAGCCTGTTGCAGCAAATCGGCAATGGTTTGCGCGATACCCAGGGCTTGAGCCGCGATGCCCGCATTTTGGCCCAGGCCCACCACCAGGCGGGGCAACTGGAAACGCTGCTGCAGCGACACATGGATGACGAGGAAGAGATTATCGTGCCGGTGTATTTACAGCAGATGTAAAATACCCGTGCTGCGGCAGACTCGTCATTTTACAAAGGGGATGGCCGCGCAATTTTATACAGATACGGAGATCACACTTTACCGAAAACCCGCAGACCGATACGAACCGATACCGCTAAACTGGTTCCAACCGCTAATGACGGAAATAAGGAGATATCCATGAAAAGTGCAGCAATTGTGGCACTGAGCGTGGTGGGTACAGCAGCAATTGCGGGCATCGGCTATGGCACCTATCAGGCCGTGACACCACCGAAATCAGGCTATGCCGAAGTCATCAAGGTCGACCCCATTGTCAAAACCTGGCAGGAGCCGCACCAGGTCTGTCAGCAAGTGACCGTGCAACACCAAAAGCCGACCAAGGATAAGCACCAGTTAGCCGGCAGTGTGATTGGCGCCGTGGTTGGTGGCGTCATCGGTCACCAGTTTGGTGGTGGCAGCGGCAAGGATGCGGCCACCGCCGGCGGCGCCATTGCCGGCGGTATTGCCGGCAACCGTATCCAGAAAAACATGCAGGACAAGAACACCTACACCACCACGGAACAGCAGTGCCATACGGAAATGCAGAAAAAAAGCCGTACCGAAGCTTACAACGTAACCTACCGGTTTGCGGACAAGGAAAGCACCATCCGCATGGAGAAGAAGCCCAACGAGCGCCTGCGCATTGAAGACGGTGAAGTGGTGCTGAACTAGCGATTCTTTCAACAGCTTAGCCCCACGCCAAAGCCCCGCCCGGATGCGGGGCTTTTTTTTGGTTCTTCGCGGATTAGGGGGAATCTGCCAATAGATCGCTATAAGCGCCTTCCCCTCGAGGGGAACTCACTTGATTCGCTGCGCTCACCCTGCGGGCCAGCCTGCGGCTGTTCTGCGCCGCCAAGCGGCTTGTCGTTGCTTGCCCAAGAAAGTCAGCACATGTCGCTTTAGCGACTGAACGCACGCCTGTGCGGGCCGAAGGCCGAGGCGAAGCCGAGTCAAGAAGGGCCCCCGGGTTTGTCGCCCCCTGCGGGGGTTCCCTCTCTCCACCAATTTGCT
>JAWVWY010000111.1:0-10429 GCA_033723495.1 Alcanivorax sp. | reverse complement strand
TCCACTTCCAGGCCGGCCATGGTCAGTTGCTGCACCAGGGTATCGGTATCGATGGCGGGGTTGACCCACTCCCGCAACCAGGCTTCGTTAAAACGCATTGTCGAATCCTTACAAGAAACTGGTTACCACAGAGTTCACGGAGGAAAGGCGTTCATCTCGGTGTGCTCTGTGCCCTCTGTGGTGAAAATTGTTTAACCGAACTGGGACAAGAAGCGGGTGTCGTTCTCGAAGAACAGCCGCAGGTCGTTGACGCCATAACGCAGCATGGTGAGACGCTCAATGCCCATACCGAAGGCAAAACCGCTGTATTCCACAGCATCCACGCCGCCGGCTTCCAGTACCTTGGGGTGCACCATGCCGCAGCCCATGATTTCCAGCCAGCCGGTGTGCGAACACACCCGGCAGCCTTCGCCACCGCAGCTGACGCAGCCCACGTCCACTTCCGCGCTGGGCTCGGTGAACGGGAAGTAGCTGGGGCGGAAGCGCACCGGCAGGTCTTCCACTTCAAACACGAACTTGAGGAATTCCGCCACCGTGCCGCGCAGGTCGGCAAAGGTGATGTTCTTGTCCACCAGCAGGCCTTCCACCTGATGGAACATGGGGGTGTGGGTCAGGTCGGAGTCACAACGGTAAACACGCCCCGGTGCAATAATGCGGAACGGCGGCTTGCCCTGCTCCATCACCCGCACCTGCACCGGCGAGGTGTGGGTGCGCAGCAGGCGGCCATCACCAAAGTAGAAGGTATCGTGCATGGCCCGCGCCGGGTGGTGGCCGGGAATGTTGAGCGCTTCAAAGTTGTGGAAATCGTCTTCCACTTCCGGCCCTTCGGCAATATCGAAGCCCAGCCGCAGGAAGAAATCCTCAATACGGCGACGCATGCGGTTGACCGGGTGCAGGGCGCCGGGTTGCTCGCCGCGGCCCGGCAGCGTGACATCCAGGGTCTCGCCGGCCAGCTGCTCGGCCAGGGCGGCCTCTTCCAGGTGCGTCTTGCGGGCACCAATGGCGGCCTGCACTTTCTGCTTGCCGTCATTGATAACGGCACCGGCTTTGGGGCGCTCTTCGGCGCTGAGCTTGCCCAGCCCCTTCATCAGGGCGCTGATTTCCCCCTTCTTGCCCAGGTATTTGACGCGCACGTCATCCAGGGCGCGAACATCGCCCGCCTGCTCGACTTCCGACAGGGCCGCGTCGACCAGGGCATTGAGATTTTCCATTGAAGACTCCGCAGTCTTTAAATCAGGAGCGAGTTGAAAGTTTAATGTTTAAAAGCTCGGACCTGAATCAGTGCCAAACGGCAAAGCTTCCAGCCGCGCCCCAATCCTGAATCGCGGGAGGCAGTGCCATTCTTTTCGCTACGTCCCTGGGCGCGTTTAAACTTTTAACTTTCAACTATTCTTTTTCCAACAAAAACGGGGGAAGAGCGCGAGCTCTTCCCCCGTTGAGTGTACTGTCAGCTTATTGCGTAACAGTGATCAGGCGGCAAGACTCGCTTTGGCTTTCTCGGCCAAAGCGCTAAAGGTTGCCAGATCACGTACGGCGATATCAGCCAGTACTTTACGGTCGATTTCCACAGACGCCTTTTTCAGGCCGTCGATCAGACGGCTGTAGGACAGGCCGTTCAGACGCGCGGCGGCGTTGATACGGACGATCCACAGACGACGGAACTGACGCTTGCGAACCTTACGGTCGCGGTAAGCGTACTGACCGGCTTTGGTAACAGCCTGTACCGCTACGCGATAAACACGGCTGCGGGCACCGTAGTAGCCTTTAGCCTGCTTGAGAACTTTCTTGTGCCGGCGACGGGCCTGCACACCACGCTTTACTCGTGCCATTGTTCAGATCTCCAAAAACCGTCTCAGTTATGCGTAGGGCATCATGCGTTTAACAAGAGCCACATCATTCTCGTGGACTTCCTGTTTCGGACGCAGCTGACGGATGGTCTTGGAAGACTTCTTCGTCAGGATGTGGTTTTTGAATGCCTGCTTGCGCTTGAAACCGGAGGCGGTTTTCTTGAAACGCTTGGCAGCCCCACGATTTGTCTTGATTTTAGGCATGGTACCTTCTCAAGTTGGTGAATAAATGCAGCAACCCTTCTTATAAGGAAGTCGTCACTTCTTCTTTTTGCCCGGGCCGATCACCATGATCATCTGGCGACCCTCCATGTTCGGGCGTTGCTCAACGGTGCCGATTTCTTCCAGGTCCTTCTCGATACGTTCGAGCAGTTCCCGGCCCAGCTCCTGGTGAGCCATTTCCCGGCCGCGGAAGCGGACGGTAATCTTGGTTTTGTCGCCGGCCTCGAGGAACTTCCTGAGGTTACGCAGTTTCACCTCGTAGTCACCGATATCGGTGCCGGGACGTAATTTGATTTCCTTTACCTGAGTCTGGCGCTGCTTCTTGCGCCCTTCTTTGGCCTTTTGCTTCGCCTCAAACAAATGCTTGCCGTAATCCATGATTCGGCAAACGGGCGGTTCCGCACCAGGGGAGATTTCTACCAGATCCAGCTGTTTCTCGGCGGCTTTTTCCAGCGCTTCCTGCAGGGTGACAATGCCCACCTGCTCGCCTTCCACATCAATCAACCGAACGTCGGTTGCCTGAATTTGCTGATTTGTACGGGCGCGTTGCTCGCGGCCCTTGCCTCCACGCTTAATGTCGTGAACCTCCAATCTGTTTAATCGGCATGGGTCGGCGTGTTGATTACACACACCAACCCGGTGAATAGCCGCGCATTTTATGCCACCACAACGGGCACAACAACCCCAACCCTGGGGCTGGAGCGCAACAATTCCATAAAAACGAGAATATTGGTAGGCACGAGTGGATTCGAACCACCGACCCCCACCATGTCAAGGTGGTGCTCTAACCAACTGAGCTACGTGCCTTCCGAGGGGCGCAATTCTATGTAGCCTGACGGTTCAGGGCAAGCCCCAAAGTCATCAAAATGGCGATTTTTAATGCCTGTCGCTATTTGCGGCGCCGCGCGCCCCAGGCGGTTTCGATCTGGCGGGCCCGGGTGATGGACTCTTCCACCAGCTCGCACTGGTGCTCGGCGAACTCACGGATGATCTCCAGGGCGGAGCGCACATCGCGGCGGAAGATGGTCTCCACCAGTGCCTTGAAGAACGACAGGCACTCTTTCACCTCGTCCGGCTCCAGGTGCAGCGCCATGAAGTAGGCGCGCTGAATGGCCGGCTGCAGGTTAATAAGGATGTCTTCCACGAAGGGATTGCGGGCAAACGGGTAGGCATGCTCGAGAAACCGGAAACTGAGCTCGAAGAAGGTATCCAGGTCGCGGTCTTCAGCGGCCAGCTGCAGGCCGTGGACCAGCTCGATAAAGGCATCCAGGTCCTCCTCTCGCACCACCTTGATGGCCTTGCGGATTACCAGCCCCAGCAGCACCTGCATCAGCTCGTAGAGGCTGCGCACGTGGGACTCGGACATTTCCTTCACCACCGCGCCCCGGCGCGGCAGGATGTCGATCAGCTGGCGGCGCTGCAGTATCAGCAGCGCCTCGCGCACGGACCCGCGGCTGACCTCCAGCTCACCGGCCACGCGCAGCTCCTGGATGCGATCGCCGGCCAGCATGTCACCGCGAATGATCTGGCTGGCCAGATGCAGGGCAATCTGTTCCGACAGGCTTTCCTTGGCTTTAAAACTCACCGCGCCCCCACTGTTGTTCAACAATCATATTAGGCTTGTCCGACTATAGTACAACGCTTTCTAATGACCAAGGGCCCCGGTTGGGGTTACCGTGCTGGAATTGCCAAGCAATCGCGGTCATGCTTACGAAAAACAGTGACATACTCATAATAGGCTGCAGACCTTCCAACTTTCTGACGGGCATCCATGAACAACATAACAAACCGCCTGATGACTGAATTGAAACTGGTGGACGACCTGTTCGACCAGTACAGCGAGCGTTTTGGCAAACAACAGAGCGCCTACCGGAACCATGTCTATCGTGTCATCAATCTGGTCAGCGCCCAGCACTCGCTCAGCGACGAAGAGCTGGAAAAAGTCCAGATTGCCGGCTTCTTCCACGATGCCGGCATCTGGCTGGCCGGCACCTTTGACTACCTGGAGCCCTCGGCGCGACTGGCGGAGCATTACCTGGAAGAGCACCAGCGAGATCACTGGAAGCCGGAGATTCGCGACATGATCCTCAATCACCACAAGGTGTCCCGCTATGCCACTGACACCAGCAGCCTGGTGGAAGCCTTCCGCCGTGCCGACTGGATTGATGTGTCCCTGGGCGTGCTGCGCTATGGCGTGCCGATGGCGCGCATTCGCCTGATCAAGCAGAAATTCCCCAATACCGGGTTTCACCTGCTGCTGCTCAAGCTAAGTGGCCAGCAATTATTGAGCCATCCCTGGCGCCCCCTGCCCATGCTGCGTCGCTAAGCCCTGTTTTCGGGCTATTTCCCCGCTTGAAAAATTACTCACAGTATCTGTGGATAACTCTGTGCACAGTCTGTCAGGAACTGCCCCCAACCCCCATCATTGCTGCCATGTCCGCAAAATGATGAAAAAGTATCCATTTTATTAAATCTTTATAAATCAACAACTTAATGGCCACCACATAAAATCAACAAGTTAGCGGCAGAAGCTGAACGAGAGCGTGAAGGCAGCAACAAGACTGTGCACAAGTGTTGCCCCGAAGCAAGGCAACAAGGGGAAAACGGCCTGAAACAGGCCGCAACAGGAGGTTACAAAAACGACAGGTTAGCGACGCAGGCTGACACTGATACCCAGTACTGCGGTGGGCTCGGCGGACAGGTCGTAACGGCGCAGTTCTTCCTTGGTGTTACAGTCGGAATTGGGCCGGTAGGAGGTACAGTCGAGCGGCTGCAGCACACCCACGGCACCACTGAGGGTCCAGCGGGTATAGGGCTTGACCCACTGGTGGCCAATTTCCAGGCCGGCGCCGAGGCGCTCATACTGGCTTTCACCGCCCAGATCACCGACGATCAGGCCGCCATAGAAGCCCTTCTCTGCCATCAGGCCGCGCTCCATTTTATGGCGCCAACCGGCTACCCAGCGCACATCCTTCTGATCATAGCCGGTGGAAATCAGGTAACCACCCGGCATGGCGTAGAAGCTGTTGTGCTTGCCAGCCCATTCCAGGTTGAGGCCTACCAGGCCGTTGAGATAGCCCAGCCCGATCAGTTTATCCGCACTGGCGGTAAGGGGAAGCAGCAGAAAAAGCGGAAGCAGCCACAGGCGCATGGTCGAAACTCCGGTTATTGTTGTTATCGGCGTGAATCGGGCCCGCCACAAAAGAACGGCTATTTTTCACAACCCCCAGGGGGAATACAAGAGCTGTAGCGGCCGCGGAGCCCGGCATGCCGGGCCCCGGGGAAATCAGAGCGGGATCTTGTCGATGCTGTCGGCGGTGGTATCAATGGCGCCATCGACTTTTTCCAGCGCGGCATCGGCGGAGTTGCCGGCCACCGGAATAATCGACACCACGGCACCGACTACGGAACCGGCGGCCCCCACCAGGCGCATGGGCACGGTGGCCAGCTTGGTCAGAAAACAACCACTGAGGGCCGCCCCGAGCAGGGCTACGATGAGAATGCGAGACAGATTTTTCATGGTCACTCCCGTTGTTATTGTTGACGGTGCTGGTGCCGGCCGCAAAATCGGCCGGCCTGCTACTGCATGCTATCAGTACTCGAAGGTCATGCCTAAACGGCGGCCCACTTCTTCATAGGCTTCCACCACGCCCCCCAGGCCCTGGCGGAAACGGTCCTTGTCGAGCTTTTCGCGGGTTTCCTTGTCCCACAGGCGACAGCCATCCGGGCTGAATTCGTCGCCCAGCAGCACCTCGCCGTTGAATACACCGAATTCCAGCTTGTAGTCCACCAGCAGCATGCCGCCGTCCAGGAACAGCTGCTTGAGCACGTCGTTGACCTGGAAGGTCAGCGCTTTCATGCGCGCCACCTGCTCGTCGGTGGCCCAACCGAAGCTGCGAATGTGGTAATCGTTGACCATCGGGTCGCCCAGGTCATCGTTTTTGAGGAAGAACTCGAAAGTGGGCGGATTCAGATCCAGGCCCTCTTCCACACCCAGGCGACGGCAGATGGAGCCGGCGGAGATATTGCGCACGACGCACTCCACCGGAATCATGTCGAGTTTCTTGACCAGCGCCTCGGTGGGCGACAGCAGGCGCTCGAAGTGGCAGGGAATACCGGCGGCCTTGAGCTTTTCCATGATCGCGGCGTTGAACTGGTTGTTCACCGCGCCCTTGCGCGCCAGCGCTTCTTTCTTTTTGCCGTCGAAAGCCGAGGTGTCATCGCGGAACACCATGATCAGCTGGTCCGCGTTGTCGGTGGTGTACACGGATTTGGCTTTGCCGGCGTACAGCTCGTCGCGTTTTTCCATGGAAAGGCCCATTACTCTGGTCGGTTGTTAACTTAGTGTACCTGTAGCCAGTCAAAGCCGTTGCTCTGGCTGGCCACACAAATGCGTTCACGGCCGCAGGTGATGACCCGCTCCACCGCCGCACGGGCGTGGTCGACCGTATTATTCTGTTCGCTCAGGTGCGAAAGCACCAGATGCTGGAGGCGATCCACGTTGGCCTGGGCCAGCAGGGTCGCCGCCTGTTCATTGCTCAAATGCCCAAGGGTACCGGCCACGCGGCGCTTCAGGGACGGTGGATAGGGGCCCATTTCCAGCAGCTGCCGGTCGTGGTTGCACTCCAGCACCAGCGCATCGCAGTCACCATAGGCCTCGACCACATGGGGGGTGATGGCGCCCAGGTCGGTGAGCACGCCGACGTTGCGACCCTGCCAGCTGAACCGGTACTGGCAAGGCTCGCGGGCATCATGGGGCACGGTAACCGGCAGGATCGTCAGCTCCCGCACGGTGAAGCCCCGCCCGGGCCGCACTTCGCGCCAGTCGGCCTCGCCGAAATGGGCGCGCCCACCGTGCACCGCCGCGGCGGTGCCGAAGGAACTGTACAACGGGCAACCGAACTTGCGGGCCAGCGCCCCGGCCCCGCGCACATGGTCGCCGTGCTCGTGGGTGATCAGAATGGCACTCAAATCACTGCCTTTGAGTCCGCGATGACCAAGCCGGCGCTCGGTTTCCTTGACGGTAAAGCCACAGTCGATCAGCACCAGGGTGTCAGCGGCCTGCACCAGGGTGGCGTTGCCCTTGCTGCCACTGCCCAGGGAGGCCAGACGCACTACTTCAGTTCCCGGTAAATACGCTCCAGAATCGCCTGCCCAGGCGTCTTGTCCACCAGCGCGGTGCCCTTGCTGTTCAGCACCGCCACCTGAATACCGTTGGTAGTATGGCTGAGCTTGAGCTGGACATCGCCTGCCTTGAGCTGATAACGGTCTGGCACTTTCAGGTAGAAGATACCGACCTCGCGGTCGCGATCATCCACTTTCAGGTCGGTCTTCTGCAGGGCGTCACCGATATACTCCCAGGCCCAGGCATAGCGGGTGGGCAGCATGATGATCGGGTAGCCGTTACCGTCCTTGCCCAGCACCGCATTGGTGGCCTGGTCCTTGGGTGCCGGCGGCGCATTGTCGTCTTTCTCGTTACCCAGCACCACCAGTTGTGGCGGCTTGGGCGCGACGAATTTTTTCTCGTCGGGCTGACGCCCCTTGAGCCGCTGGTCCTGGTCGGGAACCCTGTAAAGCGGATCCTGACCGATAAAGACGCCGTCTTTCGGCACCTGAATCGGCTTGAGAACCTGTGCGTCTCGATAGTTGAGACTGTGGTCGGGCAGCCAGCTACAGCCAGCCGCCAGTAGCGCGAGCGAGATCGCCGCTTTTTTCATTATGCCTCCAGCAGGCCGCACTGACGCAGGGTTTCGCGCAGCCGCGGCTGGGCAGCCTCGGAAAGGGGCACCAGCGGCAGGCGAATCCCCGCGTCAATCAGGCCCATTTCATACAGTGCCCATTTCACCGGGATCGGATTTGCTTCAATAAACAGATCACGATGAAGGGGTTCCAGTTCCCCATTAAGTTGACGGGCAAGATCGGCATCACCGGCCAGCGCCGCTTCACACATGGCCGCCATCTTGGCGGGGGCCACGTTGGCGGTGACGGAGATGTCGCCATGGCCGCCGGCGAGGATGAAGTCCATGGCGGTGGCATCGTCACCGGAATAGAGCATGAAGTCATCGCCACAGCGCTCGCGAATTTCACGGGCCCGCTCCAGGTTGCCGGTGGCCTCCTTGATGCCGACGATGTTGGGCACCTTGCTGAGGCGCTCGACGGTTTCCGGCAGCATGTCGCAGGCGGTGCGGCCCGGTACATTGTAGAGAATCTGCGGGATATCCACCGCCCGGGCCACGGCCAGGTAATGCTGGTAGAGGCCTTCCTGGGGCGGCTTGTTGTAATAGGGCGTCACCAGCAGGCAGGCGTCGGCACCGTCGCGCTTGGCGTCACGGGTGAGACGAATGGCTTCTTCGGTGTTGTTGGCGCCGGTACCGGCGATCACCGGAATACGACCCTTGGCCACTGCCACCACTTCCCGGATCACGCTGTCGTGTTCTTCGAAGCCCAGGGTAGCGGACTCACCGGTAGTGCCCACCGCCACGATGGCGTGGGTGCCTTGCTCCACATGCCAGTCGACCAGGGTACGCAGGTGCTCCCAGTCCACTGAACCGTCTGCGCGCATGGGGGTAACCAGCGCCACAATACTGCCGCGAATCATGCCAATCTCTCCTCTGGAGTGCGCCGGAAACCGCCCGTGCCATGCGCACCCTGCCCTGTGGTCGGGTGAAGGGCGCTATGGTAAACCTCGCCAAGAAAGCGAACAAGAGAGCCGGGGCATAACGCCCGGCTTTCTGTGGCGGCCGGGGCCCCAAGCCACGACCAGCCTGCTACACTGCCTGTCAAAACACAGAGGGCTTATCCATGGAACAGTTAATGGTTATCTCCGCCCTGGGCTCGGACCGCCCGGGCATTGTGCAGGCCCTGACGCGGGCGGTGCTCGACCAACAGGGCAATATTCTCGATTCGCGCATGACGGTGCTGGGTGGCGAGTTTGCCGTGCTGATGCTGGTCAGTGCCAGTGATGACAGCCTCGCCCGGCTGGAAAGTCTGCGCCAGCAGCTGGAGCAGGATCTGGACTTGCTGATCACCTTCAAGCGCACCCAGCGCCGCAGTGAACAGGCCGCTGCCCTGCCCTACGAGGTGGATGTGGTGGCCATGGACAACCCCGGTATCGTTCACGAGATCGCCAATTTTTTCTCCACCCGCGGCCTCAATATTGATGATCTGTCCACCGGCACCTACGCTGCCCCGCATACCGGCACCGCCATGTTCAGTCTTCACCTGGTATTGCGCATGGGTGCCGAACAATCGGTGGCCGAATTGCGCGAGGCCTTTGTGGATTTCTGCGAGGCCCGCAACCTGGACGCCACCATGACGCCCAAACGCTAATCCCCTGATACAAGGAACCCCCATGACTGTTGAAGTCGGCAAGGCCGTCGCCAATTTCACCGCCGCCGCTACCAGTGACAGCACTGTCACCCTGGCGGATCTACGCGGCAAGAACGTGGTGATCTACTTTTATCCCAAGGACAGCACCCCGGGCTGCACCACCGAAGGTCAGAACTTCCGCGATCTGTATGAACAGTTCCAGAAGGCCAATTGCGAGATTTTCGGGGTGTCGAAGGATTCCCTGCGCCGCCATGAGAACTTCAAGGCCAAGCAGGCGTTCCCCTTCGAGCTGATCAGCGATGAAGACGAGGCCGTCTGCCAGCTGTTCGATGTGATCAAGCTCAAGAAGCTTTACGGCAAGGAATACCTGGGTATCGAGCGCAGCACTTTCCTGATCGACGCGCACGGCGTGCTGCGCGAGGAATGGCGCAAGGTGAAAGTGAAGGACCACGCCCAGGCCGTACTGGACGCGGTACAGGCACTGTAATGCCTCAGGCCTCGGGAGGCGCCGGCGGGTTCGCCCGGTAGCTGCCCTCCCGGGGCCAGGCATTGATCACCGCCTTGATCAGGGTTGCCAGCGGAATCGCGAAGAACACCCCCCACAACCCCCACAGGCCACCAAACAGCAGGATGGCGGTAATGATCGCCACCGGATGCAGATTCACCGCCTCCGAAAACAGTAACGGCACCAGAATATTGCCATCGATATACTGGATCACCCCGTACAGCAGCATCACCAGGGCAAAATCCCCACTCCAGCCAAACTGCACATAGGCCACAGCCGCCACCGGCAACGTCACTACCGTGGCACCGATATAAGGCACCACCACCGACAGCCCCACCAGCACCGCCAGCAGCACCGAGTAATTCAGCCCCAGCAACAGGAAGGTGATGAACGACGCCACCCCCACCAACAGAATTTCGATAGCCTTGCCGCGCACATAGTTGGCAATCTGGCCGTCCATTTCCTGCCACACGTGGGAGAGAATGCGACGCTGTTGCGGCAACAGGCCGACAAACCAGTCGAGGAT
>JAWVWY010000110.1:0-10450 GCA_033723495.1 Alcanivorax sp. | reverse complement strand
TCCAGCTGGCGGCGTACATCCACGGCCAATACGCCGCCGGTATAACCGTTCCAGGGCAAGGCCTTGAGATCCTGCCTCAGGGACAGGGAGTTGAATTGGGGAACCCGCACCAGCTGCCAGCGGGAACGGCCCTGCTGATGACTGGCCGGTGCATTGCGGTAGGCGAACAACAGGCCGCCATCTGGCCCGCCACCGCGCACCCTCACCTGCCCGACCCCGGGCTGTATCACAGTGACCCATTCCTGGTGCAACGGCGCGTCCAGCACCCGACCGTAACCGGGCCGGTTGGCGCTGTCGATGGTAGCGCCCTGCCATTGCAGCAGCAGTGCCAGATCGCCGCGGTTCAGCTCGCCGTTACCGCGCTGACGACGGATGGGTAACAGCTGGCTGCCGGCCTGCACCACGGCATCGTCGGGGCCGGTAAAGTAGCTGTTGATAATCGTCTGGCTGGCGTGCTCACCATCCTGTCCGGGGCTGGCGCACTGCATCGCCAGCAGCGGGCTGCATAGCAGACCAAGCAGGATCAGCGTGGCGGATCGAGCCACTCGGCGGTGGTATTGTTGCATCGAAACCATCCGGCAATACTGTAGCGTTCGCGGGTAGCTGCCAAGACTTCGTGGGGAATTTTCTCGCTGAGGAAACACACCAGGGTACCGGCACGGGGCTCCACCTCGGTGACCACGGTCTGGGAATCCGGTGCCGGCCAGATCCGCAGGCGGCCGCCACACTCACTTTGCCAGCCCTCATTGAGATACAGCACGGTGGACAGGATACGGCCATTGTTGCCGTTGAAGGCATCCAGGTGACGCTGGTAGAAATCGCCGGGGCCATAAATAGCAAAGTGGCTTTCCAGTTCGAACAGGCCAAGAAACAGTTCCCGGTTCACCTGTTCGCGCAGCTGCTCCATTTCTTCCAGCAACTGACACTGGGCCAGGGTGGAGGCATTCAGCCAGCAGGTACGGTCACTGCGAACCCGTTCATCGCGCTGATGATCCTGGCGGCGGCCGATGCCGGCCAACTGGAACTCGCCATGACTGTCGCGCAAACGGGCTTCATCTCGCAGTGCCCGCACCAACGGGAGCGGAAAATAACCCGGTGAAACGGCATAACCACGGCGCACCAGGTCGTCGATCAGCGTCGCACGGCGGTCGCCACCAACCCCCCCAAGCAAATCCGCATTGTCATGCACGGCCATTCCTCTTGTGCGATAACCCTGGCAGGTTGCTAGTGCAACGCCCCGCTTTCCGGCGGCAGTTCTTCATCAGAGGGCCAGAATAGCCAATCGTTTTCCTGACACTCATCCAGCAACTGTACGGTGGCATCCACGGTGGCCTGCACGAAATAGATAAACTGCTGGAAGGTCACCCCATGGCGTCCGAGCAGCAGGTCGCAGGCCACCAGCCGGGGCAGGGAATCATCATTGACGTCGAGAAACATCTTCAGCGATGGATAACTCATATTAAGACGAGTCAGCTCCGCCTGCACCGCAAACAGAGCCGCCGGACGTACCTCCAGCTCGGTGGTCAGTAACAGCCCATCGTCTTCCACAAACAGGCGCGCATCGACCACCGCATCGCGCTCCTGCAGTTCGGACAGGTGCAGGGCATGGCAGTGTTCGCAGATGTAGTGCTGAATATTGGCCTGTTGCAGCCAGCGCTTGACCTGGTCTGCATCGGGCATCACGACGCTTAACATGCTTTTCTCCTCCGGCCGCGCATCATCTGTTATTACCCGGCAAAAGGAAATAGCGCGCGGGGCAACAATTTTGGTTATTGGTTAACCACCGAGCAGCCGCTACCATCTTGATACCCGAACTTCAGGAGCCCGCCACATCTTATGGGTCTGTATGTCGCCTATCCGTGCAGTGACCAGATGAGCCTTCTTATGGACGGTTTCATTACCCGCATGCAGGGCCCGCGCGCAACGCCCGAGCCTGATACCCTGGAACAGATCATGGCGCTGTTCATCGAAGAGTCCCTGGACACCTTCTTCCTGGATTCCGCCGAAGCGGCAGGATTAAACCTCAGCATGCATCAACTGGTTCGCCTGACCACCCAGACCATCAGCAAGGCAAGTCACCTGATTGTGCAACGGGGCATTCGCAAGATGACGCTGGCGCAATACCGTGCCGTGGGCAGCTATCTACACACAATACGGCGGCAGGACGCCGACCGGAAACGTACCTTTGTAGTGATACCCATAGCGAAAAACCGGGCCGAACTGGTCAGACGGGCACCACAACTGTGCCACAGCGATCGCCTGGAGCTGGCTCGCAAGGACCTGTGCCAGTACCTGATAGGTCTTACCGATGACGGCATCTTCTGGTTCTTCGAGCAACCGCTGGCATTACTGCAATTCGGGCCGGTATTGAAAAAAATGGTGATGGTGACCATGCAGACCTGTCAGCGGGCCTCCCACAGCCTGATCCATCGCATCATCCCCCGTTTGTCGGCCCCGCAACTGGAAAATGCCGCCATCTATCTGGACGGCCTGATCCATGAATTCGAGGATTCACCGTCCCAATTTCGGGACAGCTAAACAGTCCCGTCACAGTGCACACATTTTTATAACAAAACCTTACTCAGACTCGCGTAACGCCCTGTTATTAACCAAGTTTTTACAAAACTACTTATTCAACGGATTGCGCAGCAGACGACCACGTATCTACTATCAATTTAGCACTACAACATATTGATCGAGGAGTACGCCGTGTCTTTGCGTCATGCCATTCTTGTCCTGCTTGAAGACCAGGAAGCCAGCGGTTACGACCTCGCTCGGGAGTTCGCTAACAGCATCGGGCTGGTCTGGAATGCCACTCACCAGCAGATCTATTTGGAACTGGGCAAACTCAATGACCAGCAGATGGTCACGTTCCGCCACATTCCCCAGGACGGCAAGCCCGACAAGAAGCTCTACCAGATTACCGACAAGGGACGCGAAGAGCTGATCCGCTGGCTGCGCAAACCGGCTTCCCCGGCTCGTATCCGCGATGCCTTCATGGTCAAAATCGCCGGTGGCAACCTGGCCGATACCACGGCCTTGCTGCGCGAACTGGACGAACTGTCAGACATGCGGCGCGAGCGCCTGGCTACCTTTCAGGAACTGGCCAGTAAACTGGATCGTGAGGGCCGTGATCAGCACCTGTACTCTTACCTGACCCTGCGTCGGGGCATTCTCGATCAGCAGGCCTGGCTGGAATGGGCCGAGGAAGTGCGCACCGCCCTTGCCCGGGAGAATGTTTCCGCCTAGCGTCAGGGGCTTTACCTGCTACAGTCCTGACCATGACGCTGACCGACATGCAGCTGCTGGCGCAATTGCGCTGGCTGCTGGAAGCCCCCTCCCTGATAACCACCACGCCCTGGCTGGATGCCGGCCAGGCACTGGCAGATGCCTATGCGCAGGATACAGACCTGCCGGAGCGGGCGCTGCCATTACTGCTTGCCCTGCCCCGCCAGCGCCGACTGGGCGCCCATTTCGAACAGCTGGTCAGTGTGCTGATCGACGCCAGTGAGCGTTTCGAGCGGGTAGCCAGCAACACCGTGATTCATGACCAGAAGCGAACCATCGGGGAACTGGATTTGCTGGTCATCGACCATCAGCAACAGCAACTGCAGCACTGGGAACTGGCACTGAAATTCTACCTGGGCCATCAGCAGCGCTGGCTGGGCCCGGACAGCCGCGACACCCTGACGCGCAAGCGTACCCATCTCTGCGAGCAGCAATTGCCCCGTTCCACGCTGCCACAGGCCCGCGCCCAGCTGGCCAGACAGGGGCTGCGGGTGGACGCGCAAGCGCTGCTGACCCGGGGCCGGCTGTTTGTCGGCCCCTCCCCCACAGCACCACCGACCTGGGTCAACCCGGTCCATGAGCAGGGCTGGTGGCTGCCCAGCCAGGCACTGCCAGGCGGAAAATGGCAATGTCAGAGCCGGGAGCACTGGCCACTGCCATTAATGTCGGACAAAAGTACTACTTTTATTGATAGCCCCACCCTCTTTGACTATGTTGAATCCCAGTCACGCCCGGTGATGGTAACTTGTCATACCCGGGCCCAACCGGGATTCATTGTCCCAGGCAGCTGGCCGAGCGAGTAATGTCCAAATCAGCCCCTCTTTCTCAACTGGTGGATTCCCAGGGTCAGGTCGCCTTCGGACACTTTCCGGCCACCCTGCACCGAATTAACGGTCGTCAGGCGGATTACCGCACTCCCATGGGGGCCCCGGCGGGTCGCCGGGCCCGGCATTTTCACTACAAGCAGTTTCAGTACTTTGGCGTTATAAGCGCGGATTTGCTTGCCGGTTGTGCCCTGGCACATACCGGCTACCTGGGCATGGCGTTTTTTTACATCTTCGAGCCCCGCAGCGGCCGCCTGCGCGAATATACTTGGCGCTCGCCGCTGGGACTGGCGCTGGACATGTCCCGCTCGCCTCGCGAGGGCCTTAGCCGGTTCCGGCAAAAGCAGGTGGATATCCGCCTGGGCTATGAACAGCGTGGCGACGGCCTGCGCAAGACACTGATGGTCAGCCTGCCGGATATGCAGCTGCAGGCACACATGGATGAGGGGCCGGATTTCCAGCCCATGTCACTGTGCACCCGCACCGGCGTCAACGGCTGGGCCTATGCCAACAAGGTGGCCGCGCGACCGGTCACCGGCCAGTTGCGAATGGGGGAGACAGAACAGGATCTGGCCAGCCTGGGGGCCTGCGGGCACCACGATTTTTCAGCCGGCTATATGCGCCGTGAAACGTTCTGGAACTGGGCCTGCTTTTCCGCGCGGCAGGATGGCCACCACCTTGGCCTGAACCTGTCCTGCGGCGTCAATGAAACCAGTTTTTCGGAGAACTGCCTGTGGGTGGATGACCAGTGTATCCACACCGATGGCGTGACCTTTGACTATCACCGGGACGCCCTGATGCGTCCCTGGAAAATACGCAGCCGCTGTGGCCAGGTAAATCTGACCTTCGAACCCAGCGGCAATCATCGTGAACGGCTCAATCTTGGGCTGTTCGCCAGCAACTTCAATCAGCTGTTTGGCTGCTTTCATGGCCACCTGCGCCTGAATGATGGGCGCCACTTTGCCATCGAACGCCACTACGGTTTTGTCGAGGAGCAGTACGCAAAATGGTAGAAAACAACGAGCATGATGAGAACAAGAAAGCGCCACCGGAAAAATTCCTGGTGAAACTCAGCCGCGCCTTTTTCTGGGTCGTGCAGTACTGGCGGGAACTGTTTAATTTTCGCTTCGACAAATACATGATCATCCAGGTAATTCCCGGTGTTTACGGCATGATTCTGGTAGCCATTGTGTCAGCGCTGGCTTATCTGTGTGTGGATGCCTTCCTGCAATCCACCTGGCTGGGGCTGTTTTATCTGTTCTTTGCCGCACCACTGGGCTTTCTGGTGTCCGCCTCGGTACTGCGAGCCCTGATCGAGTTCTACATGGTGGTGTTCAAGATTTCCGAGCATGTGGACGAATTGGTGGGTCTTCGCGATACCGTGGACCGGCTGTCCGGCATCAGCGACCGGGTGGATGAAATGGTGGCGGTGACCCGGCGCATTCCGTTCTGGCGGTCATTGTCCAGCGCCCCCAAGACTCGCCCGCAGAAGAAAGAAAGAGAAAAGAAAGAGCCGGTTGCCGAACAACACTAATTGCGCGGCCCGTCAGGCAGGCCGCGGCATTGGTGATGGTCAGGTGGCGGTGGTTTCCAGCGCCACCAGCAACAATCTCTGGGTTAGACGTTCGCGCAGCGTCTGCGGAGTACCCAGCCCCATGCGCTGCAAAGCATACTGGTAGGTAGTTTCACTGCCCTCACGGAACAGCGCCTTGCGACCCAGTTGCAAATACTGGCGATGGCTTACCTTTTCCTTCAGCCAGGTCAGCGCCGCCATCAATTGTTGCTCCACCTCGGTGAAATCGCTCCCCAGGGGGAACGCCGGGAAGCTGTCTGCCCCGGCAGCCTGCGCAATCTGCTCCAGTCGCTCCGGGCGGTTGTGACGCCGTGCCTCGGGTAACTGGAAATCCTGGCGCAATTTTCCGGCCTGTTTGGCATGCTCCATCAGGCCGTTCTGAAAGCGACTGTCAGTGATATTGAGCATGGCCATGATCACTTCTTCGTCGCTCTTGCCGCGCAGATCAGCAACCCCGTATTCGGTAACCACCACATCGCGCAGGTGACGCGGAATGGTGTTGTGGGGGTAGCTGAAGACAATATTGCTACACGCCTCACCAGCGCGCTCACGCCAGGCGCGCAGCATCAGTACCGAGCGAGCATGCTCCAGCTCGTGGGCCTGACTGACAAAATTGTATTGCCCCCCCACGCCACTGAGCACCCGGCCATCATCAATCTGATCGGATACCGCCGCGCCCAGCAAGGTGACGGTAAAGGCGGTATTGATAAAACGGGCATGGGGCCGTTGCAGGCGCTTTAAGGGCTCATTGCCGTAAAGATGATTGATGAAACCGATATGCGTCATGTTAATGCCGGCACGCTCGGCGTCATTCATGTTGCGCAAACGCTCATAAAACGCCGCCGGGCCCAGGAAGAAGCCACCATGCATCACCACCCCACCACGCAACTCACTGCCCAGCACCGCTTTGAGCGCCTCCCGGGTGCCACGGTCATCAAGATCGTTGGCCACCGTAACCTGGTTGGGCAGATGCAACTGGTCACCCTGCTTGCGAACGTCGTCAGAAAAAATGCCAAAACGTTTCAGGGTACGGATCTGGCCACGATTGAGACAGCGGCTTAACGCCCCCTGTTCACGCAGCGCATCCAGCAGCGCCAGACCCGGTTTCACCGGTTCGCGTATTTCCAGTTCCTGCAACGGCTGCCAGTCATACACCGGACGGCGAATGATGCCATCATCTACCAACGTCAGCAGACCATGGGTCATCATTTCGCTACACCCGTAGAGCCCCTCGCGAAACGGCGCGCAGCCTCCCTCACTCTCCATCAGCGCCTGCTGCTCCTGCGGCAGAGCCCAGGCCGTCAGAATCTGCTGATAGCGCGAGTTGTCCTGATCACGCAGACGGGTGTGATGCACCAGGGCATCGCCCAGGGCGCCGATACCAATCTGCAGGGTGCCACCATCCTTGACCAGGGTACTGGCATGCAGGCCGACAAAATGATCCTGCAGACTGACCGGCATATTGGGCGTGCTGAACAAGCGGGTATGGGCGTCCGGGTCGTCCACCAGCAGATCCATCTCCGAGAGCCACTCATCCAGCCGCGCATCATTACCCATGAATGGCAGCTCACGGTGTATCTGCCCCACCGCCAGTATAGTTTCCCCGGCGTCACGGCGGGCCTTTAGCAAAGGCATCAGGTCCAGCGTCACTTCCGGGTTGCAGGAAAAACTGTATTGATCTCGGCCATCCACCTGGCGGTGAGCCAGCATCTGGGCCACCACATTAACGCCGCGGGCATTCAGGTCGCGGGCCACGTGGGTATAGTTACTGCTGATATAATGCCGCTGCGCACTGCGGCTACCCAGCATACTGCCTGGCTGGAAGAAGAATTCGTAGACAGTAATATTGGCCGGTAACTGATCGCGCTTGACCGCCTTGAGGTAATCCAGCTCTTCGTAGTCGCCAAAGACTCGCTCTACAAAGGGGTTAAGAAAGCGCTGTTCCAGATCGCTGCCGGCACCGGGTTTGCCCAGCGACAACGCGGTATAGATATCCAGCTTCAGGCTTCGATCCGCTGCCACGCGGCGATAGAGTGCGTTCACAAAACGATTGGGCTTGCCCAGCCCCAACGGCATGGCTAAACGGATATCCCCCCCGGTGGCGTCAATCACCCGATCCACCGCCTGCTCGACGCTACGAATTTTCTCGGTCACGTTAGCTCCTTTTTATCGCTGTATCCGGTTGCCCGCCGCGCGTCAGTTCACGCAGCACCAATAAAATACAGCGCTGATGCCGCGCGCGAAAACGCTTTCAATGTGCATCAGCTTGGCAACAGCGGCAAGAGAGAAATTAGTGCGGGGGGTGTTGCAGCTTTTCCAGCAGGGTTTGCCAGTGGTTGAGGACGGTGGCGGCAAACGCCGGGTCATCATGGCGCACGATCAGCACCAGCCGACTATCCGCATCAGCATCGGGCCACACTGTCAGCGGTGACAATTGTGGCGCCTGGCCGCCCACCCACTGTACCAGCAGCGGCCCATCCAGGCCCTCCACCCGCAACAGCCCCTTGACCCGCAACAGGGTGTCACCACTGTCTTCACCCAGCTGCGCCAGCGCCGCCTGCCACAGGGACCAGGGTAGCTGGCCGGGCCAGCGCAACGAGGCACTGTAGAGGCCATGACGGGATGCCGGTGAGGCTGTTGTCAACGGTGATGCCGCCGTTACGTTGGCCGGGCTAAACATGCCAGTGACGCGGCAACGAGGTTCATGGGAGATCTCCAGCAGATCGGCAGTTACCCTGCCATGCTCGGCAACTAGCTGGGATGCGCCGGCATTAAGCCCGCTGAGTTGCTGCCGGAGTATCGCCAGGCTGTCGGCGTCCACCTGGTCACTCTTGCTGATTACCAGCTGGTCGGCGGCGGTAATCTGCTCCAGCACTTCCGGGTGACGCGCCACTGCGTCCACGCCGGCCACTGCGTCGACCACGGTGATCACCGACTGCCAGACGAAGCGCTTCTTCAGCCACGGGTCCTGTGCCAGTACCGATAACACATTGAAAGGGTCTGCGGCGCCGGTGGTTTCGATCACCAGGGCAGAAAAGGCCGGCAGGTCACCGGCCTGTCGAGCCATATAGAGGTTGCGCAGGGTACTCGACAGCGAGCCCTGGATGACGCAGCAAAGGCAGCCGCCCGCCATCAGGGTAACCGGCACCCCGGCCCGCTGGGTAAGATGCTGATCAATCCCCACCTCACCCAGCTCATTGATAATCAGGGCCAGATCCTGGCGCTGCGACAGCCAGTGGTTGAGCAACGTCGTCTTGCCGCTGCCCAGAAACCCGGTGAGCAGGACAACCGGAATCCGTGTCATCGATCAGGCCACCGCCCAGGGCAAGGCCTGGCCGGCATAGAACGGCACCATGGCTTCACCGGCCGCATCCACCAGTTCCGGCACCTGCCAATCCCGACGCAGCAGAGTCACGGTGTCGGAGTGGCGCGGCAGGCGATAAAAATCCGCACCGAAGTGGCTGGCAAAGCCTTCCAGTTTATCCAGCGCGTCGTGCTGTTCCAGAAAGGTGGCATAGAGCGGCAGCGCCGCGCGGGCGGAATAACAGCCGGCACAACCGCAGGCGGCCTCCTTCCTGTTGCGCGCATGGGGGGCGGAATCGGTGCCCAGGAAGAAGCGCGTATGCCCTTCGATCACCGCCTGCTGAATGGCTTCCTGATGCTGGCGACGCTTGAGGATCGGCAGACAGTAGTTGTGCGGGCGCACCCCGCCCACCAGCAGGTCATTGCGGTTCATCAGCAGGTGCTGAGGGGTCACCGTGGCTGCAGTGAGATCACTGGCGTCGCGCACAAACTGCACCGCCTCGGCGGTGGTCACATGCTCGAAGACAATGCGCAACGCCGGGAACTGGCGGCGGATATCGGCCAGGTAACGGTCGATGAAGACCTGCTCGCGGTCAAAGATATCGATCTCGGCCTCGGTGACCTCGCCATGCACCAGCAGCGGCACATCGTGCTTTTCCATGGCCTCGTAGAGGTGGGTGATCCTGCCCGGATCGGTGACCCCACTATCGGAGTTGGTGGTGGCACCAGCCGGGTACAGCTTGAAGGCGTGCACGAAGTCACACTGGGCGGCCTTTTGCACCTCTTCCACCGGCGTGGAATCGGTCAGGTACAACACCATCAGCGGCTCGAACTGCACGCCTGCGGGCACCTGGGCCAGAATCCGCTGCCGGTAGGCCGCCGCCTGTTCCACCGTGGTCACCGGCGGCGTCAGGTTGGGCATGACAATGGCACGGCCGAATACCCGGGCCGTGGCCGGCACCGTTTCGGCCAGCATGTCGCCATCACGAAAATGCAGGTGCCAGTCATCAGGGCGGCAAATGGTCAGGGTATCGGTCATCGGGTCACCTTCTTGCGTTTTGGCCTGGGTGTATCGCGGGGGGCGTAGTGTAGCGCATGTTGCGGGTTGGGCGGAGGGTTGCTGTGGGAGACGGCATGGCCACGGGGTGCAAAGAGATCTCCTGGATGGCACCTGCCGGCGTTATGGAAGGCCCCCTCTCCCCAAACCCCTCTCCCGCTTGCGGGAGAGGGGCCAAGACCCGCTCGGTCCACAGCAGTGCCGATGCTGCCTGTCCATCTCGGAATACAAACAAAAACGCCCCGCGGTGCGGGGCGGGGGGGGCAGAAGACTTTCTGGAGGGTCCCCTCGCCCGTTTACGGGAGAGGGATAGGGAGAGGGCAGCCTTTGAATGTCGCCGAGGACTTGACCCACAGTTGAAGATCACCCTCTCCCCAAACCCCTCTCCCGCTTGCGGGAGAGGGG
>JAWVWY010000109.1:0-10483 GCA_033723495.1 Alcanivorax sp. | reverse complement strand
GAGCGCACGCGGATGTTTTCCGACAGCCCCGGGATACCCGGGCGCAGGCAGCAGATGCCACGCACGATCAGATCGATGTCGACCCCCGCCTGGCTGGCCCGGTACAGGGCATGCATGATCTTCTCTTCGGTGAGCGAGTTGAACTTGGCGATAATGCGCGCCGGCTTGCCGGCCATGGCCTGTTCGGTTTCAAACTCGATCCACTCAATCAGTGACGGGTGCAGGGTAAAGGGTGAGTGCTTGAGCTGCTTGAGCCGCGCCGCCTTGCCCATGCCGGTGAGCTCCTGAAAGATCTTGTGCACGTCCTGGCAGATGCCTTTCTCGCAGGTCATCAGGCCATAGTCGGTGTACAGCTTGGTAGTTCTGGTGTGGTAGTTGCCAGTGCCCAGATGCACGTAGCGCTTGATGCCGTCACCGTCACGGCGCACCACCAGCAGCATCTTGGCGTGGGTCTTGTAGCCCACCACCCCGTACACCACGATGGCGCCGGCTTCCTGCAGGCGCCGCGCGCCCTCGATATTGGAGGCTTCATCGAAACGGGCACGCAGCTCGACGATGGCGGTAACCTCCTTGCCATTACGGGCGGCGGTTTCCAGATGGTCGAGAATTTCCGACTTGGTGCCGGTGCGGTACAGCGTTTGCTTGATGGCCAGCACCTTGGGGTCGCGGGCCGCCTCGGCCAGCAGGTTGACCACCGGCTGGAACGATTCAAACGGGTGGTGCAGCAGGATGTCGCCCTGATCCATGGCATCGAAAATGCTTTCTGCCTTCCTCACGGCGGCGGGCATCTTCGGGGTAAAGGGCGGGTAGTGCAGGCGCGGGCGGTTGACGCTGGTGAACATGCGCGCCAGGTTGACCGGGCCGTTCACCTCGTAGAGGTCATCCTCGGTCAGCTCGAACTGCTCCAGCAGATAGTGGGTCAGATGGCGTGGACAGTTGTCGGCCACCTCCAGGCGCACCTCGTCACCGTAGCGCCGTGACAGCAACTGCCCCTTCAGGGCGCTGGCCAGGTCTTCCACTTCCTCGTCCACTTCCAGGTCGGCATTGCGGGTGACCCGGAACTGATAGCAGCCGGTGGCCTTCATGCCCGGAAACAGATCGGACACATGGGCGTGAATCATGGACGACAGAAACACAAAGTTGTCGTCGCCGTCGCCGCTGATTTCATCGGGGATGCGGATCAGCCGCGGCAGAGACCGGGGTGCCGGCACGATCGCCAGGCCGGTGGAACGGCCGAAGGCGTCCTTGCCGTCCAGCGGCACGATAAAGTTGAGGCTCTTGTTGACCAGGCGCGGGAACGGGTGCGACGGGTCCAGGGCAATGGGGGTGAGCACCGGGTAAATCTGTTCGCGGAAATACTTTTTTACCCAGTTTGCCTGCTCTTCGGTCCAGTCCTCGCGGCGCAGAAAATCGACGCCTTCCTCGCGCAGGGCCGGTAACAGGATGTCGTTGAGAATATGGTATTGGCGCTCCACCGCCTCGTGGGTGATGCGGCTGATTTCCGCCAGCACCTCAGTGGCCAGCATGCCATCCGGCCCGGGCTGGCCGGTGTGGGTTTCCAGCTTGTTTTTCAGGCCCGCCACCCGGATTTCGAAAAATTCATCCATGTTGCTGGAAAAGATCAGCAGGAAATTGAGCCGCTCCATCAGCGGGTGGTTTTCGTCCATGGCCTGCTCAAGGACGCGCAGATTGAACTGCAGCAGGCTCAGTTCCCGGTTCAGGTAGTAGTCCGGGTTGTTGAGATCGATGGCGCTGTGTTCGCTGGCAATATCATTCATCGGGAGTCGTCCTGACCGGCACGTTAATGCCCTTATTCCATGACATTGATATGACATGGGGATGACGGTGGCATCCCTAAAGGTCTGTTCAGGTTAGCGTGCTGACACAGTCAAGACGAGAAGAAAACCGCCGGTGGCAAGAGAAAACGCGGGGGCAAACCACACGGCGGCCGTGCGGTTTGGTCGGGCGGCAATCAGCCCTGGAAGATCCAGGCGGGATTTATCAGATCCAGCTGTTGCTGTTCCTGCGCGGTCAGCGCGCGTGGGCTGTCGTCAGTGGTCTGCGCGGCGGGGGCGGCGTGCGCCAGGGCGGCAGAAAGGCCCAGAGCAATGATCAGGTAACGCATAACACTCTCCTTATGAATCTCACGAAAACAACACGGTTACCGCGGGCCCAGCGCCAGGCCCGGGCGGTAAACATATTATAAGGATGTGTATGGTTTTTGTGCATTGACCTGGTCAGACAATCGGTAAAATATACGGTCAGTGACAGTATGTTTACTTTTTCAGCAGGCGGGCGGCATCCTTGGCGAAATAAGTGAGAATGCCGTCGGCGCCGGCGCGCTTGAAGGCCAGCAGCGATTCCATCATGACCTTGTCCTGATCCAGCCAGCCGTTCTGGAAGGCCGCCATGTGCATGGCGTACTCGCCGCTGACCTGGTAGGCGTATACTGGCACACGGAACTCGTCCTTCACCCGGCGCACCACATCCAGGTAGGGCATGCCCGGTTTGACCATCACCACATCAGCGCCTTCGGCCAGGTCCAGGGCGATTTCATGGAGTGCTTCGTCGGCATTGGCCGGGTCCATCTGGTAGGTGGTCTTGTCCGCCTTGCCCAGGTTGGCGGCCGAGCCCACCGCGTCGCGGAACGGGCCGTAGTAGGCGCTGGCGTATTTGGCCGAATAGGCCATGATGCGGGTGTGGATGTGGCCGGCCTGTTCCAGCGCGTCGCGAATGGTACCGATGCGTCCGTCCATCATGTCCGACGGCGCCACCATGTCGGCGCCGGCCTCGGCGTGGGACAACGCCTGTTTGACCAGCGCCGCCACGGTCTCCTCGTTAAGGACATAGCCATTAGCGTCGATGATGCCGTCTTGACCGTGGGTGGTGAACGGGTCCAGAGCGCCGTCGGTGATCACGCCCATCTGCGGCACCGCTGCCTTGATGGCGCGCACCGCCCGCTGGGCCAGGCCCTCCGGGTTCCAGGCTTCACGGCCATCCAGGGTTTTGACATCCGCCGGGGTCACCGGAAACAGTGCCATGGCTGGCACGCCCAACGCCGCCACTTCCTTCGCTTCCTCTACTAGCAGGTCGATACTCTTGCGTTCCACGCCGGGCATGGACGGCACCGCCTCGGTCTGGCTCTCGCCTTCCAGCACGAACACCGGGTAGATCAGGTCGTCCACGGTGAGGGTGTGCTCACGCATCAGGCGACGGGAAAAATCGTCGCGGCGCATGCGACGCATACGGGTGGCGGGCCAGGGGGCGCGGGTAACAGACATACGGGGGAAACCTCCGGTAAAGTAGGGGCGCTCGTCAACCGGCCGGGCCGGCGCCGGGCGAACACCACGAGATTCTAGCAAGAGCCATAGACGATGGAAAAACAACCTCCCTTTCACCTGGCATTCATGGTGAGGGATCTGCAAGAGGCGGCGGATTTTTACTGCCGCGTGCTAGGCGGACGCCGTGGCCGCGATGCGCCCAACTGGGTGGATATCGATCTGTATGGTCATCAACTGTCGCTGCATTACGGCGAAGACCTGACACCGATCCAGGGCTACAGCGAGGTGGACGGACACCCGGTGCCCATGCCCCATTTCGGCCTGGTGCTGTCGTTGTCCGAATGGGAGCAACTGGTGGCGCGCATCAACCAGCAGGGCTGGCCCTATCTGCTCAAGCCCCGTGAGCGCTTTATCGGCCAGCCCGCCGAGCAGGGTACCTTCTTTGTTCAAGACCCCACCGGCAATACCCTGGAGTTCAAGGGCTTGCGCCAGATCGAGCGGGTCTTTGAAGTCTGATGGGGCGCTGGCGACCGAAGGGCAGACCGGCCTCCAAGTACATCACCCCTGAGGGCTACCGCATGCTCAATGACGAGCTGCAGTATCTGTGGAAGGAAAAGCGCCCGGTGGTGACCCAGGCGGTGCAGGAGGCGGCCGCCCAGGGCGATCGCTCGGAAAATGCCGAGTATATCTACGGCAAGAAGCAGCTGCGCGAGATCGACCGGCGGGTGCGCTTTCTCAGCAAGCGCCTGGATGACATGACCGTGGTGGACCGCCTGCCGGAAGACCAGAGCCGGGTATTTTTCGGCGCCTGGGTGGAGCTGGAAAACGACGATGGCGGGCTGGAAACCTACCGCCTGGTGGGGCCGGATGAAACCGATGCCGGGAAAGGGTATATCAGCATTGATGCGCCACTGGCACGGGCCTTGCTGAAGCAACAAGTGGAAGATGAGGTGGCGGTGCAAACGCCCACCGGCGAGCGTTGTCTCATCATCAACCGTATCTGGTACCGCGAGGAATCCTGAATTGAGCGCTGAAAACCGAGTGTGGTTCTTTATTCGCAAGTCGCTGCTGGGTGGGCTGACCATCCTGCTGCCGATTTCCATCATCCTGTTCTTCTTCCGCTGGATCTATCAGACCGTTACCGACCTGATTGCGCCGTTCACCTCGGTGTTTATCAATGCCTTCGGGTTGCCCAAGTTCGTGGCCGACTGGCTGGCGGTGCTGGCGGTACTGGTGCTGTGTTTTCTGGTCGGCACGCTGGTGGCCACCCGGCTGGGCAGCTGGCTGTGGCACCAGTGGGAGAAGCATGTGATGGTGCGGTTGCCTGGCTACCGCACCGTCAAGGAAGTCACCGGTCAGCTCATGGGGCAGGGCGACAGCCCATTCAGTCGCGGTGAAGTGGCGCGGGTGTGGTTGTATGGGCGTGATACCGATGTGTCGGTGACGGCGCTGGTCACCTCGCGCCACCCCGATGGCCACATGACCGTATTTGTGCCCACCGGTCCCAACCCCACCAGCGGCTTTGTCTACCATGTGGATGCAAGCCTGGTGGAGCTGCACCCGGAGATCGGCGTGGAAAGCATGATGAAAACGGTGGTGGCCTGCGGTGCCGGCACTGCTAGCCTGTTTCACGGGGCGACGGCGTCACCGCCAGGCCGTGATCGAGCAGCGCCCGACGCATGAACGTCAGCATCGCCTTGAGGTAGTGGCCCTGGTCCAGGTGCAGCAAATGGTTGCCCGGGAACCAGTGCAGGTCGCAATGCTGCCAGTGCTGCCACAGCAGTTGGCTGTGTTTGGGCGGCGCGAAGCGGTCACCGGCGCCGCCGATAATCATGCGTGCCCGCGGCGCCACCCGGCATGGCCAGGTCAGCGGTGAATGCAGTGCGGTGATTGCCCGCAGGCCGGCCAGGTCAGTGTCATAGATGCGGTTGAGCAATTGCACCTGCTGACTGATCGGGAACCAGCTTTTCATCAGATCAATGATGCTCACCAGCGGCACATTGGGAATGGCAAACGCCAGGTCATCCTCCAGCGCGGCCAGCAGGCCGGTGGTATAGCCGCCCAGGGAAATGCCGGTGACCCCCAGCGCCGGGCTGCCCTGATGGCGCAGATGATTTATGAACAGGCGCAGGTCGTGAATGGCGTGGGCAAAGGTTTCGTTGAGCAGCGCCATGCCCTGGCTGAAGAACTCCGCACCACTGAACGGCGCCAGCCGCCCCTTGCGCCGGCCGTGGAATGGCAGGGTGTAGAGCAGCACATCGAAGCCCTGCTTGTAGAACCAGGGTAATGCCAGCCAGCGGGTATTGAGCCAGTAGGGGTCGGCCACAAAACCGTGGATCATGATCAGTGTTGGCCGTGGCTCGCCATCATGGCGCCAGTGCTGGGCCCAGGCAGTGCGATTGCGATGGTGGCGCAGATAACGCTGGCGCAGGGCCGGGTTGTGCGGTTCAAAGGGGGACTCGAAATGCAGGGTGCGGGCCTGGCCGTCTTGTGGATGGAAGTGGTAGCTGGACACCTTGTCCTGGCGGATCGCCACTCGCTCGCGCGGCGGCGTGAAAAACCGGTTGGGATCGTTGTCTTCCAGGAACGGTCGGTAGAACTCGGCCAGTTGCCGTTCTTCCCGGCTACGCGCAGCGTGCAGGGTGGCGGGCAGCGCCGCGGCCCCGGCCATGCAGGCCAGGCCGGTGCGTGCCAGCATGTCGATGGAGGCGGTGTAATCGATGCGCCAGCGAGTGTCCGGGTCGGCCAGGAAATGGTCCGGCAAGGCATGGAAGTTGGCCGGCAGGGTTTGCCACCAGGGCTGAATGAGTTCAGGCAGATCCTCGTCGCAGTAATCCTGAGAATCAATTCGTGGCAGTTCGGTCATGCCATCTCCGGGTCAGTGATCAGATCAGAAACCTCAAGTAGACGCGGGCAGGGCCGGGTCGACAATGACCGAAATGTTCGCGTTGATGCCGGCACTGCCCTGATGCGGTCACTGGGCCTGAATGAAGTCCACCACCTGCTTAACGTCTTTGCGGGCCTCCGGCAGGAACGGCACCATGATCGGCCAGACATGGAAAACGCCGCTGCGCTCCAGCCATTCCACCTTGACCCCGGCCTTCTGCGCAGCCTGGCGTGCCAGCTTGGCATCGCCATACAGCACCTCGTCGGTACTGGCGGTGATCATCAACGGGCAGAGGCCAGTGTAATCCGCCAGGCCCGGTGAGGCGTAGGGGTGCTTGCGGTCTTGCGGGTCGGGCACATAAATATCGATCACGGTGCGGATGATATCCGCCGACAGCATGGCGTCGCTGGGGTCCAGAGCGGCCAGAATGCTGTCGTCAGGCAGGCAGCTGCAACCCGGTGAGAAGGTTACCGCACAACGCGGTTGCGGCAGTTTCTTGTCTCGCAGATGCAGCAGCGTCGCCAGGGTCAGGCCGCCCCCGGCGGAATCACCGGCGATGACGATGTCCCGGGGGGATTTGCCCAGGCTCAGCAGGTATTCATAGGCTTCCAGCACCCGGTTCACTGCCGCCGGGAAAGGGTGCTCCGGGGCAAACGGGTAGGTGGCCAGATAGACCTCGCCAGCAAGCTGTGTGGCCAGCCGGCCGGCCAGGTTGTGATAGGTCTTGGTGACGCCGCCGATGTAGGCCCCGCCATGCAGGTACAGTACCGTCACCTGCGGATCGCGCACACTCACGTGATCGCCACGAAAGGCCGGCTGATCGACCTGGCGCAGACGTACGCCCCGGGGCATCAGGGTCAGGGTCGGGGTGCTATTGAAGACACGGCGCAGGTGGCGCACCAGCTGCTCTTGATCAAGACCATTGCGCTTGATGGTGCGGCGGGTCACCGCTTTGATGATGTGGGCCTGAATACTCATGAAAGACGGGTTTCCATTGTTATTGTGGGTGTCATGACACTAACCGCCAGCGGTCGGTTGAGGCAGTGCCGATGGTGCCAGATGGCAACGGCTCAGGCCCGTTGCCGCTCACTGGCCAGAGGCGTCGGGTTGTGCTCGCCCAGCGCCGGGCTGTTGCCATCCCGGGTGGCTGCATTGACGAAACGAATCGGCGAGCGCAATACCGGGCCGCGGGCGTTGTGGCCCACCAGTTCCCGTGCCCGTACCTGTTCGTTGGCCAGTGCCTCTTCCAGCGTCAGGATGGCCGACACGCAGGTATCCTTGTGCGCCAGTCGGGCTTCCCACTGATCGCGGGTGCGGGTCAGCAGAATCAGTTGGATCGCCCAGCGTACCGGCACCATCAGGCGGCGCAGCTTTTTCGGGTCGCCGGCCAGTTTGGTGAGCGCGTCATTGCCACTGTTTTTGGGTGGCTTGGCTGAAGGGCTCTGGCTTCTCGGTGTTTTGCTTTTGGCTTTCCTGCGCCACAGAAACGCCGGCGTGATTTCCTTCAGGAACGCCATGAAGAACTTCGGTTCCAGCGAGCCCACGGCCAGGTACTTGCCATCACGGCAGCGGTAGATGTTGTAGTTGGCCAGGGCGCCGGTGAGCATGTCCTTGCCACGGGGCTGGCTGCTGCCGTGTTGGTGATGGGTGGCCAGCGCCATGCTCTGCAGGGCCAGGGCGCCATCCAGCATGGCCACGTCCACCCAGCAGCCCTCGCCGCTCTGGCGCGCGCCCATCACCGCCGCCAGGATGCCGATGGCGCAGTTCTGCGCGCCGCCGGCCAGGTCGGCAATCTGCACATTGGACATGGCCGGGCGCTTGCCCGGCAGGCCGGTCTGGTCGAGCACGCCGGCATAGCCCAGGTAGTTCAGATCATGGCCGGGGCGGTCCGCATAGGGCCCGGTCTGGCCATAGCCGGTAAGCGAGGCATATACCAGTTTCGGGTTGATGGCCCTGAGCGTGTCATAACCACAGCCGAGCTTGTCCATGACGCCGGGGCGGAAGGATTCCAGAACTACGTCGGCGTCTTTCACCATGGCCTTGAAGCGTGCCACCTCCTCGGCCAGGCGCAGATCCAGGGTGATGGACTGCTTGCCCCGGTTGACGATGTCGAACAGCTCCGGTGACAGCTCGCGGGCATAGTCACCGCCGTCCGGTTCCTCGATCTTGATCACCTCGGCGCCCAGTTGCGCCAGCGTCAGCGAACAGAAGGGGCCGGGCAGCAGGCGGGACAGGTCCAGGACCTTGAGGCCATCCAGTAATGGGTTCATGGGAAGTTCCCCTGGCGTTGTTGTCGATGCCCCGAGCCGACCGCAACAGCGGCGCAACGTGAGGGGCGGGAGATGAGGGGCGCCTGTGCCTTCAGGGTTTGCCGGCACGCGAAGGGCATCCGTGTGCCGGCAAACCCGCCCAGAAACGCGCCAGGGTTACTCGCCGGACGCCTTGGCCAGCTCGTAGGCCGGCGGCTGCTCCACACCGCCATCACCGGTGGCGCTCATGGCCGGGATACCGCCGGCGCCGTAGTACTCGTCCTTGGTGAATACGTCCACCTCGATGGCTTGCAGACAGGCGCTGGTGGCGGCATTCAGGGCGGCCAGTTCGGCGTCGCTGATGACCCCCTGGGCGGCGGCGTCGGCGGCGATGTCTTCCACCTTGCCGCGACCCAGCAGGCGCGACTTCTGCGCGGCGCGGATTTTCTCGCGTACCGGCTCGGCTTCGGTGGTCAGGCGGAAGGCCTTGAGCAGGCGGCCCAGGCCCTGGTCGCTTTCCGGCGGCATGTAGTTGCCACCCACCAGGCGCTTGTACTGGTCACCATAGCTTTGCAGCGCCTGGGCGGCCTGGTGGCTGAGCTGATCATTGGGCTGCTTGGCCAGCGGGTTGAGGCCCAGCCAGACACGGCCAACGGTTTTCAGGAGCATGCCCACCGGGCCGCCGAAGTTTTCGTAGATGCCTTCAAAGGCGTTCTGGATCTGGGTCAGGCCGTATTCGCCGGCGTACTGCACCAGCGCCAGGTCTTCGGCCTTGCGGCCTTCCGCCTCGAAACGGCGCAGGGCCGAGGTGGTGATGTAGAGCCAGGCGACCACATCCGCGTAGCGGCCGGTGAGGTTGCCGCGGGCCTTCAGCTTGCCGCCGACAAAGAACATGGCCAGGTTGGTGAGCAGGCCGAAGCGGGTGGCCGCCCAGCCCAGACGGCGGTAAAGGCTCCTGGTCTGCGGCGCCACGCCGGGCACCTTGACGGTGAAGAAACCACGGGTGACGCCGCGTACCAGGGTCATCACAAAGCCGAGCAGGAACTGCACCATCCAGCCGGTGAGGTTCTTGCGGAAGGCGGCCACGTCATTGTTTTCCACCGCCTGTACCACCTTGTAGGCGTACGGGTGGCAGCGGGTGGCGCCCTGGCCGAAGATCATCAGGGTACGGGTCATGATGTTGGCGCCTTCCACGGTGACGCTCACCGGCGCTGAGTTGTACAGCCGGCCCATGGTGTTGTTGGGGCCCTGCATGACGCCGTAACCGGCGGTCACGTCCATGGCATCGGTGCCGGTGTCACGGCCCATCTCGGTGGAGTAGGCCTTCATGATGGCAGAGGTCACCGGCGGCTGAATGCCGTGGTCCACCGCCGAGCAGCCGAACACGCGGGCGGCGTCGAAGGCATAGCTCATGCCGGCGGCCTTGCCGATCTTGTGCTCCACCCCTTCCATGCGGCCCACCGGAATGCCGAACTGCTGGCGCACCATGGAGTAGGCGCCGGCGATCATGGCGCCGTGGCGAATGCCGCAGATGCCGGTGGCGGGCAGCGATACCATACGCCCGCCCGCCAGTGCTTCCATCAGCATCTTCCAGCCCATGCCGGTGTATTCCACGCCGCCGAGCACATTGCCGGCGGGCACGATCACGTCACGGCCGACAATGGGGCCGTTGGGGAAGTGCTCGCCAATCGGCTGGTGGTGGTCGCCGATATGCAGGCCTTCGGTGCCCGGCGCGCCTTTCTCGATCAGTACCACGGTGATGCCCGGTTCCTCGCCCTTGCCGAGCAGGTTGTCCGGGTCGTGCAGACGCACCGCCAGGGAGACCAGGTTGGCCACCGGCGCCAGGGTAATGTAGCGCTTGCGGAAGTTGAGCTTGAATTTGATCTGGCCGTCACTGTCCTTGAACACCACGCCTTCGGCCTTGATGGAGGCTGCGTCGGAGCCGGCGGTGGGCTCGGTCAGGCCGAAGCAGGGCATGAACTCGCCCTTGGCCAGTTTCGGCAGGTAGTAGTTTTTCTGCTCGTCGGTGCCGTAGTGGCCCAGCAGTTCGGCGGCGCCCAGGGAGT
>JAWVWY010000108.1:0-10485 GCA_033723495.1 Alcanivorax sp. | reverse complement strand
TCAGAGGTCGCACGCCAATCTCAACCCCGACAGTTGGCGCGGCACTGAGAGCTCGAGGCGTCTCTTGCATGCGCACGCTTATGCCCTTCGCGTGCAACCCCTGGCATTGCCTGTGGGGGCTTGCACGCGAACAAGCCCTCTCCCCAACCCCTATCCCGCAAGGGGCGAGGGGACTTGAAATCTACGGTGAACAGCATTGCCGCAGGGGACGCGCCGTTGACGATTTTGGGGGTTTGGGGGTTCAGCCTGTCGCGTCCGGCGTCCGGCGTTGGACCAGGCTGATTTCCCTCTAATCCGCGAAGAACCGTTTTTAGGGTCGCTTATTGCACCGCCACCTTGCTGCCTTGCAGCGAGGACGGCTTGCCATAATCGGCGGTGCGGCCCTGGAACAGCAGCGACTGGGAATACTCGATATAGGCCCGCGCCAGGTTCTGCTGGTGGCTGTCGGCCTGGGTGCAGGCGTTGCCGTCGGCCTGCTGACGGACGCTGTTCCAGTCAAAGCAGTGCAGCTGCCCGGGCCGGGCGAGCGGGAATTCGATCATGCGGGTGCCGGTAAACCAGGCGAACATGCCGCCGGTGTAGTAGCTGGCGCGCATATCCCCGGCGCTCAGCGGCCACAGTGACTGGCCGGTGAACCACGGCGCCTTGCCACCCAGCCAGTCGAGGATGGTGGGGGCCACATCGCGCTGGGAGGCCAGCGCGTGCAGGTGCTTTTTCGGGGTCGGGGCGTTCAGTATCACCATGGTGAAGGGCGTGTGGTAGTTGGTCAGCCGGTCCGGTAGCGGGCCGCGAGTATGGTCGGCGGTGATCACCAGCAGGGTCGGTGTCTTCACCACTTTTTTCAGTTCGCGCACAAACTGGCCCAGCGCCTGGTCGGAGTAGTGCAGGGCGCTCTTGATACGGTTTTCTGCCGTGTCGCTGCCGAAAATATAGGGAATGCCGTCCGGCAGGTTGTCATCGTGGGTGCTGGTGGTGTTGACCACATAGAAGAACGGCTTGTGACTGGCCTTGACCTTTTTCAGCATGAAGTTGAACAGGTCATGGTCGTCCACCCCCCAGCTGCTGAGCGGGTACTGGATCTGGTCGATCTGGTGCTTGCCATAGGAATCCACCAGCCCCAGTTTCTGCCCCATGGAGCCCACGGTGCCGGTATTCATGCCCTGGAACAGGGCGGTTTCCCAACCGGCCTGGCTGAGAATTTTCGGCAGGCAGTCGTAGTGGTTGGTCATCAGCTTGTTCTTGATGATGGCATCGCCCAGCGGGTTCGGGTACGAGCACAACATGGCGAACAGGCCTTCGGCGGTGCGGTGGCCTTCGGCGATCAGGCCGTCGGTGGTAAAGCCGCGTTTTGCCAGGGCGTCGAATTGCGGGGTGATTGGCTGGCCCTTGCTCTTGTCATTCATGTAATAGGACGGCCAGGCTTCCAGCGCGAACAGGATGACGTTATAGGGTTTTTGCGGCGCCTGGGCGGAGTGCTGCTGGCGAACCAGATTGGATGCCACCAGCTGTCGATACGGGCCTTCTTCCAGGGTCGGGAACCCCTGGTAGACCGGTTTGATAGTCTTGCCCTCGGACAGGGTGTAGATAATCGTGTAGTTGGGGTTCTCGGCAATCGCCGCCATGTTGTCGTTGCCGATATTGAATACCAGCATCGGCCGCATGGGGCGGCCTTCAAGGTGGCCGCGCATGCACAGGGCGGCCATCGCCACCCACAGCAGCATTGACAGTTCCACCGACGGGAAGCCACCGCGTAACGTCATGCGCCGGCCGCGGGCGGCCACCAGCACCAGCGCGGTCAACACGACTCCGGCCAGCACCAGCCACGGGTAACCGAGCACGGCGGTGCCGGCCAGGCCGGTAAATTCCTCGATGAACGACCAGATCTCGTAGCCGGAATGGCGACCCGCTTCCAGAAAATAGATGGCATCGCTGATCTGGGTGATGGCAAATGCCACGACGCCCAGCGCGAACGGCCACAGGGGCAGCTGGCGCACTCGCAGCAGCCGCACCAGCAGGTAGGCGGGAAGGGCGATCAGGCTGGTGACAATGGCAGCGCTGGCCAGGTCGAAGCGCAGCCCCCAGAACAGGGCATAAAGGGCATCGCCGGTGCTCAGGTTATCTAGCGGCCGCTGCGACACCAGCATGAAGCCGAGTCGCAGCAAAAAGGTGGCCGTCAGCAGTATCAGGAAACCGCTGAACAGATAGGTAAAGAAATAGCGTGGCCGGGGCGTGTTCTGGGTCATGGCGCTGTCGAGTGGCTGAGAGAGTGACCGGTCGTCGGAACCGGCGGGGCATGTAAGCCTATCTTAACAAAAGTATGTTTTGAAGCCGGTGGCGGACAGGCGGCGAAGGCGAGGAGCAACGGGCAGGGGGTGCCAGAAAAACGCGGCAGCCGCGCGCAGGGCGACTGCCGAAGGGGGCGTTAGTGTTCGTCCGCCATGTCCTGGCGGAAGGCGGCTCGGTTGCGGCCGATAATCCACAGCAGGATGGCCGAGTAGACGAAGGTGGACAGCATCACCACGCCGATGACGATGGCCTGGAACATTTCCAGGTGGGCGAAATCCGGTGGAATCATCATCAGCATCACCACCGATAGCCCGCCCTTGATACCGGCGAAGGTGAGCACCGCCCACCAGCGGAAATTCACCGTCACCATGGTGCGGGTGTTGTTGGTGATGATGGCGAACTTGGCCATCATGATGGCGCGGATCAGTGTGGTGGCCAGGAACATCACCAGGATTTCCAGCCAGTATTTGGCCAGCAGCTGCAGGTTGATGATTTCCGCCATGGCCACGAACAGGATGGTATTGGCGACAATCGCCAGCAGCTGGATGTCTTCCTTGCTGCGCATGTGCCGGCGGCGCTCGTTGAGGGTCGACTTGATGCTATTGAGCGCGGTGCGCACCAGCGACCGGGAGGTGCCATCGGCCACCGATTCGCGCATCAGTTCGCTTTCCTCCTGCTCCAGTCGTGCGGTGTCTTCCTCCAGCTCGCGGGTCATCACATGATGCACCGTCACGGTGGCGACGATGCAGCAGAGGATACCGGAGAAATGCATGTGCGAATGGCCACCGAACAGGTTCAGCAGGCTGTAGAAATGCTCGGCCAGTTCGAACGAGCCATAGCCGACCATGATCAGGATCAGCAGCTCGGCAATGCGGTTCTCGGTGGTCTTCAGGGCCAGTAGCCCCAGGTAGCCGATCACCACGCCCACCAGCACCGAGCCGACCCCCACCGCGACAATGGTTTCGGCCAGGTAACCGGCGGTGATATGGCCGCCTTCCAGCGCATACAGGCCGACAAACACGAACACGATCAGCGCGGTGGCATCGTTGAACAGGCTTTCGCCCTCGCAGAGGATCTTGAGCCGGTGTGGCAACTCGAATTTGGAAAAAATACTCACCACCGATACCGGGTCGGTGGCCAGCACCATGGCAAACAGCACGATAATGGCAGCGGTGGACAGGTGGTATTTGCCGAACAGGGCATCACCGATCAGCAGGGCGGTAATCACCGACAGGGCCACCGTCACCACCGCCAGGTAGAACAGGCTCATGCCATGCTTTTTCAGCTCGGTAATGCTCAGTTCCAGCGAGTCGCTGATCAGCAGTACTGGCAATAGCAATAGCACCAGTTCGGCAAAATGGCGGGTATCGGTGGTCAGTTTGAAGGGGTCATCCAGCCCCAGATGAAACAGGGCGGACAGGCCGATCAGGCCCACTGGCGACGGAATCTTCAGCTTGTCTTCCAGTTGCAGCGCAAGATAAAGAATGGCCGCAATGGCCAGCACGGTAATGATCACTGCTTTCCCCTTAATGCAACGTGCTGTTGTTATGGCATTGCATGATACGGCAATCGCCCTAGCGTCTTTTAATGCCGTGTAAATAACAAGTGATGGCCGTCGGAGAAATTGTACGGCGCCGCGGTGCGTGCACCCTGGGCGGCCGGTCGAAATGGCTGCAGACACAGACATGCTTCTGTGACAACAGGGTGGTGTCGCCGGGGTGCGTCTGCAGCGTTCGCAACGCCAGCGGGGCAGGGTGCTATGCTGGGCGTTCCTTAACCGCACAGGATGGTCATGGCGTCATTACCCTGGTTGCGCAAACTGCGTCCCCACAAGCTGCCGTTCCGCCGCCATGTCAGTCGTGCCGCGGTGGCGCTGATTTATCGCAGGCATGAAGGGCGCGAGGAGCTGTTCTTTATCCAGCGGGCCCAGCGGGCGGGGGACCCGTGGTCCGGTGATATGGCTTTTCCCGGTGGTCGCCTGCAGGCCGGTGACACGTCCAGCCGCGATACCGCCATGCGCGAAACACTGGAGGAAACCGGCCTGGATCTGTGTCGTCATGGGCAGTACCGCGGTCGCCTGTCAGATCTGCTGACGCGCCACCACAGCCGGCTGGCGCCCATGGTGGTGACGCCCCATGTGTTTGCCTGGCAGGGTGACGACCACTTCACGCTCAACCACGAGGCGCAACACGGCGTGTGGATTCCGCTGGCGGTGCTGGGCAACCCGGCCCACCGTTCTACTGTCGTGCTGCGCCCGCCGCTGGGCCGCTTGCGGCTGCCCTGCTGCCGTTATCAGGGGCACTGCATCTGGGGGTTGAGTTTCAGCATGATGCAGGAGTTTCTGCGCCGTCGGCCGTGATGGGGGGTAAATGTCCATGCAGAGGGGGGCGGCGGTTCGCTATACTCGGTTTTTTGTATACGTGGAGCACAGGCATGGCACAACATTCCGATACCGGCCGCCGGCACAATTCGCTGGCGCAGTGGCTCGGCCAGGCGATGTTGCGTCTCAGTGGCTGGCAGGCCGGCCCCTTTCCGGATATCGACCGGGCGGTGATCGCCGGTGGGCCCCATACCTCCAACTGGGATGGGGTGCTGGCGCTGGTCAGCCGCTCGGCGTTGCAGAAAGACGTCAACGTGATGATCAAGAGCAACCTGTTCAAGGGGCCGCTGGGCTGGTTGCTGAACAAGCTGGGTGCCATGCCCATCGAGCGCGGCCGGGCCGGCGGTGTGGTGGAGCAGACCGTGGCGCAGTTCCGCCAGCGCGACAAGCTGCTGATTGCGGTGACCCCGGAAGGTACCCGCAGCAACGCCGAGCAATGGAAACTGGGCTTTTACCACATCGCCAGGCAGGCCGGGGTGCCGATCATCCTGGCGCTGGTGGATTACCGGGCGAAGACCTTTTCGTTTCCGGTGGTGATCTATCCCGGTGACGATATGGACGCGGACCTGCAGGAAATCTACCGACACTTTGCCAGCGTCACCCCCTGCCACCCGGACAAGCTGTCGGCGCCGGTACGGGCCTACTACCACGGTAATCAATAAGCCCGCCGAGGCGCGCGCGAAAGCCGCTCAGTCTTTCTGCAGAATCATGTCTGCCGCCTTCTCGCCGATCATGATGGTGGGGGCATTGGTGTTGCCGCCCAGCAGCGTCGGCATGATGGAGGCATCCACCACGCGCAGGCCGTGGATGCCGTAAACCCGCAGCTGCGCATCCACCACTGCCAGCGGATCGCTGGCCGGTCCCATCTTGCAGGTGCCCACCGGGTGATACTGGGTGTCGGCACGGTTGCGGATGTCGCGCTTGATGGCATCCATGTCGCCTGCCTCGACCGGGTAAAGCATCTTGCCGCGAATGGCATCGAACGGTGCTGCGGTCAGGACCTTCTGCATGATGGCCGCGCCACGGGCCAGATCGTCCAGATCCTCCGGCTCGGCCAGGAAGTTGGGATCAATCAGCGGCGCGGCAGCCGGATCCTTGCTGGCCAGGGTCAGTTGCCCGCGGCTCCTCGGTCGCAATAAGTTGACGTGGCAGCTGTAGCCATGGCCAAGGTGAGGCTTGCGCCCGTGGTCGTCGATAATGGCCGGGGCAAAGTGGAGCTGCATGTCGGGGATCGCTTTGCTCTCGTCGCTTTTGAAAAACGCGCCGGACTCGGCATAGTTGCTGGTCACCAGGCCGGTACGCTGGCGTCGCCACTCGCCAATGGCCCTGGCAATGCGGCGGATGCCGCTCATTGAGACGCCGAAGGTCTGAGTGTCGCTGGGCACCCGGAACGTTTGCACATAATCAATATGATCCTGCAGGTTCTGCCCGACACCGGGCAGGTCATGCTGGAGTGCAATGTCGTGTTCGGCAAGGTGCGCGGCCGGGCCAATGCCCGACAGCATCAGCAGCTGCGGTGAGCCGAAGGCGCCGCCGCTAAGAATCACTTCCCGCCGGGCGCGCAGGGTGGTGCGGCCCTGCTTCTGGCGGATCTGCACGCCGGTGGCGCGCTTGTCCTCCAGCAGCACCTTCTCGGAGAGGGCGCCGGTGATCACCGTCAGATTCGGGCGATCCAGGTTGGGGGTCAAAAACGCCTTGGCGGCGCTGCAACGCTCGCCGTTGCGAATGGTGCGCTGATACATGAATGCGCCCAGCTGCTCGGCACCGTTGTAGTCCTCAATAATCGGAATGCCGTTGTCCGCACAGCTGTTCAGGAACAGTGCATTGGTATCGCTGGCATCGGTGGGCAGGGTGGCGGCCAGCGGCCCGCCCTGGCCGTGGTAGCCGTCGTGATAGGTGTCGTTATCTTCCGAGCGGATAAAGTAGGGCAGTACCGTGTTGTAATCCCAGCCGTCATTGCCCAGCGAGGCCCAGTGGTCATAATCCCAGCGGTGACCGCGCACATAGACCATGGCATTGATGGATGAACTGCCACCCAGCGTTTTGCCGCGTGGCTGATAGCCTTCGCGGCCATTCAGCCCTGCTTGAGGCACCGTTTTGAACGCCCAGTTGTTGAGGCGGGTGGGGGCCATGGCAACCACCCCGGCGGGGGCATGAATGAAAACGCTTTTGTCCGGGCCGCCGGCCTCCAGCAGGCAAACGGAAACGGCCGGGTTTTCCGATAGTCGTGCCGCCAGTACACAGCCGGCGGAACCGGCACCCACCACAATATAATCAAACGCTTTACCGCCCATTCCCTGCCTCCATCACTATTCGCAGCTGGCAGACATCATGGGGTAAGCCGTGCCAATGCTCAACACGGTGTTTACTTTTATTGGCGGTCTGGTGCGACAAATTACCGCATGGTCCGGTTGCCAGCGGGCGCCTACAGTAGCGCCGCCTTGACCCCCCTCGCAGATGTAAACCGTGCTGAAGTGCACTGTCTGATTGGCAGGCCAGCGTGACGCTGCGTATGGCCGCGTCCAGCGACCGCCTCAATCGCGATACCGGAGAACAGGCCGGCACCGATATCGGCACCCTGGCCGAACCCGGCCGTAACCTCTGGGCCAGTGTCGGTTACCGGTTCTGAACGACCCTGGCGAATAGCCTTCCCCGTCCAGGGCATCGGCGCTAACGTGGAAGGGTGACGGGACAACAGGTGCGGACCGGTGACAGAGTGGGAGCGTGTCCTGAGTGTGGACGGAGCGCGGGCTTATTATGACCGTTTCGGCAAACTGCAGGACACCCAGGGATTTTACGAACAGCCGGCGCTACGGGTGCTGGCGGCCCAGGCGGAGTTTCAAAAGGCGCGCCGGGTGTTTGAGTTCGGCTGCGGCACCGGCAAGTTCGCCGCCGAGCTGCTGCAATCGCTGTTGCCACCCGAGGCCAGTTATCTGGGCTGTGATGTGAGCCCGGTGATGGTGGATCTGGCGCGCCGCCGCCTGCAGGGCCTGGGCGACCGGGCGCAGGTGCAGCTCAGCGATGGCGCCCTCCGCTTTCCGTTGGCGGACCACAGCGTCGACCGCGTGGTGGCCAGCTATGTACTGGACCTGCTGTGCGGCGCCGACATTGCCCGCTTTCTGGTCGAGTCGCGGCGGGTGCTGAGCACCGATGGCCGCTGCAGTATCGCCAGCCTGAGCCGGGGAACCACCTGGCCGTCGCGGCTGGTCGCGCGGGTCTGGCGATCAGTGTTCCGCCTGCGCCCCTCGCTGGTGGGCGGCTGTCGGCCCATCGACCTGTCGATTTACGTGGATCCACAGCATTGGCGGGTGCTGCATCGTCGCGTGGTAACGCCTTTCGGGGTGCCGACCGAAGTGCTGACGTTGACGCCCACGCCATAAAAAAGGGCGCCATAAAGGCGCCCTTTCTGTTACCGGAACCGTTGCTTACAGGGCAACAATGTTCTCGGCCTGCGGGCCTTTCGGGCCCTGAGTCACGGTAAACTCGACGCGCTGGCCTTCAGCCAGGGTCTTGAAACCGGAGCCTTGAATGGCGCTGAAGTGAGCGAACACGTCCGGGCCGCCTTCCTGCTCCAGAAAACCAAAACCTTTTGCTTCGTTGAACCACTTAACGGTGCCTTGCACGGTATTAGACATAACAATAATCCTGAAAATTGAAGTGTCGCCTGACGGCGGTGTAGCTGAAAAGTAGGGACTCAAACTTCACAACTGCAGGACGAGTTATACCAGGAAAACAGCGAAATGGAGTACGTGATTCAAGCGCGATCTTTTAGCTATGGCGCATCCTATGGGAGTTGCTTTGGGCTGTCCAGATAAATAGTGGCTTTCGGACAGCCGGTAGTAGCAGGCAGCAAGGCTGCCGGCGTTGTTGTACCAGCGGAGGAGAGGTCGGCATTTTTGTATATACATTGACTATCTAGTAGATAGCCAATAGGGTGGTTGAGTGTTGCGCATGAACTGGTGATGATGCGGCTGCACTTTTTTCTGGCTGTGGTTACAGGTATGTCCAAGCCCAAGACGAAAAAAAAGAACAGTCAGCTGATCATTCGGATCAACGATGAAGAGCGCGCCCGCTTTGTCTCGCTCTGCGAGGAGCTGGATACCAGCGCGGCTCGCGAGGTTCGCCGGTTCATTCGTGACTTCATCAAGGACCAGGAAAAGCAGTCCGGTGATTAGCCGAGTCCTCCGGGCCTGACACTGCATACCTAAAACAGACGGAGCTGCAACATGTCCAAACGCAAGAAGCTGAAAAAAGCCATCAAAGCCAGCAAGGCCAAAATCTCCAAACAGGAAAATGTGCTGAAAAAACTGAAGAAAAAGTTGAAAAAGCTTTGATAGAGAAAGGGGCCTTCGCGGCCCCTTTTCATTGCCGTCTCAGATCGGCTGGGCGGTGGGGCGGAACAGAATCTCGTTAACGTCCACGTTCTCCGGCTCGTTGACGGCGAACGCTACCATGCGCGCAAAGCTGTCGGCGGGAATGGCGATCTGGCTGACAAACTCCTTGGTCTGGGTCTGGATGGTCGGGTCGCTGATGTGTTCCAGCAACTCGGTAGCCACCGCGCCGGGGGAAATCACCGTGGTGCGGATATTGTAAGGCTTCACCTCCTGGCGCAGCCCTTCGGACAGGGCGCGGACCGCATGTTTGGTGGCGCAGTAGACGGTGGCATCCGGGCCCAGCTTGTGGCCGTACACCGAGGACACATTTATAATGTGGCCGGATTTTTGCGCCTGCATATGTGGCAGCGCTGCGGCGATGCCGTACAGGGTGCCTTTCAGGTTCACATCAATCATCTGATCCCATTCCTCGGTCTTTCGTTGTGTCAGCGGCGCCAGCGGCATCAGGCCGGCGTTGTTGAGCAGCACATCCACGCGGCCGAATGTTTCCACGGTGGTATCGAGCAAGTTGCTCACCTGCGCCGGATCGCTGACATCGGTGGTCACCGCCAGTGCCGTGTGGCCGGCGGCGGTGAGCGCCTCGGCCAGCGCCTCGATACGGTCCGCGCGGCGTGCGGCCAGTACCACGGTGGCACCACAGGCAGCCAGATGGCGGGCAGCGGCAGCGCCGTTGCCGCTGCTGGCGCCGGTAATCACGATAATTTTTCCGTTGATGTTCTCGTTCATTGCCTGTCTCCAGTCGGGTTAACGCGATGGGGCGGATGCCTCTCGCAGGAGCGAGTGTGTGATCCCCACGCTACGCCTGCCACCGGCCACCAACAACGCATGGCGGCTCATGGCATCCATGAATTCAGTGCATTAATAGGCTAATGAAAAGCCGGCTTTTAGCAGATAGAGTGGTTGATCATGCCTTGGAGATCATTGATGAAACGCGAAGAACTGAGTGATCTGGCGGTCTTCATGACCGTGGCCGAAGAGCGTAACTTCACCCGCGCAGCGGTACGGCTGGAGGTCTCGCAGTCGGCAGTCAGCCATGCGGTGCGGCGGCTGGAGGCATCCATCGGTCTCAAGCTGTTGAATCGCACCTCGCGACGGGTCACCACCACCGACGCCGGCGAAAAGTTGCTCGCCGCCCTCAAGCCCGGCTTCGGCCAGATCAGCGACCGCATCGAGGAACTACGCCTGCTCGGCGATGCCCCGCGCGGCCTGATTCGCCTCAGCGCCAGCAAGCCTGCCGTCCGTGCGGTGCTGTGGCCGGTGCTGTCACAGCTGGTCCGTGACTACCCGGAAGTGCAGGTGGAGTTGAGCCTGGAAAGCCGCCTCACCGACCTGACCGAAGACCGCTTCGACGCCGGCGTGCGACTGCGCGAATTCATCAGCCCCGACATGATCGCGGTGAAGATCGGCCCGCCTATCCGCATGGCG
>JAWVWY010000107.1:0-10580 GCA_033723495.1 Alcanivorax sp. | reverse complement strand
AGAAAGTCTCATGGGGAGACAATGCCGTCTTCACCCTGACCCCCAACGCTCATATGGCCGCAAAAGCCAACAGCAACTGCGGCGGCATCGCGAATTTCTCGAATTCTGGCACTACCTTCACCGTTTATAACGTGACCGCCGACTGCACCGTTACCTTCAGTTTCCAGAGCATCATGCATGATGTTACCGCCAAGGTAGTCGACGGCATGTTCGTACCGGCCGCCCCCACAGAGGTTGCCGGACAGGCCGACTTTGTCGCCCTGGACACCGCCAACAAGGCGCTCTATGCGGTGGACGAAAACGGTGACAGCGGCAGCATTCAGGCCTCCACCTACGACGCCAGTGGTGCTCTGACGGCCTACGCGAGCGCGCTTTCCGCGCCGATGGCGGCCAGCTGCGATGGCAGCTCAGGCAATTCCGCCCCCGGCCATTGTCTGCAGGTCGGCGAGAATGGCAACGCCACCGACCGCGTCTATGCCATCCTCAACCAGAACAACGGCTCGGTGATTCGAGTCTATCAGGCCTCCTCCGGCGACCTGACCAAGGTGGCGGACGTTGACCCGGCGGCCAACCTGGTTGATGGCAACAGTCAGGCCATCAGCATTCTGGAAGTCAATGCCATTGCCCTCGATGGAGCCCACAACCGGTTGTTTGCCGCCGTCAGAACCAAAGATATCAACGGCCAGGAAGACACCGGCGTACTCAGCTATGACATCGCTGCAGACGGTACCTTCAACGTCAACCAGGGGGTACTGCTTGGCAATTCCGGTGCCCGGCAACTCAATGGCCTGGTGGCCAACGCAGCCGGTAGCGACCTGTATGTCAGCTTTGACGAACCCTCGCAGAGTTCCGCGGTGTCCGACAAGGCCGGCGTGCTGCACTTCACCGTTGATACCAGCACCGGGCAAATCAGCTCAACCTGGGCCGCCTCAATTCTAAGCCAGGACGGCATCAAAACTCAGGACCTGGCCCTCACACCGGATAGCAAGAAAGCCTATTACATCTATGCTTTCGACAATGCTCCATTCGGTACTCCTGTCGCCGTGAAGGGCTACAGCCTTGATGGTAACGGTGATCTGTCTAGCCCTGTAAATCTGCTTAGCTACAGCGATACCCAGCGTGTGGCCATGACTATCGCCGACAATGGCAAGGTCGCCTACCTGAGAGCAGAAACCAGCAGCACCTCAAGCACGGCGAACAACATCGCCATCTACGCCATTGACAGCAGCACCCCCAAACTGAGCCTCAAGGCCACGGCGACGACACTGGCTAGCAACAACACTCACAGCATGGCCATTGATTACAGCAATGGCCTTGCCTACGTGGCTGACCCGGCAGGCAATACAATCTCGCAATATCGGGTAGGTACGGATAAGGGCAGCGTGTCGCCCAGCAGCCAGCAGGTCGATGATGGCGGCACAGCCACGGTTACCCTGACGGCAACGGACCCCAGCTATCTGGCGGCGGCGTCCGGCTGCGGCGGTACACTGTCGGCCAATACCTATTCAGCCAGCAATATCACTGCCAGCTGCCAGGTTATTGGGACCTTTGTGAAGCCATAGGGACACACGGAGCAATCCGCTCTTCGCAGATGTCACCGACCCTGGCCGCACCGGATGGCGCGGCCAGGGTCAACTACCCACCACTAGAGATATTCCAGCGCCTGAGCCAGGGTGCTGACACCGATCACTTCCATGTTGTCCGGCAATGCCCGTGGCAGATTGGCCTTGGGCACGATGGCCTTGCGGAAACCGTGCTTGGCCGCCTCGTACAGACGCTCTTGCCCCTGCGGCACCGGGCGGATTTCGCCGGATAACCCCACCTCGCCAAACACCACCAGCTCACGGCCCAGGGCCCGATCACGGAAGCTGGAGACGATGGCCAGCACCTGGGCCAGGTCGGCGGCGGTCTCGGCCACCTTGACGCCGCCCACCACGTTCATGAAGACGTCCTGATCGCCCACCTGAATACCGCCATGACGATGCAGCACCGCCAGCAACATGGCCAGCCGGTTACCTTCCAGCCCCACGCAAACCCGGCGCGGATTGCCAAAATGGGAGGCATCCACCAGCGCCTGCAATTCCACCAGCAACGGCCGGGTACCTTCCCAGACCACCGTCACCAGCGAGCCGGAGGCGATTTCCTCGGCCCGGTTGAGAAAAATCGCCGACGGATTCTTGACCTCCTTGAGGCCCTCGCCGGTCATGGCAAACACACCCAGCTCGTTGACCGCGCCGAAGCGGTTCTTGAGACCGCGCAGGGTACGAAAACGCGAGTCGGTGGAGCCTTCCAGCATCAGCGAACAGTCGATCATGTGCTCCAGCACCTTGGGCCCGGCCAGGGTGCCGTCCTTGGTGACATGGCCCACCAGCAGCAGCACGGTGCCGGTCTGCTTGGCAAAGCGAGTCAGCGCCGCCGCGCATTCGCGCACCTGGGCAACACTACCCGGCGCCGATTGCAACGCCGCCAGGTACATGACCTGGATGGAATCCACCACCAGGACGCGCGGCTGCTCCTTGCGGGCCAGCTCCAGGATCTGTTCCACATCGGTTTCCGCCGCGAGGCGAAGTTTGTCCTTGGGCAGCTTGAGCCGGTCGGCACGCAGAGCCACCTGGGCCAGGGATTCCTCGCCGGTGATATAGAGACAGGATTGCCGGTCGGCTAGCCGACACAGGGTCTGTAACAGCAAGGTGGACTTGCCGGCGCCTGGGTGGCCGCCGATCAGGATCGCCGAGCCCGGCACCAGACCACCGCCCAGCACCCGGTCCAGTTCGCCCATGCCGGTGCCGACGCGCGGCGTTTCCTCCAGCACGATCTCATCCAGGTTCTGTACCTCGGAAAGTTGACCGGCGAAGCCGCCACGGCTGGCACTGCGGGTAGAAGGCATGGCGCCGTCATGGATGAATTCCTGCAGGGTATTCCAGGCACCGCAGGCCGGGCACTGGCCCTGCCACTTGGGAAAATCTCCACCGCAATCGGTACACACAAACGCGATTTTCTTCTTGGCCATGATCCCTCGAAAACAGACGATGTTTTTATAAGGCAACTGTGGGCACCTGCCTGCGCGCGAGCGTTGCGTGCCATGACGGTAACGGCATCAGCCGGTATAGCCGTCAGCAACAGGCAACATCAGCCGCCGGCGACTCAGACGATAATACGCTCAGGCCGCCCGGTAATCTGGCAGAACAACTCGTAACTGATGGTACCGCAGGCGGCGGCCACCTCGTCCACCGTCACGGTGTCCCCCCACAGCTCCACCTCGTCACCGACCTGCGCCTCGACGCCGGAGAGATCCACCGTCAGCATGTCCATGGACACCCGCCCGGCCAGTACCGTGCGCTGCCCGGCCACCGCCACCGGCGTGCCATTGGGCGCATGGCGCGGGTAGCCGTCACCATAGCCCACCGCCACCACACCAATGCGGGTTTTCGCGGCGGCAGTCCAGGTGGCGCCGTAGCCCACGCTATCGCCGGCGGCCACCTCGTTGATGGCAATCAGACGGGCACTGAAACGATGGCTGACCTGTAGTGCCAGATCGGCGGCACTGCGCCAGGCAAAGGGCGAGGAGCCGTACAGCATGATGCCGGGACGCACGCGCCGGGCACGGCTTTTCGGGTAGCGGATCAGGGCCGCGGAGTTGGCCGCAGAGAGCGGCAGCCCGAGGGTATCGGCGACCTGCCAGGCCCGCTGCAGCTGCTGGGCCGTCAAGGTATCCTGGCGGTCATCGGCACAGGCGAAGTGGGTCATCACGCCTTCCGGTTCCAGCCCCGCCTCACGCAACCGCCAGGCCTGGGCCAGCGCCGCCCGGTGACTCATGCCCAGGCGGTTCATACCGGTATTGAGTTTCAGCCACAGGCGCACCGGCAAGGGCTCGGCCAGCAGCAGATCCACCTGCCAGGGGGAATGAATCACCAGCTCCAGGTTTTGCCGGTGGGCTTCGCGCAGCTCCTCGGCATCGAAGGGGCCCTCGGCCACCAGGATGGGACTGTCGATGCCCTGGCGACGCAGTGACAGGGCCTCATCCAGCACCGCCACCCCCAGACCACTGACCTCCGCGACCAGAGCCCGTGCCGCCAGCAGCAGACCATGGCCGTAACCATCGGCCTTGATCATGGCAAACACCTGGGCATCGCCGGCCAGTTCCCGGGCGCGTCGGGCGTTATGGGCCAGCGCTGCCGGGCGGATTTCCACGCGGGTGCCTCTCATGGGCGGCGGCCACGCAAACAGAGTCCGATATCCGGTCGCTCGATGCGCCCCCCCAGCTTGCCGGCGGCAAACACGGGCACGGCTGCCCCCTTATTCATCCATGGCCGACAGCTGCGCATAGTATTCCGGCGCCAGATCATCGAAGCGGGTGAATTCGCCGCGGAACGCCAGCCGCACGGTACCGATGGGACCGTTACGCTGCTTGCCGATAATCACTTCCGCCACGTTCTTCTCGTTGGTTTCCTTGTTGTAAACCTCATCGCGATACAGGAACACGATCAAATCCGCATCTTGCTCGATGGCCCCGGATTCGCGCAGGTCGGACATCACCGGGCGCTTGTTGGGGCGCTGTTCCAGCGAGCGGTTAAGCTGCGACAGGGCAATCACCGGGCAATTCAATTCCTTGGCCAGGCCCTTGAGAGAACGGGAAATTTCCGAGATTTCGTTGACCCGGTTGTCCGAGCCCGGCACCTGCATCAGTTGCAGGTAATCGACCATGATCAGGCCCAGCTCACCACCGCATTCGCGGGCCACGCGGCGCGCGCGGGCGCGCATTTCCAGCGGGCTCAGGGCCGGCGTGTCATCAATATAGAATTGCTGTTCACTGAGCATATGAATGGCCGAGGTTATGCGCGGCCAGTCGTCCTGCTCCAGCTTGCCGGAACGGATGGCGCCCTGGTTGATGCGCCCCAGGGAAGAAAGCATCCGCATGACGATGGAGTCGGCGGGCATTTCCATGGAGAACACCAGCACCGGCTTGCCGGACTTGATGGCCACGTTTTCACAGAGGTTCATGGCGAAGGTGGTCTTGCCCATGGACGGCCGCCCGGCGACCACGATCATGTCCGATGGCTGCAGGCCGGCGGTCATCTTGTCGAGCTCCTCGAAGCCGGTGGTCAGGCCGGTCAGGGCGCTCTTGTTCTTGTACAGCTCATCAATGCGGTCGACGGTCTTTTTCAGTACCGACTTGATGTTCTGCGGCCCACTGCCCTTCTTCTGCTGCTCGGCAATCTCGAAGATGGCGGACTCGGCACTGTCGAGGATCTCCAGGGACTTCTTGCCCTTGGGGTTGAAGGCATCCTCGGCCACATCGTGGGACACATTGATCAGCTGACGCAGGATGCTGCGCTCACGGACGATGTCCGAATAGGCGGCGATGTTGGCGGCACTGGGGGTGTTGCGGGCCAGTTCCGACAGGTAGGTCATGCCACCGATACTGTCCAGTTGCCCCAGGCTGGTGAGTGCCTGGGACACGGTCACCAAGTCACAGGGCTTTTCCTCTTCTACCAGCTGACCGATCACCTCGAAGATCTGGCGGTGCTCCTTGCGGTAGAAATCCCGGGCACTGATACGCTCGGCCACGTCATCCCAGGCATTGTTGTTAAGCAACAGGCCACCCAGAATGGCCTGCTCCGCCTCGGTGGAGTTGGGCGGGATACGCAGGTTTTCCGGCAGGTGATCGTCGATCCTTACAGCATCAGTCATGGTGAGAGCCAGGCAGCAGAAATAAAAAAGGGCACTGTCATCGACAGTGCCCTGATTTTGTCACCGCGCCCCCTGCGGGGCAACGGCAGTAAGTGACAGGCCTTACTCGGCCGGCACTACCGCCAGTTTCACGGTCACAGTGACCTCGGCGTGCAACGCCAGGTCGACTTCGTACTCGCCGGTGTTACGCAGCGCGCCGTGGGGCAGCTTCACTTCTGCCTTTTCCACGTCCACACCGGTGGCCGCGGTGATCGCCTCGGCGATATCGCGGGTACCCACGGAGCCGAACAGCTTGCCTTCATCACCGGCCTTGGCGGCGATGGAGACAGTCGCTTCGTTCAGCTTCTCGGCGCGTTCCTGGGCAGCGGCCAGCTGCTCGGCGGCCTGTTTTTCCAGCTCGGCGCGACGCTGATCCACTTCAGCCAGGTTGGCTTTGGTGGCCGGCAGAGCCTTGCCTTGCGGAATCAGGAAGTTACGGCCGTAACCGGGACGTACATCGACCACAGAGCCCAGGTCGCCCAGGTTCTTGATCGTTTCCAGCAGGATCACTTGCATGATGGTCCCCTCGGCTTAGTTGTCGTGGCTGTCAGAGTACGGCAGCAGCGCCAGGAAGCGGGCCTGCTTGATCGCAGACGCCAGCTGACGCTGGTAGCGTGCCTTGGTGCCGGTGATACGGCTGGGCACAATTTTGCCAGTCTCGGTGATGTAGGCTTTCAGGGTGTCGAGATCCTTGTAATCAATGTACTCAACACCTTCCGCGGTGAAGCGGCAGAACTTGCGACGGCGGTAAAAACGTGCCATTGGATAATCTCCTGTCGAATCCTTAGTTGAGGCTTTGCAGCGTTTGGGCAATCAGTTGCAAACGATCCCGGGCTTCGCCCTTGTAACCGGCTCGACTCAGGCATCCGGTTACCTTCACCCGCTGTCCTTCCCGCAGGCCTGCGGCCTGGCGGGTGAGCTCGCCGGATAACATCACGGCGATGCGGGCGCGAACTTCACGGGGGTGACCATCTTCCAGTTGCCGGGAGCGGTGCTCCAGCCAGAAACGCTGGCGGGGCACGCCGGCCGGGGTCAGGGCCACCTTTTCCAGGGTGGCGATCACACCGGTTAGCTCGCAGTGATTGCGTTCCAAGTTAGCTGGCAGCCCCTTCCTTCTCGTCTTTCTTCGCCAGCGGCGACGGCTCGGTGACCGCGTTGTCGCGACGAATCACGAGGTGACGGATTACGGCATCGTTGAAGCGGAAGGTATTTTCCAACTCGCCCAGGGTCTCGCCGTCACATTCGATGTTCAGCATCACATAGTGTGCTTTGTGGATCTTGTTGATCGGGTAAGCCAGCTGACGGCGACCCCAGTCTTCAAGACGGTGAATGGTGCCTTTGCCATCGGTGACGATCGCGCTGTAACGCTCGATCATCGCGGGCACCTGCTCGCTCTGGTCCGGATGAACCAGGAACACAACTTCGTAATGACGCATGATAGCTCCTTACGGTTGCGACGCCGTTTCAGGGCGCCAGTTCAGCCTCCCGCAACAGCGGTGAGGCAAGGAGGCCTGCGTGCCCTGCCGGAAAAGGCAGGCAGGACGCAGGAAGCGCGCGATTCTAGCCCATTCCGGCGCCCGACCTCAAGGCAAATCATTGCCAATTCGGCGTTCCGCCCGTATCCTTTGGTGATACAAAAAGCTACAAACGGTTACGATCAGCGCACGATTCGCTAAGTGACTGATTGTCCACGGCAAAACAACAACAACCGGGACACTTGCTATGCACGCCAACGCCAGGGCCCTGGGCCTGTGTATGCTGATATTGTTCTGTCCTGCCCTGCAGGCCGAGGAGGACAAGGTCCCCCCGTGCGGGCAGCCCATGGTGCTTCCGGACAAGCCCAACCTGGATGACTACCCGGATTACAGCGAATTCCTGCTCAAGATCATGAAATACAAGCAGGCCAAGCGGGAACAGGCAGCCCATCGCCAGCGCTGCCCGCAGGACTATCGCCCGAAACCGCCCCACAGCAACGACCCCACCGTGGTGGAGGGGCCGGAAACGCTGGAGTCCGCCATGAAACGGGCCAAACGCATCGCCCGGATCGATTACCAGAAGCACCAGACCTGGTTCAATCACACCACATCGCACAGCTTCGGCCTGCCCGCCATGGCCACCTCGTCCCTGGAAAGTGAAAGCATCCGCACCCTGCTGAGCAATGCCGGCGCCGACAAGCCCGTGGTTTTTCCGCTGACACTGCTATCCATGCAAAACCCGTCCCTGGACGGCGCCGACGCCCAGGCACTGCATAACCTGACCCAATACGGCCTGCTGCCCAGCAAAGAACAACAGGCCGACCTGGCCGCCTTCCTGGCCACCAACCCCCAGGCCCTTTACACCATGCTGACAACGGGCCGACTGACCCTGATTCTCGGCCCGGACAATCAGCTGCTGACCGTCAACGGCGTGATTGAGGTGGAAAATTGCCTGAGCAGCTGCGTCAACTGATCGCCCTGGCGCTGCTGATGCTGGCGCTCGGCGCCGGCATCGCCCATGCCAGTGATGCGGACCAGCTGGCCCGCGTCATGGGGCCCCGGCCTGACATCCATGACTACACCAGTCAGGACCAGTTCGTGCAGGACCTGCTGGCCTGGAAGGCCCGCCGCGCGGAGTTGAAAAGAAAACTGGCCCACGGCGAGCGCATAGCCCCACCATTACCGCCGAAGCATTACGACTGGCACCACATTACCGGACCGGAAGACCTGGACACCGCCCTGAAAAATGCCAAGGGTTATGTGGCCCCGCACTACAAGGCCAAGAAGCGCTACAACCGCACCACTCACCTGAGCTTTCCATTGCCACACCTTTCCGGCGGACAGATGGCTAGCGAGTCCATCAGCGGCGCCCTTGAGAAGGTTCCGCAAAAGCCCGCCAAGCAGGATGAAAGCGGCCTGATCCCGGAAAAATTGCTGGAAGACACCGAGCAGATACAACGGGACCAGCCCCCGCAGAGCCACCGGCTGACCGCCATGCAGGCCCCCACCCATGTGGAAGCCCAGGTGGACCTCAACTAGCCGCTATCCTTGCTGGCGGCAGCGGCCCCTGGCGGCGCGAACATGGAACAGCATCACCCCGGTCGCCACGGACACATTGAGGCTCTGCACCTCGCCGGCCATGGGAATTTCCAACAACTGGTCACACTTGTCGCGGGTAAGACGCTTCAACCCGGCCCCTTCCGCCCCCATGATCACCGCCAGCGACGCCGGCGGAGCAAAATCGAACAGCGGCTCACTGCGAGCCTCCAGCGCGGTGCCCACCACCCAGACGCCGCGCTGGCGCAGCTGGTCCAGCAGGTTGCCCAGATTACCCACCTCGTAATAGGGCAGGCTTTCGGCGGCACCGGCAGCGCTGCGACAGGCCACCGGCGTCAGCCCGGCGGCATGGCGACGCGGCACAATCACGGCATCCACCCCCGCCGCATCTGCACTGCGCAGGCAGGCACCCAGATTATGGGGGTCGGTGACCCCCTCCAGAATCAACAACAGCGGCGCCACCTGCCCGTCCAGCCACTGCAGCAGCTGGTTCTCATCGCCGGACCGACGGGGTCGGGCGCGGGCCACAATGCCCTGGTGCTGGGGCCCGGCATGCTTCTCGAGCACCTCGCGGCGGGCCCGCTGTACGGCAATGCCCTGGGCATGCGCCTCGTTAAGCAGCGCCTCCAGACGCGGGTCCTCCCGGTCTGCCCGGCTGTCCTGCACAAACACTTCCAGCACCGCTTCCGGGCGATGGCGCAATAATGCTTCCACCGCGTGGAAGCCGGAATACATCAGGGGTTTCAGGGCCTTGCTCATGGAATCGCCTGTACACTGGGCACACCACGCAACGTGGTGGGGGAAGATGGATAACGGGCACCTGCCGGCAAGCGACAACGAGACCATTCGCTTGCAGACAGGCTCACACTGAACGCCGCAGGGAGCTTAGCTTTTGTTGCTGCGACGCGCAGCCTTCTTGCCGCGGGGCGGCCCCTTGCGTTTGGCCTTGGGCTTGGGGATATCCCCCTTGGCCAGCTTCTCGCGCTCGGACAACCCCTTTTTGGCACTACTGGTTTTACCTTCCCCTTTCTTGCCTGCACGCCCCTTGCCAGTCGACTTGTTGGCACCCCTGGAACGGCCCTTGCGAGACGGGGTGGATGACTCCAGCTCCAGGTCGATCTTGCGCTCCTCGGTATGCACACCCGCCACCCGCACGGTGACCGTATCACCCAGACTGAAACGCCGTCCGGAGCTTTCCCCTTTCAGCATCATATTCACTTCATCGAAGTGGTAGTAGTCGCTGTCCAGGTTAGCCACATGGACCAGACCGTCGATGTTCAGGTCATTAAGCTGCACGAACAGGCCAAAGCTGGCGACACCGCTGATCACGCCTTCGAATACCTCGCCCAGACGCGACTCCATGAACTGGCACTTGAGCCAGGACACCACATCCCGGGTGGCGTCATCGGCGCGGCGTTCGGTCAGGGAACACTGCTCGCCAACGGCGACCATATCCGACTGGCTGTAGGGCAGGATCTGCTCACGGGGAATCGCCGGCAACTGGCCCGGGTTGTCCACGTGGTTAGGCTCGCCTTCGCTACGGATCAAGTAACGGATGGCGCGGTGCACCAGCAGGTCCGGATAGCGCCGGATCGGCGAAGTGAAGTGCGTATAGGCCTTGTAAGCCAGCCCGAAGTGCCCCTTGTTCTCGGCCTCGTATTTGGCCTGGGTCATGGAGCGCAACATCATGGTCTGGATCACGTTGCGGTCCGGCCGATCCAGAATCTGCTCACGCAGCTGCTGGTACACCTGCGGGTTCGGCGCCCCTTCCGACCAGGCCAGACTTAGCCCCAACCCACCGAGAAACTGCTGCAACTT
>JAWVWY010000106.1:0-10957 GCA_033723495.1 Alcanivorax sp. | reverse complement strand
GTTTAGGATCAGTTGACAGTGGACAATGGATAATTGACAGCGATAAGCAAAACCTGAAGCCTGGACGAGTTTGGGCTTTCGCTGTCAACTGTCCACTATCAACGGTCAACGCTTCCCTCAATAAGCTATTGCATCAAAGCCATCCGTTAATTGCCTGTGTTGAATTCGGAGTTCCTTCATGTATGTAGTCGGCCTTACCGGCGGCATTGGTAGCGGCAAGACCGCCGCCACCGATTTCCTTGCCAGCCAGGGCATTACCATTGTCGATGCGGATCTGGCATCCCGCGTCATCGTGGCACCGGGACGCCCGGCCCTGGCTGCCATTGCCGAGCATTTTGGCGACCAGGTGATCGCCGCCGATGGCAGCCTGGACCGCCGCGCGCTGCGCGAGATAGTGTTTGCCGATCCCAAGGCCCTGAAAGCCCTTGAGGCCATTACTCACCCGGCCATTGGCGAGGAATTGCGGCGCCAGATCGCCACCAGCCAGTCGCCATACACGGTGCTGGTATCACCGCTGCTGCTGGAAACCAGCCAGCGCGAGCTGGTCAATCGGGTACTGGTGATTGACGCCCCCGCCACCTTGCAGGTGGAGCGCACCATGAAACGGGACCAGGTCCCGGAGGAACAGGTGGCGGCGATCATGAAGGCGCAGATGGAGCGGGATCGGCGGCTGGATATGGCCGACGATGTGGTGGAGAATCATGGCAGCCTGACGCAGCTTCATGACAAACTGGAACAACTGCACCGTTATTACCTGGAGCAGGCAACATGAGTGACCAGCCCACCCAAACCTATCCCTGCCCCCAATGCCGCAAGCTGACCCGCTGGGACAACAACCCCTGGCGCCCGTTCTGTAGTGAGCGCTGCAAGCTGATTGATCTGGGGGACTGGGCCTCGGAACGGCATGCGATCCCGGGCGACCCGGACGCCCCCGGCGAGGATTTTCAGGAATAGCCGGCCGTCCAGCTCGGGCAATGGCGCTAAACCACCGCCAGCAGGCCAGCCCCTACGGCCAGAAGGCGCCGATGCCGGCGACGCCGACGGCGCCATGCTGGCGCGCCTGTTTCAGCGCGTCTGGCGCCAGGCCGCCAAGCGCAAAGCAGGCCACCGGTTGGCCACGCATGATCGCTTCGGCCTTCGGCCAGCCCAGCGGCCGCGCCTGCGGATGACTGCGGGTAGCCTGCACCGGTGATACCAACGCCATATCCAGCGATAGCGCCCGAATTGTGTCCATTTCCTGCGCGTCATGGCAGGCGGCGGACACCACCCCGGCGAAGTCTGGGCGCTGCTGACAATCCGCCAGCATGGAGGCGGGCAAATGCAGACCCAAAGCGCCCAGTCGGGCGGCCATATCGACGTCCCCTTGCCCGACCATGCGCAGCCAGAACCGTATCCCATGCCGACGGCAGACCGCCGCGATGCGATCCACCGCCTCATGCTGACTCCAGTGACGTAGATAAAGGCCGGTCTGTTCGCCATCCAGCTCGGGAATGGCGGCCAGAAAATCATCCAGCGACTGCCCGGCAGGCGCAATCGCCACGGAGGAAGGCAGGGTCAGCGCTGTCACCACCGGCCGGTTGGCGGCCGGAAAGGACAGGCCCGATAAGTCACTCTCCGGGAACCAGGCCACCGGCTGCCCTTCCTGGCCATGGGGCTCACCCTGCCAGTTGAACACCTCGCGAAAATGCAGCGTCACATGCAAGTCCGGGTATTGATGAGCAATGGTCATGAAAGGGCGGGAACGGGCCTGCTCCATGGCCAGCTCTTCCGACAACTCCCGGGCCAGTGCCGCCGCCAGCGACTCCCCCGGCTCCACCTTGCCGCCGGGAAACTCCCAGTGCCCACCCTGGTGTTTGTGGGCCGGGCGCTGACTCAGACAGATACGGCCATCGGCACCACGAATGATGGCAGCCACCACCGTGATGGCGGGCGTCTCAGGTGCGGTATTCAGCATTGATCTTCACGTAGTCATAGCTGAAGTCACAGGTCCAGACGGTGGCGCCGGCCTGCCCGGCTGCCAGGTCCACGCGGATCAGGATGTCCGGGCGCGCCATCACCGCCGCGCCCTGGCTCTCCTGATAGCCATCGGCCACGCCGCCGTTTTCCACCAGCGCCACGTCATCCAGCCAGATAGACACCCGGCTGACATCCAGTTCGGCGATCGGCGCCCGGCCGATGGCCGCCAGGATCCGCCCCCAGTTGGGGTCAGACGCAAACAGGGCGGTTTTGACCAGTGGCGAATGGGCAATGGTTTCCGCCACGCTACGGGCATCCGCGTCACTGGCCGCGCCCTGCACATCGATTTCCACGAACTTGGTGGCACCTTCCCCATCACGCACCAGCGCCTGCGCCAGTTCGGTAAAAACCTCCTCCAGGGCCTGGAAAAGCAGCCGGCTTTGCGCGTCCAGGGCGGTCACTTCCGCCATCGGCGCCTGAGCGGTACTGACCAGCATGCAGGCATCATTGGTGGAGGTGTCGCCATCCACGGTCACACGGTTGAAAGAACGGTCCGCCAGCGTCTTCACCCAGGCATCCAGCAACGGCTGGGCGACAGGCGCATCGGTGGCAATAAACCCCAGCATGGTGGCCATGTTGGGTTTGATCATGCCGGAGCCCTTGGAGATACCGGTCACCGTGACCGGCACGCCATTGAGCTCGACACGGCGGCTGGTGACTTTGGGCCGGGTATCGGTGGTCATGATGCCTTCGGCCGCATTGCCCCACTGGTGGGCATCCAGGGCCGCCAGTGCCCGGGGCAGGCCCCGCTCGAAGGCCGCCAGCGGAAACTGCTCACCGATCACCCCGGTGGAGAACGGCAGCACCTCATCCGCCCTGCAACCGGCGACGCCGGCCAGCAGCTCACAGGTTGCCAGGCAATTGGCCATACCTTTTTCGCCGGTACCGGCATTGGCATAGCCGGTATTGATCATCAGAAAACGGGGCGTGGTGCGGGCCAGATGCGCCTTTGCCACCTGTACCGGTGCCGCACAGAAGCGGTTAAGCGTAAACACACCACTGACGCGGCTGCCCGGCGCCAGCTCCAGTACCACCAGATCCTTGCGATTGGCTTTCTTGATACCGGCCTCCACCGCGGCAAGCCGCACACCGGGCACCGGCAACCATTGTGACTGTGTCATCGTTTTCCTGCTGATCGTTGTCTACCAATGAGTCTGTGTAATGCAAAAAGGGCCTTGTCAGTAACAAGACCCTTTTCGTTCACCATGTTTCAAGCTTCGGGCCTGCAGCCCACCACGTCAATCAGCTTTCCAGCTTGCCGTGACACTGCTTGTATTTCTTGCCGGAGCCACAGGGGCACGGCTCGTTACGGCCAATCTTGCGACCCTCGCGCACCACCGTCTTGGGAGCTTGCGATTGCGCCTCGGCGTCACCATCGGTGCCCGGCTCCGGTGCGGCCTGCAACTTCATCTTTTCCGCCTGGATACGGGCTTCTTCCTGGCGCTGCTGCTCCAGACGCTCCACCTCGTCATCACGACGCATTTCGAAACTGTGCAGGATGCGGATCAGCTCATGCTGAATCTGGTTGAGCATCTCCTGGAACAGGGTAAAGGCTTCCTGCTTGTACTCCTGCTTAGGGTTCTTCTGGGCATAACCGCGCAGATGAATGCCCTGACGCAGGTGGTCCATGCTGGCCAGATGATCTTTCCAGTGACGATCGAGAATCTGCAGCATCAGATGCTTCTCGATCTGACGCATGGACTCTTCACCGATGTCCTCGGTCTTGCGGTGATACTCCTGCTCCAGGGTATCCACCAGTTTTTCCACCACGTCCTGGATATGCATCTGACTGTTTTCATTCAGCCACTGCCCAATCGGCGCACGACACTGGAACTCCGCTTCCAGCGTCTTTTCCAGCCCCGGCACATCCCACTGATCTTCCACCGTACCCGGTGCCATGTAGCTGTGCACCACCTCTTCGATGACATCCTCGCGGATACTGGTGACCGAGGTTTCCAGGCTTTCTGCTTCCAGAATCTGGTCGCGCTGACTGTAGATTACACGGCGCTGGTCATTGGCCACGTCATCGTATTCCAGCAGGTTCTTGCGGATATCGAAGTTGCGCCCTTCCACCTTGCGCTGGGCATTCTCGATGGCACGGGTCACCCAGCGGTGCTCGATGGCCTCGCCGTTTTCCATGCCCAGCGAGCGCATCATGTTGCGGATCTTGTACGACGCGAAGATGCGCATCAGGTCATCTTCCATGGACAGGAAGAAGCGGGTGTAACCCGGGTCCCCCTGACGCCCGGCACGGCCGCGCAGCTGGTTGTCAATACGACGGGATTCGTGGCGCTCGGTACCGATGATATGCAGGCCGCCAGCTTCCATGACCTTGTCATGGTTGGCCTGCCACTCGGCGCGAATCGTTTCGGCCTGCTCATCGGACGGTTCGTCCATGTGCTTGATCTGTTCTTCCGGATTACCACCGAGCATGATGTCGGTACCGCGACCGGCCATGTTGGTGGCAATGGTCACCGCCCCCGGTCGACCGGCCTGGGCAATGATCTGTGCTTCACGCTCGTGGAACTTGGCGTTCAACACTTCATGGGCAATCTTGTCTTTCTTCAGCCGTTGGGACAGATACTCGGATGCCTCAATGGTGGCGGTCCCCACCAGCACCGGCCCACCCTTTTCAACGATGCCCTTGATCTCGGTAACGATGGCATCGAACTTTTCCTGCAGCGACAGGTACACCAGGTCATTGGCGTCGATACGCACCATGGGCCGGTTGGTGGGCACGACCACCACATCCATGCCGTAAATCTGGCGGAATTCCGCCGCTTCGGTATCGGCGGTACCGGTCATGCCGGCCAGCTTGTTATAAAGGCGGAAATAGTTCTGGAAGGTGGTGGAGGCCAGCGTCTGGTTTTCCTGCTGGATATTGACCCCTTCCTTAGCTTCCACGGCCTGGTGGATACCATCGGACCAGCGCCGGCCCGGCATGGTACGGCCGGTGTGCTCATCGACGATAACAATCTGCCCGCCCTGGACAATGTAGTCCCGGTCGCGGTGAAACAGGGCATGGGCCTTGAGCGCCGCATGCACATGATGGAGCAGGGTCAGGTTATGAGCCGAATAAAGGCTCTCACCTTCTTCCAGCAGGCCGTTCTTGACCAGCAGGGACTCGATCAGCTGATGCCCGCCTTCGGTGAGTTCCACCTGACGTTGCTTTTCATCAACAAAATAGTGGCCGCCTTCGTCCTCTTCATTCTCCTGCGGCTGGAGTTGCGGCATCAACAGATTGACCGCCTTGTACAGCTCGGAGGAATCCGAAGCCGGACCGGAAATAATCAGTGGCGTGCGCGCCTCATCGATCAGGATGGAATCCACCTCATCAACAATGGCGTAATTGAGGCCACGCTGTACCCGGTCTTCCAGGCGGAAGGCCATATTGTCGCGCAGGTAGTCGAAACCGTATTCGTTATTGGTGCCGTAGGTAATATCGGCAAGGTAGGCGTCGCGCTTTACTTCGGAAGGCTGCTGGGAAAGGATCACGCCCACCGACAGGCCCAGAAACTCGTACAGGGGCCGCATCCAGTTGGCGTCCCGCTCGGCCAGGTAATCATTCACCGTTACCACGTGCACGCCTTCACCGGACAAGGCATTCAGATAAGCCGGCAGGGTTGCAGTAAGCGTCTTACCCTCACCGGTACGCATTTCGGAGATACGGCCTTCATGCAGGGAAATGCCGCCCAGCATCTGCACATCGAAATGGCGCATGCCCATCACCCGGGACGAGGCTTCACGCACAACGGCGAAGGCTTCCGGCAGCAATTCATCCAGGCTCTTACCGTCCTGGTAGGCCTGTTTCAGTTCGGCAGTCTTGTTCTGCAGTTCACTGTCGGAGAGCTGGGAAAGCGGTTCCGCAAAGGCATTGATGGCTTCCACCAAACGGCTCATCCGTTTGAGCTCGCGATCATTTTTGGTGCCGAAGACTTTTTTAGCGATAGTAGCCAGCATAAAACTTCCGGTCTTTCAGGGTGGTATAAACGACAGCCCAGGCCAGTCGCCGGAGAGCCACAGCCCTCCTGATAAGGAGAGCCATTCTAGCAGGCTGCGCAAAAAAAACCTGCCTCGACGTACATCCGGGCCATCTACGGGTTCAATCTTGGTAAGCGATTGATTTTATTTTTAATTTCTTCATGTCAGACCACAAAGTCAGCCCCAGACATGGTCCCGCCGGGCACTTAAGGGCCAATACCAGAGCGGCCGGTTAATCATTCTGTGAACGACCCGCCCCCCCTGGCACAGAGCCTGATGCGCTCCCGAAAGCAAAGGAACACCTCCTTCGTTTCCAGGAATCCATGAGATAAGGCGGTCTTGCTGCGATTCAAGGGCACGGCACAAGAAAAAGGCCCCAAACGGGGCCTTTTTCTTGTGGCTAGTGCCGCGAGCGGAAAATATAGGGCTGTGGATCAATCTTGTGCCCATTCTTGAGCACTTCATAATGCACATGGGGGCCAGTGGAACGGCCTTCATTGCCCACCAGAGCAATCACATCACCGGTGCGCACGATATCGCCGGGCTTGACCAGCAGTTTCTCGGCATGGCCGTAACGGGTTGCCAGGCCATCGCCATGGTTGATCTGCACCAGATTGCCGTAACCGGAGCGCGGCCCGGAGTACGTGACCACCCCGGAGCCGGTGGCGATGATCGGCGTACCCATCTTCGCCGCAAAGTCCACGCCGCTATGGAAGGCGATCTTGCCGGTGAAGGGATCGGTGCGACGCCCGAAACGGCTCGACATCCAGCCATTGCGGATCGGCCGGCCAGACAGATAGGTCTGCTTCTTCAGATCCCGGTCAGCCAGAAGATCATCGAGAATTTTCAACTGCCGCTCGCGGCGATCGAGAGTGGCGGTCAGGTCATCCAGGGCCTGCATGACCGTGGGCGGCGCAAAGCTGACGCTGTCATCCTGGTTCTCCGGCCCACCAATGCCCGGTTCATTGCTGAAATCAAATTCATCGCTACCGATATCAGCCACTTCCACCAGGCGCTCACCGAGGGCATCCAGCCGTACCAGACGCGCCTGAGCCTGGGCCAGCTTGAGGGTCAGGGCTCGAAACTCCTCCTGACTCTTGCGACTGAGGCTTTTAACCTGCTTGTCCTGTTCTTCCAGGTGCGAGGCAAACCGCTTGCTGACCAGAGGCGCATAATCGGACTTGCCAAACTGGTAATTGAGCCAGTAGGCACCGGTACCCAGGGCAATTGGCAGGACCACCAGCAAAAAGGCCAGAATCCACGGCCAATGGCGTGGGACCGGCAAGGTGCGCGAATGGCCGCGCGTGCTGTTAAGGACTATGATATTCATAAGTTCTGTAGCGCACTGTTTGTGAAAAGCCTTCAAAAACAAAAAGTTGAATATGCTTTTTATGGGTTTTTTACATTTTGGAGGCTAGTCTAAGTAAAACCCATGAGCAAGACAACTTCGCCCAAAGCTTTGCAATCTCTGCTGAGCGGTCATCCGCGCCTGGCACCTCTGGCCAAACAAGCGCCCAGAGACCCCCAGGCAAACAACCCTCTGGACAGCCTGCCACCGGCCCTGCGTGAACGGGTAACACTGGTGGAGACCCGGGAACGCTGGCTGGCCATGGCGGAGACCAGTGCCGTGGCGCAGCTCCTGCGCTTTCATTTGCCCAAGCTCCAGCAGGCACTGCCTGGGCAACAGGTCAAGATCGTGGTGGGTGGCCAACGGCACCCACAGCAAAGCAACCCTCGTGCCAACAATGACTCAGGGCCACAGCTGGACCGGGAAAGTGCCCGTCAGATTGAATCACTGGCAGAGTGTATCGAGGATGAAGAACTCAGGGCGTCCCTGAAACGGCTGGCAAGCCGTGCGGAAAATACCCCCTGACTGCGGGAGAACAGTCAGGAGGGACAGGGAGTTGCTGCCTTATTCGGCGGCCAGCACCGGGCGCATATACGATACCGGCGCGTTGGTCGCGTCCTCGAAGGTCACAACCTCGTAGGAATCCTCCTGACGAAGAATTTCCCGTAACAGGGCATTGTTAAGGGCATGACCGGACTTGTGGCCAACGAACTCGCCGATCAGGCTGTGGCCGAGCAGATACAGGTCACCAATGGCATCCAGCATCTTGTGTTTGACGAACTCGTCTTCGTAGCGCAGGCCATCCTCGTTGAGGATGCGGTACTCGTCCACCACGATGGCGTTGTCGACACTGCCGCCCAGGGCCAGGTTCTGGCTGCGCAGGAACTCGATATCGCGCATAAAGCCGAACGTCCGCGCCCGGGCCACTTCCTTGACAAAGGAGGTGGTGGAAAAGTCGATACTCGCCAACTGGTTACGGTCTTCAAACACCGGATGATCAAACTCGATCGAGAAAGTCACCTTGAAGCCATCGAAGGGCACGAAGGTGGCGGACTTGTCGCCCTCACGCACCGTCACTTCCTTCTTGATACGGATGAACTTCTTGGCCGCTTCCTGTTCCTTGATGCCCGCGGATTGCAGCAGGAACACAAACGGACCGGCACTGCCATCCATGATCGGCATTTCCGGCGCCGACAATTCCACGAAGGCGTTGTCGATGCCCAGCCCCGCCATGGCAGACAGGAAGTGCTCCACGGTGCCCACCTTGACGCCATCCTGAACCAGGGTGGACGACAATGTGGTTTCTCCGACAGCATCCGCGGAGGCCTGGATTTCAACCACCGGTTCCAGGTCCACACGGCGGAACACAATGCCGGTATCCACCGGTGCCGGGCGCACGGTCATATAGACCTTTTCGCCGGTGTGCAGGCCCACGCCAGTGGCACGGATCACGTTTTTCAGCGTTCGTTGTCTGATCATCAGTCTGTCACACAGCTGCAGGTATCCTGAAGGATACCGCTATCCTCAACACGAAATAAGGCCCGGATTATACCGGAATGGCCCTTATTTTCACCCTTAACGCCAAACCGTTAGTCGGCCTGGCGGCGGAGAAAGGTCGGGATATCAATGAAATCCAGATCTTCCGCGGTGTTGACCGCCTGCTGACCGCGGCCGCTGGCAGCCTGCTGGGCAGCGCGTTTGCGCTCCACGGCGGGGCGGTCCAGGTCCGCATAGTCTACCCGGCCATCGGCGGTGACAGGGGTCTGACGACCACGCACCACTTTAAGTTCCTGGGCCGCCGCGCCCAGACCGGTGGCCACCACGGTGACGCTGATGTTGTCGCCCATATCCGGGTCAATGGCGGTACCGATGATGACATTGGCATCTTCGCTGGCCAGCTCGCTGACGATATCCCCCACTTCGGAGAACTCGTCCAGGGCAATGGACTCGTTGGCGGTGATATTGATCAGGATGCCGCGGGCACCACGCAGATCCACATCCTCCAGCAGCGGGCTGGAAATGGCCGCCTGCGCCGCTTCCGCCGCGCGGTTTTCACCGGTGGCCGTGCCGGTACCCATCATGGCGGTACCCATTTCGCTCATTACCGTGCGCACGTCGGCGAAATCCACGTTGATCATGCCGGGACGCACGATCAGGTCGGCAATCCCCTTGACCGCCCCCTGCAGCACCTCGTTGGCCGCCTTGAAGGCGTCCAGCAGACTGGTAGAACCGCCCAGTACCGCCTGCAGTTTTTCGTTGGGGATGGTGATCAGGGAGTGCACCTGCTCTTTGAGCGCCTCGATCCCTTCCTGGGCGGAGCGCATGCGCTTCTTGCCCTCGAACGGGAATGGCTTGGTCACCACCGCCACGGTCAGGATACCCAGTTCCTTGGCGATTTCCGCCACCACCGGCGCCGCACCAGTGCCGGTACCACCGCCCATGCCGGCGGTCACGAACACCATATCGGCACCGTCCAGCAGCTCGGCGATACGATCCCGGTCTTCCAGGGCCGACTGGCGACCGATATCCGGGTTGGCACCGGCACCCAGCCCCTTGGTGACCTGGCTGCCGAGTTGAATCACGGTCTTGGCCGTGGCATTGCGCAGCGCCTGAGCATCCGTGTTGGCACAGATGAAATCGACACCTTCCACACCTGAACGCACCATGTGATCGACGGCGTTACCGCCACCACCACCGACACCCACTACTTTAATGACCGCGCCATGCGGTACGCTGTCTTCCAGTTTGAATTGCATGGTTGATCTCCCGTTTTTGCTTCCCTGTTTACTGCGTTTTCCAAATCGGGCCGGCCTATCCGGCTCGTTTTGAAACCTTTAAGTCGCTTACACGCTTGCACGCTTCACGCAAAAACCACTCCGATTCAGCGTGCTGCGTGTTGCGTGTTGCGTGCCCGCGTATTCATCAAAAATTGCCCTGGAACCAGCTCTTGAAACGCTCCAGCCAGTTCACTTCACCGCCACCGGCCTGGGCCCGCGGGCTGGTGCCTTCCTTCTCCATGCGCTGTCCATAGAGCAGCAGCCCCACGGAGGTGGAATAAATCGGGTTCTTGACCACGTCGGTGAGCCCGGAAATGCCCTGCGGCATCCCCAGCCGTACCGGCATGTGGAAGATTTCTTCCGCCAGGTCCACCGCGCCCTCGATCTTGGAGGAACCTCCGGTCAGCACGATACCGCCGGGAATCAGGTCCTCGAAGCCGGAGCGGCGGATTTCCGCCTGTACCAGAGTGAACAGCTCGTCATAGCGCGGCTCCACCACCTCGGCCAGATTCTGGCGGCTGAGGGTGCGCGGCGGCCGGTCACCGACGCTGGGCACTTTGATGGTTTCATCCGCCCCGGCCAGCTGGGTCAGGGCGCAGGCATACTTGATCTTGATCTCGTCGGCATGCTGCTTGGGGGTACGCAGCGCCATGGCGATGTCGTTGGTCACCTGATCGCCGGCGATGGGAATATTTGCGGTATGGCGGATTGCCCCCTCGGTGAAGATGGCAATGTCGGTGGTGCCGCCGCCAATATCCACCAGGCAGACGCCCAGCTGTTTTTCGTCTTCGGTGAGCACCGCGTAACTGGAGGCAAGCTGTTCAAGAATGATGTC
>JAWVWY010000105.1:0-11025 GCA_033723495.1 Alcanivorax sp. | reverse complement strand
TCAGCCACTGGCCGGAGGCGAGTCGCTGACCCCCCGCGAGTTCCTGCGACTCTATCCCCAGGTCCATGCGGTGGCGGGTATCGGTAACCCCAAGCGCTTCTTCAACCTGCTTAACGTGATCGGCCTGAGCATCAAGCCGCATGTATTTCCCGATCATCATGCCTATCAGCACAGCGATCTGCGTTTTCGCGACAGTCTGCCGGTGGTGATGACTGAAAAGGATGCGGTAAAGTGTGCCGCCTTTGCCGAGCCCCACTGGTGGGCCTTGCCGGTGGAGGCCCTGCTGCCTGATGGTCTGTTGGAGCAGATGCTCGACCGAGCCCTCAACGGAGAAGATGCATGAGTTTTTACGTGGTGGTGCCGGCGCGTTATGCCTCCACCCGGCTGCCGGGCAAGCCATTGGCGGATATCGCCGGCAAGACCATGGTGGCCCGCGTGGCGGAACGTTGCCAGCAAAGTGGGGCAGCCCAGGTGTATGTGGCCACCGATGATGAGCGCATCGGTGCGGCGCTGGCCGGGCAGGTGCCAGTGGTGATGACTCGCCGGGACCATCCATCCGGCACTGATCGTCTTCAGGAAGTGGCGGCCCAGCTGCAGCTGGGCGATGACGACATCATCGTCAATGTGCAGGGCGACGAGCCGTTGATTCCGCCCTCGGTGATCAACCAGGTGGCGGAAAACCTGGCCGCCAACCCGGCCTGCCAGATGGCCACCCTGTGCGAGCCCATAGAACTGGCCGATGACCTGTTCAATTCCAACGTGGTCAAGGTGGTGTTCGACCAGCATGGCCGTGCCTTGTATTTTTCCCGGGCGCCGATTCCCTGGCACCGGGATGGCTTTGCCGATGGTGGACGGGATATCACTGGTGGCAACTGGTGGCGACATATCGGTATTTACGCCTACCGGGTCGCCTTCCTGCACCAGTATGTGCAGTGGCCCCCCGCAGCGCTGGAGACCCTGGAGTCGCTGGAGCAGTTGCGGGCCATGGCCAATGGCGTGGCCATTCATGTGGCGCCGGCCTGTGAGGCGGTACCCGGTGGCGTGGATACCCCGGAGGATCTCGAGCGTCTGCGCCGACAGCTGGGGCAGGGCACATGACCGTTTCGGTACTGTTTGTTTGCCTGGGCAATATCTGCCGTTCTCCCACCGCCGAAGTGGTGTTCCGGGAACGCCTGCGTCAGGCGGGTCTGGAGGCACAGATCCAGCTGGACAGCGCCGGTACCGGGGACTGGCATATTGGCCGGGCACCGGACCCGCGGACCCGCGAGGCCGCAGCCCGGCGCGGCTACGACATGAGCCTGCTGAGAGCCCGCCAGGTGGGGCCGGAAGATTTCCATCGCTTTGATGTGATTCTGGCCATGGATAATGCCAACCTGGCGGACCTGCAGGCCATGCAGCCGGCCGCCAGTCGTGCCCGGTTGGGCCGATTCCTGGACCATGCACGCAGTGATCGGCGTGAAGTGCCGGATCCCTATTACGGTGGCGAGGATGGTTTTGACCAAGTACTGGACCTGATCGAGGATGGTGCCGACGGTCTGCTGGATGCCCTGCGGGAGCAGCTGTGATCGTCCGCGACGCGGATCTTGCCCCCTTCAATACCCTGCGCCTGCCGGCCCGGGCCGAGGCGCTGGCCCGTCCCCATACCCTGGACCAGCTGTCCCAGCTGCTCACCGACCGTGATGCTTCACAGCCCCTGCAGGTGCTGGGGGAGGGCAGCAATCTGGTGTTGCGTGGGGATCTGCCCGGGCTGACCCTGATTCCGGCCCTGGATGGCATGGCCAGGGTGCGCGAAGATCGCGATTATGTCTGGGTGGCCGCCGGTGCCGGTGTGCGCTGGGATGATCTGGTGGGCTGGACCGTGTCGCAGGGCTGGCAAGGGCTTGAGAACCTGTCGCTGATCCCCGGTACCGCCGGTGCGGCGCCGTTTCAGAATATCGGGGCCTATGGTGTGGAACTGGCCCAGGTACTGGAACAGGTAACCGCCATGGATGTGCAGACCGGTCTGCTGCATCACTTTAGTGCCGATCAGTGTGATTTCGCCTACCGCGACAGCCGCTTCAAGAGTGCCGATCGCGGTCGCTACGTGATTACCGGCATTGAGCTGCGTCTGAATCGCCATGCGGTCTGCAACGTGGAATACGGGCCGCTCAAGGTTGCCTTTGCCGCTCAGAATCCGGCTGACATCAGCCCTGCGGCGGTGCGCCAGCAGGTCATTGCCGTGCGCCAGAGCAAGTTGCCGGACCCGGCGGTATTGCCCAATGCCGGCAGTTTTTTCAAGAATCCGCTGGTCAGCCAGTCGCACTATCAGGGCCTCAAGGCCCGCTATCCGGAGCTGGTGGCCTATCCCCAGGGCGATCGGGTCAAGCTGGCGGCCGGCTGGCTGATTGAGCGGGCGGGCTGGAAAGGGAAACGTCTGGGGCCGGTCGGCATGCACAGTGAGCAGGCTCTGGTACTGGTTAACCATGGTGGTGCCGTCAGCCAGGATGTACTGGCGTTGGCTGCCGCAGTGCGTCAGAGTGTGCAGGAACAGTTTCTGGTAACGCTGGAGCAGGAACCTATTCTGCTGCCCTGAAGGCTTGCCGTGCTCCGTCATTACCCGGACCCTGTAGTTTGGTGTGGGCAGGTAATTGCTGGTTTGCCCCCGCAGGATAAATGTGAATTCGTAATGTGCCGCCGTGGCGGTTGCGGATGGCAGGGAGCCCGATCATGTATGAAGTCTATGTGGCGCTGGAGGGCCTTCATACCGAGGCCTGGCGCGCCGTTAATGCTGTTCATGTCCACGATGAGGTATTTCGGCTGGTTGGTAACATGCCGGACGATGAAAGCTGGCAGTTTACGCCGGGCCAATTGGTGGAGTGCGAGCGCTGTGTGCTGACCGGCAAAGGGGCGCCGACCGACAAGGAGGTGCTGGCGGCTCGCCGTGCAGTGACGCCGGCGTCTTTGTAGCGACTCTCCAGTGACAAAAAAGCCCGCCAAATGGCGGGCTTTTTAGTTTGCGTGCCTTACTGATCCGAGGCCGCATCCTCTTGGTTGGCCTGCTGGGCCGCAGCGGCCTGTTGCTCGCGGCGACGTTGCCGCGGGTCATTGCCTGCACGCCCCTGCTCGGCAGCCGCTGGTGCTTCCACCGGGCGCGAAGTTTTGACTTCCACGGCGCGGGTAGGTAGCTCATTGGCCGGTTTGGCGGGTTCTGCGGCAGCCGGTTCCGGTTTGACCGGCGCGGCCGGTTGTGCTGCCGGCTGGCTGGCCGTCGGTTGCCGGCCCCGCGTGCGCGGATCATTGCTGGCGCGGCTGGCAGCCGGAGCCGGTTGCGGCGTCTGCTCCGGCTTGTCCTGCACCTGCTGTGTATCGGCATCGGCCGATGCCGCAGGCTTGGCAGCGCTGGCCAGGCTCGGCTGAGCTTCGCTGGCCTGGCGGGTTGCCACGGGTTTGGGCTCGCTGGCCTGCGATTGTTCCGCTTTGGCCGCTGTGTCAGTCGCCGCAGCGCCTTTGTCCTGCTCCTTGCTGGCGGCGGCGGCTGGTGTTCTGTCCGCCTCCTGTGCAGGGGGGGTGGAGACGGCGGCAGGGTGTGACTCGGCCGGTGTTGTGGCCTGCGGCTTTTCTGCCGGCTTTTGCTCCGGCTTGGCCGGCTGTTGCGGCTTGCTGTCGGCGGTCGGTGCTGCTGCCGCGCCCGGCTGGGCCGGCTTCGGCTTGGCTTGTTGGGGCTGCGCCTCTGACCGGGGCGTGTCGTGCTTTTGCGCGGCAGGCTCCTGGGCCGGGACCAGTTTGGCCGGCGGGTGACCCTCATCATCCCGTGGCTGGCTGTCCGCCGCCTGGGGTTGGGGTTTGCTGGCCGGTTTCTGCTCCGTGCGCGCCGGTTGCGGCTTGTTGTCGCCGGCTACCTTGTCACCGCTCTGTTCAGCCGTTTTGGCCGGGCGCTGGCGTTCGCGCAGCGGGCGGTCGTCCTTGGCTTCGTTGCGACGGGGCGCCTTGGGGCCCTTGTTGTCGCCACGATCCGCTTTGTTGTCGGCCTTGTTGTCCTGCTGCTTGTCCTGTTGCGGCTTGTTGTCACCGCCACGATTGCGGTTACGGTTACGCCCCTTGTTGCCGCCCTCGTTACGATTATCGTCGCGGTTATCGTCGCTCTTGTTGCGACGGTTATCGTTACGGCCACGACGTTCGTTGCGGTTGGCCTCCTTGTTGCCATCCGCTTTATTGTCCGCCGCGCCACGGTTGTCATTGCGGCCATCGTCGGCCTTGCCGCCACGTTTGCGCTGGTTGTCGCTCTTATTGCGGTTGTCGGTGCGGTTGTCGGAGCGGTTGTCCGCATTACGGTTACGACGGTTGTCGTTGTTGCCGCCACGGTTGCGGTTGTTGGCGTTATTGCGACCACGATTATTCTGCTGGCGCTGACCACCCTTGGCCTGCGGTTGGCGCGCCTTCTCCGGTTGGGCCGGCTTGCTAAATACCTGGGCCAGCCAGGTGAATAGCCGTGCCAGCAGGCCCAGCTGCTGCGGGGTAACCGGGGCCGGTTCTGCCGGCTTGGGCGGCGGCGCGGCGGTATCCGGGGCCACCAGCTTGACGGCCGGCTCCTGAATCTTGATCTCGGTGTCCTGGGCGGATGCGACAGCCGGGTCCTTTTCACCTTCCAGCAGGTCCATTTCATGGCTTAGCTGGGCGGTAGTCTGGTCCTCGCGGATGCGCTCCACTTCGAAGTGCGGCGTTTCCAGGTTGGGGTTGGGGATGATGATCACCCGTACCTTGTGACCCTCCTCGATGGCGCGCAGGGGCTGGCGCTTTTCGTTGAGCAGGTAGGTGGCCACGGCCACCGGTACCTGGGCCTGGATTTCGCCGGTGCGCTCCTTCATCACCTCTTCTTCGATCAGGCGCAGGATGCTCAGGGCCAGGGATTTCACATCACGGATATGGCCCTGGCCGTCACAGCGCGGGCAGACGATGCTGGAGGTCTCGCCGAGGCTCGGGCGCAGGCGCTGACGCGACAGTTCCAGCAGGCCGAAGCGGGAGATGCGGCCCAGTTGAATACGGGCGCGGTCCGCTTCCAGGGCGTCGCGCATGCGGTTTTCCACTTCCCGCTGGTTACGGGCCGGGCCCATGTCGATGAAGTCCACCACGATCAGGCCGCCGATATCACGCAGACGCAGCTGGCGGGCAATTTCGTCGGCGGCTTCCAGGTTGGTCTGCAGCGCGGTTTCCTCGATATCCGCGCCCTTGGTGGCCCGGGAGGAGTTGATATCGATGGAGACCAGCGCCTCGGTGGGGTCGATGACGATGGAGCCGCCAGAGGGCAGCTTCACTTCCCGTTCAAAGGCCGTTTCGATCTGGGATTCGATCTGGAAACGGGAAAACAGCGGGGTTTCCTCGTTGTACAGTTTGATCTTGTGCTGGAAATCCTGCATCACCTGCTGCACGAAAGCCTGAGCTTCTGCGAAGACCTTTTCGGAGTCGATCAGAACTTCACCGATATCCTTGCGCAGATAATCACGGATGGCGCGGATAATGACATTGGATTCCTGGTAGATCAGGAAGGGCGCCTTGCGGTTTTGTGCCGCTTCCTCGATGGAGGTCCACTGCTTGAGCAGGAAGTCCAGATCCCACTGCAGTTCCTCGGCGCTGCGGCCCAGGCCGGCGGTGCGCACGATCACCCCCATTTCATCGGGGATAGTCAGGGCGGACAACGCTTCTTTGAGCTGGGCCCGCTCTTCACCTTCGATGCGGCGGGAAATACCGCCGGCACGGGGGTTGTTGGGCATTAATACCAGATAGCGGCCAGCCAGGCTGATAAAGGTGGTCAGGGCAGCGCCCTTGTTGCCACGCTCTTCCTTGGCCACCTGAATGATCACTTCCTGGCCTTCCTTGATCACATCCTTGATGTTGATGCGGCCCTGGATGTCCTTGGGATCTTTCTGGAAGTACTGGCGGGAAATTTCCTTGAGGGGCAGGAAACCGTGCCGTTCGGCACCAAAATCCACAAAAGCGGCTTCCAGGGACGGTTCCACCCGGGTGATCTTGCCTTTGTAAACGTTGGACTTCTTCTGTTCCCGTGTGCGGTGTTCGATATCCAGGTCATAAAGCCGTTGGCCGTCGACCAGTGCCACCCGAACCTCTTCGGGGTGAGTGGCGTTGATGAGCATACGTTTCATTGTGCTACCACAAGTTTGTGGTGGCATGGGGCAGGGCCGGGCAGTAACCGGTAGCAGACCAGGGGGAGTGCCGACAGGCTCGTCACGGGTAATGACGCACGTTCTGTTGGTGCGCGTTCCTTGGTGATGGGGTGCCTGTCTGTGCTGCTCTCCGAGTTGTATTCAATGTTTAGTGCGTAATTTCGCTGGCAATGGGCCAGTCATTAATGCTTCACGCGATTGCCGTGGTTAGCCTCACACAGCAATGTGTAAACTCTGTCTGTCTGTTTTCCAGGTCATCTGACCGGCGCTGCAGGCCACCATGTTAATGTTCAGGGCCCGAATGCCGGGCGCTGTAAATGGGTTTGCTGCAGCGTTCGCCCAATATCCGCATGGAGAGTGGGCATTAACGCTATTTCATCAGACCTGCCGGGCGGGCCCCGGTCTTCTTCGGCATGGCCGGAGGGGCCTGACGGCGAATGTTCGCTGCGCGTCGCCGTCGCCTGTTCAGGTCGACGCTTGACTATAGCAATAAAAGACTAGCCGGATCAATCAGATAGATTGCGCAAGAAAGCAGCAAGAATGCAGACATTTGTGCCGATCCTGCTAGAATCGCGGCCATGTCAGAAGCTACCCCCGCTGCGGACCGGGTTACCTTCGTCACCATCGACGAGGGCAGAGCCGGTCAACGCCTGGATAATTTCCTGTTCACCCACCTCAAAGGGGTGCCCAAGTCCCGTATTTACCGGATTATCCGCTCTGGGGAAGTGCGCGTGAACAAGGGGCGCGCCAAGCAGACCACCCGCTTGGCGGCAGGGGATCAGGTGCGGATCCCACCGATTCGTACCAGTGAATCGACGGCGCCGCCGGCGGTCAGTGACAGTCTCGCCGAGCGGTTGCGCCGCGCCTGCGTCTATGAAGACGAGCAGTTGTTCATCTTCAATAAACCCGCCGGTCTGGCCGTGCATGGCGGCAGTGGTGTGAGCCTGGGGCTGATTGAAGCCCTGCGGGCAATGTATCCCGCAGAGACGGGCCTGGAACTGGTGCATCGGCTGGATCGGGATACCAGCGGCCTGATTATGGTGACGCGTCATCGTGGCATGCTGCGCAAGCTGCAGCGCCTGATGCAGGCCGGCAAGGTGGAAAAGCGCTACTGGTTGCTGTGCCAGGGGTTCAAGGGCAAGGAGCGCACCCTGGAGGCGCCGTTGCTGAAAATGATGAACGGTAATGAGCGCATTGTGCGGGTATCCCGGGATGGTAAGCCCTCGGTGACCCATTTCCGCCTGCTGGAGCGCTTTGCCCAGGCGCAGCTGGTGGAGGCCCTGCTGGAAACCGGTCGAACCCACCAGATTCGCGTACACAGCCAGTTTGGCGGTTTCCCGCTGCTGGGTGACGACAAGTATGGCAGTGATCGCGGTGCCGCCTTGCTGGCCTCACTGGGGCGCCGGCGGTTGTGCCTGCATGCCCGCAGCCTGACTTTCGTGCACCCGCTAAGCGGCAAGAAGCTGACGGTGACCGCGCCACTGGATGCGGATTTCGAGGCCATTCTGGCCGGTTTGCGGGGGCAGGGATGAACTACCAGCTGGTGATTTTCGACTGGGATGGCACGGTGATGGATTCCACCGGCCGCATTGTCCATTGCATGCAGCAGGCGGCGGTGGATTTGACCCTGCCGTCACTGCATGCTGACGCGGTGCGGGGGATTATTGGCCTGGGGCTGCCCGAGGCCATTGCGTCTCTTTACCCGCAGCTGGACGCAGACGGCATCGAACAGATGCGGGCGCGTTATGCGGCGCACTTCATTGCCGCTGAGCAAACCCCCAGCGCGCTTTATCCCGGCGCCCTGGAGGTGCTGACACAGTTGCGTCAGGCTGGCCTCAAGCTGGCGGTGGCCACTGGCAAGAGTCGCAAGGGGCTGCAGCGTGTCTGGGGCAATACCGGGCTGGACCGCTATTTCGACGCTTCCCGCTGCGCCGATGAAAGCCGGTCCAAGCCGCATCCGGCCATGGTGCTGGAACTGTTGTCGCAATTCAGGGTCGCACCAGAGCAGGCTCTGGTAGTCGGTGATACCAGTTTCGATCTGGAAATGGCCCGCGCCGCCGGGGTAGACCGTGTGGCCGTCAGTTACGGGGCTCATCCGCTGGAACGACTGGTGCCCTGCGAGCCGCGCGCCATTATTGATGAGCTGATGCAATTGCTGCCCCTGATCGGGCTGGCACAACAACCGATAACAGAGAGCGCCTGAATATGGATAACCAACAACCGCGCCCACAGAACGACCGTGAATGGCAGCTGATTGAAAAACTGCTGGGTCAGGCCCAGGACGAACAGCGCAAGACGCGCCGCTGGGGCATCTTTTTCAAGGCCCTCACCTTTGTTTATCTGTTTGCCCTGCTGATTATGGTGTTGCCCGGACGCACTGGCGATGGTGTGGCGCGCGCCGAGGACCATGTGGCGGTGGTCAATGTCAATGGTGTCATTGCCGCTGACAAGGATGCCAGCGCCGACCTGATCGTACAGGGGTTGCGTGATGCCTTTGACGCGGATAACGCCAAGGCGGTGTTGTTGAAGATCAACAGCCCGGGCGGCTCGCCGGTGCAGGCCAATGAGGTCTACAACGAGATTCGCCGCCTGCGCAAGGCGCACCCGGACAAGAAGGTCTATGCGGCGATTACCGATATGGGGGCATCCGGGGCCTACTATATAGCGTCTGCCGCTGATGAAGTTTATGCCGACCCGGCCAGCGTGGTGGGGTCCATTGGTGTGATCATGGCCGGCTTCGGTCTGCAGGGTACTGCCGACAAGCTGGGTGTAGAGCGCCGCGTGATGACCGCCGGTGAACACAAGGATCTGATGGATCCGTTTGCGCCGGTCACCCAATGGGACAAGAAATACATGCAGTCCATGCTGGATGACATTCATCAGCAATTCATCACCGCGGTGAAGAAGGGGCGGGGCGATCGCCTCAAGGTGGACGGTCATCCGCAGCTGTTTTCCGGCCTGTTCTGGACTGGCCAGCAGGCCCTCAAGCTTGGGCTGATTGATGGCCTGAAAAGCCCGGGTCAGGTGGTCCGTGATGTGATCGGCGTGGATCGTACCGTGAACTATTCAGTCAGTCGCTCGCCGCTGGATCAACTGATTCGCCGTTTCGGCGTGTCCGTGGGCCATGGCCTCGCTTCCAGCCTGGGACTTAGCGCCAACGGGCCGGTATTGCGCTGAGCCAGCACCGCAACCTGACTTTTCCAGCGGGCCCATGACGGGCCCGCGCATTTTCTGCTGGAGACCTCGCTTCCCATGGATATTTTGCAAGCCATCATTCTCGGTGTGGTGGAAGGGCTGACAGAATTTCTGCCGGTGTCGTCTACGGGGCATTTGATTGTGGTGAGCGACTGGCTGGGGCTGCCCAGCAACGACGCCAACAAGGCCTTCGACGTGATTATCCAGTTGGCGGCGATTCTGGCGGTGGTGGCCAATTACCGTGACAAGATCAGCTTTCGCCATCTGGAGCTTTGGAAAAAGCTGATACTGGCCTTTATTCCCATCGGGGTGGTCGGGTTGCTGTTTCACCACCAGATCAAGGAGCTGTTCTCAGTCACCGTGGTGGCGGTCATGTTCATTGTTGGCGGTATTGTTTTCCTGGTGCTGGAGCACTTCTACAAGGAACAGGCGGCTCATACCACGGATGTGACGGCGGTGACTTACAGGCAGGCGTTCTGGATCGGTATCGCCCAGATATTTGCGGTGGTGCCGGGTACCAGTCGTGCCGGCTCCACCATTGTTGGTGGTCTGCTTTGTGGGCTGAGTCGTCAGGCCTGTGCGGAATTTTCCTTTCTGCTGGCGCTGCCGGTGATGGCGGCGGCCAGTGGTTTTGATCTGCTCAGGCATTACCAGGATTTCAGTGAAGCCAACCTGATCAGCCTGGCTGCCGGCTTTGTAACGGCCTTCGTGGTGGCCTACCTGACCATGAAATGGTTTATCCACTTCCTGCAGCGCTTCACCTTTGTCAGCTTCGGTGTCTACCGGATTATCTTCGGAGTGTTGCTGCTGGTGTTTTATCACTCTGCGGCGGTAGCGGGCTGAAGGTTCCCGGGGCCACGGCATGGCCGTGGCCCAGGCTCAGCGTGGCAGTGACAGACCTTCGGCAGCCAGAAAGTCGGTCAGCAAAATGATGGGCAGGCCGACCAGGGCATTGGGGTCGCGGCCTTCCAGCGCCTTGAACAGCACGATGCCAAGTCCCTCGGATTTGAAACTGCCGGCACAATTGAACGGCTGTTCGCTATCCACGTAGCGCTCAATCTGCTGCGGGCGAAGGGTGCGAAATTGCACATCAAAAGGCTCGCAGCCCACCTGGCTGCGACCGCTGGCGGTATTGAGCAGGCACAGGCCAGTGAGAAAGCGCACCCGTTGACCGCTGGCCGCGGCCAATTGCGCCATGGCGTTGTCGCGGTTGCCGGGCTTGCCCAGAACCTGATCACCCAAAACCGCTACCTGGTCGGAGCCGATGATCAGGGTGTCCGGATGCTGGTCGGCCAGCGCCTGGGCTTTCTGTCGGGCCAGGCGCATGACCAGTGCGGTGGGGCTTTCCCCGTCCCGCCGACTTTCGTCAATATCCGGGCTCTGGTGGCGGAACGGCAGGTTCAGCTTGCCAAGCAGCTCCCGGCGGAAGGGCGAGGAGGAGGCAAGCAGCAGCGCGGGGGTGTTGGTCATCACGGGGTCTCCATTGCGAGGGCCAGAGTGTAGAGATTTTGCTGCCCGGTAAGAAGAGCCAGGGGGGTGCAAAAAGGGTAAAATGCCTCCGCGAGAGCCGGATTGCGCCACTGCAACGGCAATCTTTTTTCCTGTGAGAAAAAAGCGTTTTCAATTCAACCGCTTAGCGGCCCTATTCATTTTGACAGTAGGGGGAACTGCC
>JAWVWY010000104.1:0-11164 GCA_033723495.1 Alcanivorax sp. | reverse complement strand
GCAAGGCATGGGGGGAAGCGGTTTCAGCGTTTTTCCATTGCAGTTGACCGCCCGCGAACCCGCTGAGCAATTTGGTCATTGCCTGAAGTCAGGGGCGTTGCACATCATTGAGCCCTTTCGCGCCGCGCTGCGGCACGGCGCAGTCAGTTGCCTAGACCGGAGAGAGTCATGATCCCTCGCACCCTGTTCAGTTCCGACCACGAAACCTTCCGCGATACCGTTCGCAAATTTCTTGAAGCCGAAGCGGTCCCGTTCAACGAGGAGTGGGAAAAGCAGGGCGTTGTGCCCCGTGACGTGTGGCTGAAGGCCGGTGAACAGGGCTTTCTGTGTCCCATGGTCAAGGAGCAGTACGGCGGTATTGAGGCCGATTTTCTCTACAGCGTGGTCATCAACGAGGAAATTTCCCGCCTGGGCCTGACCGGCATTGGCTGGGGGCTGCACACCGAAATCGTGGCGCCCTACATCCAGAACAACGGCAGTGAATTCCTGAAAGAGAAATACCTCCCGAAAATGGTCACCGGCGAGTGTATCGGTGCCATCGCCATGACCGAGCCGGGCGCCGGCTCCGACCTGCAGGGCGTGAAGACCACCGCCGTCAAGCAGGGTGATCATTATGTCCTGAACGGCTCGAAGACCTTCATCACCAACGGTCAGAACGCCGACATCGTCATCGTGGTGGCCAAGACCGACCCCAGCAAGGGCGCCAAGGGCATCAGCCTGTTCGTGGTGGAAACCGCCTCGGAAGGCTTTGAAAAGGGCACCAACCTGAAGAAGGTGGGCATGAAGGCTCAGGATACCTCCGAGCTGTTCTTCCAGGACGTGAAAGTGCCGGCGGAAAACCTGCTGGGTGAAGAAGGCATGGGCTTTGTCTACCTGATGAAGGAACTGCCCCAGGAGCGTCTGGGCATCTCCATCGGTGGCCTGGCCATGGCCGAGTCCGCCCTGGCGCAGACCATCGAATATGTGAAGGAGCGCAAGGCATTCGGCCGCTCCATTGCCGACTTCCAGAACACCCAGTTCAAGATTGCCGAGATGCATACCAAGCTTGAAGTAGCTCGCACCTACGTGGACCGCTGCCTGGAGCTGCACCTGAAGCATGAGCTGGATATTCCTACTGCGGCGGCTGGCAAGTACTACATCACTGATTTGCAGTGTGAAGTGATCGATGAGTGTATGCAGCTGCATGGTGGCTACGGTTACATGTGGGAATACCCGATTGCCCGGATGTTCGCCGATTCCCGGGTACAGCGGATTTACGGTGGTACCAACGAGATCATGAAGACCATCGTGGCCAAGGCCGTGTTGGCGGACTAAACCCCGTGGGCAGACAGCAAAGGCGACCTCAGGTCGCCTTTTTTTATGGTTTTTTTAAATTTTGTAAGAAGGAAGTGCCATAGCAAAAACAGTGTTGCTGGGGTTTGACGGTTTTGTGTATAAGTGGAGTTGGTCAGAAAATAATCTTGCAAGATACATTTTTTTTCTAGCGAGGAAGAGGGAGAGACCAATGAGAATGAAAACGAGCGCGCTACTAATCGGGTCTGCCGTATCCATGATGGCCGGCCAGGCCATGGCTACCGGCTTTGCCGTCAGTGAACAGTCGGTTTCCGCCTTGGGTACAGCCTATGCCGGCTCCGCGGTACTCAGCGAGGATGCGTCAAACCAATGGTACAACCCGGCAACCCTGGCGGGGCTTGATCAGAGTCAAATTACCGCCGATGTCCAGCAGGTCATGATTGATACCAGTTTCAAGAGCAATGGCCCCTCCGGGCCCGGTGACATCAAGGACCTGGACCCGGTAGTGGGAAGCGTTTACCTGGCCCTGCCACTGACCGACATGATGACGTTTGGTCTGGGCATTAATGCGCCCTTCGGCACCAAGCTCGAATATGACAGCAACTGGGGTAATCAGGCCACTGACCCGCTTGCGCCCCTGTCGCCAACCACCGGTGATCGTTATGCAACGTTATCGGACGTCAAAACCTACAATATCAACCCGGCGCTGGGCTTCCAGGTCTCGGACGGTCTGCGGGTAGGTCTGGGCCTCAGTTACCAGCACATTGATGCGGACCTTCGCAACTCCTTTACCCGTCTGCAGGGCAAGGATGATGGCTACGGCTGGAATATCGGTGCCACCTTTGATGCCGATGAAAACAACCACTTTGGCGTGGCTTATCGTTCAAAAGTCAACTTTGATCTCGATGGAGATATTACCTTTAAGACCACAGCATTACTGGCTCAGGGGCTGGCGCCTGCCATGGCCGGTGCGCTGGCGGGAACATACAGCGGCAAAGCATCGCTGGATTTGCCGGCTTCGGCGCAATTCTCCTATGCCGGTGACCTGTCGGATAACACCCAGTTGCTGCTGGGGGTCGAGTGGATGCAATGGAGCTCCCTGGATCACCTGACCGTGAAGAGTTCCGCGCCGGGGGCTCTGGGTTCCACCACCCAGGAGTTTGGCTGGAATAATACCACCCGTTATTCCGTGGGGCTGCGTCATACCCTGTCCAATGACACCCTGCTGCGCTTTGGTGTCTATCAGGAAGACTCTTCCCAGCACAACGAAAACCGCTCACCGTCCTCTCCGGATTCCAACAAGATTGCGGTGACGCTGGGTGCCGGGTTTAAGCCTGCGGATAACATGAATATTGATGTGGGTTACGCCCATATCTTTATTGAAGACGCGAAAACCAATCTGACCGACCGCGGCGTTCTCAACGGCAAGTATGAGCTGGCCGCCGACGTCATTGGTGCGCAGATGACATACCGCTTCTGATTGATTCGGCAAGGCAGTTCGGCAGGCGGGCATGGCCCGCCTGTTTTTTTATGGGCTCACTGCGTGTGCCGGGCCGTGGCTGTGGGCAAGTCGTCTGTTTCCCGGTCAAGGCGGGCAAGTCGTTGACTGACCGCTGCGGCCAGGCAACGGTAGCCTTCCTCGCTGGGGTGAAAGCCGTCTGCGGCCAGTAGCGCCGGTGCACAAAGGGGCGGATAAGACAGGTGGCAGAAACGGTCCGGGTGTTGGCGGGACAGCTTGCGCATTTCGCCATCCAGCAGTCGTGCCCGCCAGCCCAGCAAGCCGCGAAGTGGCCTGGGCAGAGCCAGGAAGTGTTGCATGGGGGGTACCGCCATCAGATGGAGCGGGCGGCCAGGATGGCTTTGTTGCAATTGCGCAGCCAGGGCCTGCAGTTGATCACGGAACAGCTGGCGACGGGTCAGGGCGGTTACGTCATTAACGCCAATGCTGATAATCAGGGTGTCTGCCTGCGGTAGAGACTGTTCCGGCAGGTTGGTGAGCAGGTCGGCCAGGCGCCCACCGTTCAGTCCCCAGGTCTGCCAGGCTACCGTTTCTCCGTTGACGCGATGGCGTGAGCGCGCCAGCTCACAGGCCAGCCCTTGCTGGTGGTCGCTGACGCCGACACCGGCGGCGGTGGAGTCGCCGAGCAATAATATGCGTCGGTCGGTGGTGCCATTGCCCCATTGGCCGCGGCTGTTGCCGCTGGCTTCCGGCAGACGCAATACGGCCCGGCGACTGTGTTTCGCCTGGGGCACCAGGACAGGGCTGAGGCAGGCAAGGCTGAGCCAGAAACCAATGGACATGTTCAGGGCCGGTCGCGGTTGTTTTTCGTTCGGCAAGCCGTCACTGCCTGCCACCTTTGGTTGCGGGTCGCAATCATAGCCATGCCGGTGGCCCGGGTCATGATGTGCTGGCGGGGCCGTGAATCCGCTGAATCTGGTTCGATAACGCGTTGTTGTTAAAGGTTTTTTGGGCGAATTCCCGGCAATGCCGCAAAACGCGCCTGCTCCAGCGCCCCGGGATGTTCGGGCAATTGTTAAAACGCTTTCCGGTGCGCCGCAGTTTCTGCCGGCATGGACGCCAGGAATTTTAAACTTTTTTGCAAAAGCGGCGCTTTTTTCAGGGGCGAGCGGTCTGTTTGGTCTGCTGATCGTTACCCGCTGCCGCTCGAGTGGCGCGCTGAAAGCGGGCACTCGCATGGCGGGTGCCCGGTGGTGGGGTCAAGGGGCCGGGTAGGGGAAGCGGGTGTGAATGGTCTCGATGGCTTTTTCCAGAGCCTGATCCCAGGGCAGTGCAATGCTCTCCAGGTTTTCCTTCAGCTGCGCCAGGTCGGTGGCGCCAATAATGTTGCTGGTCACGAAGGGCCGTTGGGTGACGAACTGCAGAGCCATTTGGGCAGGGCTGATACCGGCGTCTTCGGCCAGTTGGCAATAGGCATCGGTGGCGGCCTCGGCCTGGGGATTGGTGTAACGGGCAAACTGCTTGAACCGCGTCAGGCGGGCATTGTCCGGCCGTTTGCCGTGGCGATATTTGCCCGTCAGCATGCCGAAGGCCAGTGGCGAATAGGCCAGCAGGCCAACCTGTTCCCGGTGGGCCACTTCCGCCAGACCTACCTCAAAACTGCGGTTGAGCAGCGAGTAGGGGTTCTGGATGCTGACAGGGCGAGAAAGGCCGATTTTTTCCGCCTCGTGGATAAAGGTCATGGTGCCCCAGGGGGTCTCGTTGGACAGCCCCCAATGGCGGATCTTGCCGCTATCCACCAGTGGCTTGAGGGCGGCGACGGTTTCACTGATGGCAATGCCGTCTTCACCGTCACGGTGTTTATAGCCCAGCCGACCAAAATAGTTGGTAGTTCGCTCCGGCCAGTGCAACTGATAAAGGTCGATATGGTCGGTCTGCAGGCGCTCCAGACTGCCTTCCACGGCGGCCTGCAGGTGCTGCCGGTTAAAATGCGGGCCGCCCCGGATATGTTTGACATAGTCGCCGGGACCGGCGGCCTTGGTGGCCAGCACCACTTTGTCCCGTTGACAGGTTCTGGCAAACCATTCGCCGATGATGGTCTCGGTCCTGAAGGAGGTTTCCGGGCTGGCGGGTACCGCGTACATCTCGGCGGTATCGAAGAAGTTGATGCCATAGTCCAGCGCCATGTCCATCTGGGCATGGCCTTCCGTGAGCGTGTTCTGGTTGCCCCAGGTCATGGTGCCCAGGCAAAGGGCGCTGACCTTGAGGTCGGTGCCGCCGAGTTGACGATACTCCATGGGTGCCTCCTGATGATGGCAAAAAGCGGAAAAGGGCGCATACTGCGGCTCCGCAGATTGGCAATCTCATCATGAGCGCGGGCGGGACTCAAGCCGCCAGCGGCTGGCCAGCGAGAGGTGAGGCGGGTTCGGTCAAAATAAGGCAGGCCGGCTCTTGTGTTATAGTGGCTGCTTGGGTAGAATTCGCGCTCTCTTGCCCGGCGGACTGTCGCCGGCGGGTGTTTGCTACCCGTAACGTATTGAATTTAGGGCAGAATTCCATGAAGACCTACAGCGCAAAACCGGAAAGCGTAAAGCGCGACTGGTATGTGGTAGACGCCTCCGGCAAAACGCTGGGTCGGTTGGCTACAGAAGTTGCCAGCCGTCTGCGCGGTAAACATAAGCCGGAGTACACTCCGCACGTCGATACCGGTGATTACATCGTAGTGGTTAACGCTGACAAAGTGGCGGTAACCGGTAATAAGGCCGCCGACAAGATGTATTACCGTCACACCGGTTATCCCGGTGGCCTGAAAGAAGCCAATTTCTCCACGCTGCAGGCAGAGAAGCCTGAGCTGATCATCGAGAAGGCGGTCAAAGGCATGCTGCCGCGCAACCCGCTGGGCCGCGCCATGTTCCGTAAACTGAAAGTCTATGCCGGCACTGAGCATCCTCATACTGCTCAACAGCCGCAGCAGCTGGAAATCTAAAGGGGTTTGTCGATGGCAACTGTAGAAACCAACTACGGCACCGGTCGCCGCAAGACCTCTTCCGCACGCGTTTTCCTGCGTCCGGGCAGCGGTAGCATCACCATCAATGGTCGTCCGCTGGACGTTTACTTCGGCCGCAAGACCAACCAGATGGTTGTACGTCAGCCTCTGGAACTGGCCGAAGCCACTGACAAGTTCGATGTTTACGTCACTGTCAGCGGTGGTGGCAACAACGGCCAGGCCGGCGCCATCCGTCACGGTATCACCCGTGCACTGATGGAGTATGATGGCGAGCTGCGTGGCAGCCTGCGTCGTGCCGGTTACGTGACCCGTGATGCGCGTGAAGTGGAACGTAAGAAAGTGGGTCTGCGCAAGGCGCGTCGTCGTCCGCAGTTCTCCAAGCGTTAATTTCGCACTGGCGAAGTTATCCCGAAGAAGCCCGGCACTGCCGGGCTTTTTTGTGTCCGTCTTCTCTTCTCTCCGGGCTGGTTAAGGAATAGCCTGTTGTCAGGTGTGGGCTTTTTCCTTTACCATTTTTTTGCCTTACTCCGCCCGGAGCACGGGGGCACGACCCGAGGCCTGAAGTATTTCAGGCAGGGATCTGAGGGGAGAAGAATTCGATGAATAATGAAGGCGCGAACACCAGCCGGCGGACCTTTCTGATAGGAGCGACCGCCGCGATTGGTGCAGTGGGGACCGTTTTTGCCGCGGTTCCCTTTGTGCAATCCTGGCAGCCCAGTGCCAGAGCCAGGAATGCCGGAGCTCCGGTCAAGATCGACATTGGCAAGCTGGAAATGGGGCAGCAGGTGGTCGATGAGTGGCGCGGGCAACCCATCTGGGTGATCCGGCGCACGCAGCGAATGCTTGATTCCCTCCCCAAACTCGACGACACGCTCAAAGACCCCACCTCCAGCGTCGAAAGTCAGCAACCCCCCTACGCTCATAACGAATGGCGTTCCATCAAGAAGGAATACCTGGTGCTGATTGGTATCTGCACGCACCTGGGCTGTTCGCCGATGTATGAGCGCAAACCGACAGTGGCACTCAAGTACGGCGGTTTTCTCTGTCCCTGTCACGGCTCCAAGTTCGATTTTGCAGGTCGCGTCTACAAGAATGTGCCGGCGCCCACCAATCTGGTGGTGCCACCGCACTCCTACCTCAGTGATGCCGTGATTATCGTCGGCTCCGAAGAAGGGGAGACCAAGGCATGATGGGAATGCTGAATCGCATGGTGGGCTGGGTGGATGCCCGGTTGCCAGTGGTGGACGCCTACAAGCGCCACATGTCTGAGTACTATGCGCCGAAGAATTTCAATTTCTGGTATTACTTCGGTGTGCTGTCGCTGGTGGTGCTGATCAATCAGCTGCTCACTGGTGTCTGGTTGACCATGTTCTACTCGCCCAGCGATGGGTTCGGCTCGGTGGCCTACATCATGAATGATGTGGAGTGGGGCTGGCTGATCCGTTATATGCATTCGGTGGGGGCCTCGGCGTTTTTTGCGGTGATCTACATCCATATGTTCCGCGGGCTGATGTACGGCTCCTACAAGCCGCCGCGGGAGCTGGTCTGGGTGTTCGGCATGCTGATCTACCTGGCCTTGATGGCGGAAGGCTTCCTCGGCTATGTGCTGCCCTGGGGCAACATGTCCTACTGGGGTGCGCAGGTAATTATCTCCCTGGTTGGCGCCATTCCGTTCGATATCCTGCCCTTTATTGATGGCAAGGATGCGAAGGAAATCGGCGAAGCACTGACCACCTGGGTGCGCGGCGACTACCTGCTTTCCACTGCCACGGTGAACAAGTTCTTTGCCCTGCATGTGGTGGCGATTCCCATTGTGCTACTGGGGCTGGTGGTGCTGCATATCCTGGCGCTGCACGAAGTCGGCTCCAACAACCCGGACGGGGTGGAGATCAAGCAGCACAAGGACAAGAACGGTATTCCCCTCGATGGCATCCCCTTCCACCCTTACTACACGGTCAAGGATCTGCCCGGGGTCATCGTCTTCCTGATCATTTTTGCGATAATCGTATTCTTTTTCCCGGATGGCGGCGGCTATCTGCTGGAAAAACCCAACTTCGAGCCGGCCAATGCCCTGAAAACCCCCGGTCACATTGCTCCGGTGTGGTACTATGGGCCCTATTACGCCATGTTGCGGGCAACCACCATCAGCATCGGCATGTCCTCCAAGTCCTGGGGGTTGATGGCCATGGGTGGCGCCATTGTGATTCTGTTCTTGCTGCCATGGCTGGACCGGCACCCGGTCAAGTCGATTCGCTACCGGGGCTGGTGGAGCAAGCTGTTCATGGCGCTGTTCGTGGTGGATTTCCTCATGCTGGGCTGGCTGGGTACCCAGAAAGCCGAGGATATTTTCAAGACCATGGCGCAGATCGGCACGGTGTACTACTTCTTCTACTTTGCGGTGGTGCTGCCCTTTGTCCATAACTTCGAGACCTCCCGGCCGGTGCCGGAGCGTGTCACGGGAGGGCACTGATGATGCGACTGCTGCTGGTTTTGCTATGTGCCTTACCGCTGCTGACGCAGGCGGCCGAAGAGGGCGGGGCGGATCTGAAGAAGGCCCCGGTCAATCTGCAGGACAAGGTCAGTCTGCAGCATGGTGCGAAGCTGTTCGTCAACTATTGCATGGGCTGTCACAGCCTGAAATACATGCGTTACAACCGCATGGCGAAGGATCTGGAGATGCCCCAGGATCTGGTGCAGAAGTATCTCAACTTCACCAGTGAAAAGCCGGGGGCGCAGATGGCGAACGGTTTGTCCAGGCAGGATGGCAAGGCGTTTTTCGGCAAGGCGCCGCCGGATCTGACCATGGAGACGCGATTGCGCTCCCCGGATTGGGTCTATTCGTACTTGACCGGATTCTATAAGGATGATTCCCGTCCTTATGGGTATAATAACCACGTGTTTCCGAGCGTGGCCATGCCCAACGTGGTGGCCAAGCTGGAGTCGGAACTTGGTGAAAAGGAGTTTCAGCAGGCGATGGGTGATATCACCAACTTCCTGACCTACACGGCGGAGCCGATGCGCCCCTACCGTGAAAGTCTCGGGGTGAAGGTGCTGGCCTTCCTGGCATTGCTGTTTGTGCCGGCCTACCTGCTGAAAAGGGAATACTGGAAAGACGTGCACTGATCACAGTGCCTGCCTTTCAGCCATGAACAGGGTACCCGCCCCGGCGGTTACCCTGTTTCTGTTATAGATATTAGTGTTGGAGATAACTCAACCATGGGTGTGGTGACCAAGCGTTCCTCAATGACTTTCTTCTCTTCCCCGGAAGACCATTACAGCCACCGTGTACGGATCGTACTGGCTGAAAAAGGGGTGACGGTGGATATCGTTGACGTCGACGGTAATAACAAACCGGAAGATCTGGCGTCGCTGAACCCCTACAACGAGGTGCCGACCCTGGTGGATCGCGAGCTGACCCTGTATCAGTCCACCGTCATCATGGAATATCTGGATGAGCGTTTCCCGCATCCGCCGCTGCTGCCGGTGTACCCGGTGGCGCGGGCCCAGAGCCGCCTGTTGATTCATCGTGTTGAGCGTGACTGGTGTGGGCATGTGGATGCCATTCTGGCCGGTGAGGAAAAGGAGGCCAGCCTCAACAAGCGCCGCAAGGAGCTGCGCGAAGCCCTGATTACCACGGCGCCGATTTTCAGCGAGCTGCCTTTCTTCATGAGTGAGGAATTTACCCTGGTGGATTGCGTGGTAGGCCCGATTCTGTGGCGGTTGCCGGCACTGGGTATCGAGCTGCCGGCCAAGCAGGTCAAGCCGCTGCTGGATTATGCCGAGCGCCTGTTTGACCGGGATGCCTTCCAGGCCAGCCTGACTGATGCCGAGCGCGAATTGCGCAACCCGCTGTAACCATGGCGGAGATGACCCCGAACCGTCCCTACCTGATCCGGGCCATCCATGAGTGGATCTGTGATAACGGGCTGACCACGCACCTGGCCGTGGATGCCGGTTATCCTGGTGTGGAAGTGCCCCAGGACTATGTGCAGGATGGCCAGATCGTACTGAACATTGCGCCGCGGGCAGTATCCAATTTCGTGGCAGGCAATGATGGAATCATGTTCTCGGCCCGTTTTGGTGGCGTGCCCATGACGCTGCGGGTGCCGGTCAATGCGGTGGTCGCGGTGTTTGCCCGTGAAAACGGGCAGGGCATGGCGTTTGATCCGGTGGAGCCGCCGCCGGAGCCCACGCCGCCGGAACCGGAAGATACGGGTGGCAAGCCCTCGCGGGGTAATCACCTGAAGGTGGTGAAATAAAAAAGCCGGCATTTGCCGGCTTTTCTGGTTTATTGCAGGTTCCCGCGGGATTCCGGGTCAGTCCGCCCCGGGAGGTGCAGACGGTGGTTCTGCTCTTCATCCTCCCCCTCTTTGAGGGGGAGGATGAAGAGGAGGTCGCTGCACATAGGCAAAAGATGGTCTCTGCGCGACGTCCCGGTTGCGCTCGAAGGGGCCGGCCGCGCCCCGCGCATAAGCTCGGCCCGGCCTTGGTGGCAAGGCGCGATGCCTCTTTTTTCCAGTGGGGCCTAGTCGATGTATTCGATCGCCTTGACGATCTTCTGCACCCCGTAAACCTGCTGGACCTGCGCCACCACCGCATCGGCTTCGGCATGGGTCAGCAGACCCATCAGGTAGACCACGCCGTTTTCGGTGACCACCTTGGTACGCCAGCCAGGGGTTTTGCTGTGCACCAGCAGCCGGCTCTTCACCTTGCTGGTCAGCCAGCTGTCGTTGGTGCGTGCCAGCAGCGAATTCTTGCCGGCCAGTTCCAGCTCGTTGTGCACATGACGGACATGGCGTATCTGGCGGGCAATGTTGCCGGCCTGCTTTTTCAGGTCTGGATTGGCTACCTGGCCGGCCAGCAGCACATTGCCGTTGAAGCTCACCACAACGATGTGGGATTCATCCAGCGCGGCACTGGTGCGGGCCAGATTGACCTGTACCTTGCGTTCGATCTGGCCATCTTCAATGAAGGCACCGAAGGTTCGCGAGCCGTGGTCCTGGTCGGTGGGCGTTTCAGACAGGCCCTTGGTGAGCGACACACAACCGCTGGTAAGCAGGGTGATGCTTGCCAGTAGCGCCGCCAACAGCTTTGCCATTTACTGGCCTCCGAACAATTGCTGGTCGATATAATCGCACAGGGAATGGATCACCAGCAGGTGAACTTCCTGAATGCGAGCGGTGGAATCGGCTGGCACCCGGATTTCAATATCGTTGGGGCCGTACAGATTGACCATTTCGCCACCCTCTTTGCCGGTCATGGCGACCACGCGCATGTCGCGGTCATGGGCTGCCTGGATGGCCTGAATCACATTGGCGGAGTTGCCGCTGGTGGAGATGGCCAGCAGGATGTCACCAGTATTGCCCAGCGCTCGCACCTGCTTGGAGAAGATCTCGTTGTAGCTG
>JAWVWY010000103.1:0-11203 GCA_033723495.1 Alcanivorax sp. | reverse complement strand
GCATCACGTGCCCCCTTTTGCTCCGGCCGGCCATAGCACACAGCTGATCGTCGGCGCCAGCCCGGAATCGGACTTCGACATCCTGGATTTAGCCGACCGCCTGTACCGCCGACAAACCCTCAAGCGCGTCTACTACTCCGCCTATATCCCGGTCAACGCCGACAATAAGGGCGAAGCGGAAGCGCAGGCGCTGGCATTACTGGAGGGCCGGGTGGACGTGATCGTGCTGGCCCGCTACATGCAGATTCTCAGTGCGGAATTTGTTGCTCGCCATCCCCACCGCATTATCAATATTCATCATTCCTTCCTGCCGGCATTCGTGGGTGCCAACCCGTATCAGCAGGCCCATGAGCGTGGCGTAAAACTGATTGGCGCCACCAGTCACTATGTTACCGAGGATCTGGACCAAGGGCCGATCATCGAACAGAACGTGCAGCGTGTCAGCCATCGCCATTCTGCTGCTGAGCTACGTTCACTGGGTCAGGATGTGGAGCGCCAGGTCATGCTGAGAGCGGTGCGCTGGCACCTGGAGGACAGGGTAATTGTGGACGGCAACAAGACCGTGGTGTTCGTCAAATAAAGACAACGGCGGCCGGCTGTGAAGCCCGGCCTGCCGTCATCATTCGATCAGTCGGTATAACGGATGCCGAGACCAAAACTGCCGAATCGCTGTGACTCCAGCAGGTACTGATTGTAATCTGCATTGATGGCCAGATGGTCGCCAAGCGGGATTGCCAAGCCAAAGGTGACATAGGGCGCCACGCCGCTACGGCTGTCGCTCTGCGGGGTATCGTTGACGGTCTGGGTGGTATTGGTGGTGTTATTGATCAGCAGGCGCTGCTGGTCCTGGGTGGCCTTGTAATTGTAGAGAAACGCGCCAGCCCGCAGGTACACCAGATGGCCCGTATCCCAGGTGGTGCCGAGTGTCATGCCATTGAGTTCCAGCGCATCGCGTTGTTTTACCACCACACTGTCGGTGTTGGTGCCGTCGGAGACGGTCGGTGCACGGGTGAACTGGGTGTAGCGGGTATCCTTGCCCAGCCGCAGCAGGCCGATATCCAGGCCCAGGCGGGACTGGCCCCCGGTATCCACACTGTTCAGCCACATGCCACCCTTCACCGCCAGGCCATCACTGGTATTGAGCCCGTAGGCGTCATAGTTTGCCTGGGTGGCCTGGGCATCCAGGTAAAAGCTCACATCAGGAGCGGTCAACTCCTGTTCGGCATGCAGGGGGGAGAGCAGGGCAGTAAACAGCCCCAGCGCCAGCGGCAGCGTTGTTTTCATTATTGATCCAGCCGTTGCTATCAGGACAATGGGTGGCCATTGTAACCAGCCCGAGAGCAACATGCCCAGTAACGCCTTGAAAAACCCCTCCGAGACACTGCTAGCCCTGTGCCGGCCCGGCTTCGAGAATGATCTGGCCGCCGAATTCAGCTTTCGTGCCGGTGAGAGCATGGTCGCTGGTTACCCGCAGGCCCAGGCCAATAGCGGTTATGTGATCTGGCATGGCCAACAGGGCTCGCTGGCCGAGGTATTGCACAGCGGTCTGATTTTTGCCCGTAGTCAGTTTCTGGCCAGTTCCTCGTTTACCGATCTTGCCGATGACCGCATAGGCGAGCTTTGGCCCTTACTGGAAGCCCAGGCGCCTTTTACCGAACTCTATCTGGAGCACCCGGATACTAACGCCGGCCGTGAACTGCAGCGTTTTCTGCGCGGTTTCCGCAAGGCACTGGAGCCGCGTTTGCGCAAGGCCGGCATGATCAGAAAGCAGGCACGCCGGCGCCTGCATCTGTTTTTTACCGATTCCCGAAATGGCTGGATAGGCAGCAGTGAGGCGTCATTGCCGCTGATGGAAGGCGGCATAGTGAGACTCAAACTGCCCGCCCAGGCACCCAGTCGCTCGGCATTGAAAGTGGAGGAAGCCCTGATTCGGTTCTTTGGCAGCAGTGATGTTCTGTTGGCCAAAACCGCCGTTGACCTGGGTGCGGCACCGGGCGGCTGGACCTGGCAACTGGCGCGCCGAGGCATCAAGGTGCAGGCGGTGGATCATGGCAAGCTGGCGCCACAGTTGCTGGATGAATACCCGGTTAAGCATGTCCCCGGTGATGCCTTTACCTGGCGTCCACGCAGTGCTGTGGATCTGGTGGTCTGTGATGTGGTGGACAAGCCGGCACGGACCCTGCAGCTGATGGAGAAATGGTTGCAGCAGGGCTGGGCCCAGGCTGCGCTGTTCAATCTCAAGTTGCCAATGAAGCGCCGTTTTTATGAGGTTCAAACCCTGCTGGAACGTCTGGCAAACGGTCTCGCTCGCCATGGTGAAGCGGATATCAAGGCAGCACAGCTTTACTATGACCGTGAGGAAATTACTGTCTGGGCTGCCATCCACGAGCCAGGGGAATGACCGTCCCCGTGCGTCCCAGGGGCGCGCTGATGGCGGTGCTGGGGGCGCTGTATTTTGCTCAGGGCTTGCCTGCCGGGTTACTTGGCAAGGCGATGCCGGCGCTGGCCCGGGATGCCGGTCTGTCGCCCCAGTGGATCGGTTTGCTGGCCCTGCCGGCGGTGCCCTGGGCGCTGAAATTCCTGTGGGCGCCCTGGGTGGATCGCTGGGGCAGCGGTGGCCGTAACCACCGCAAGCGCTGGATGTTGGGTTGTCTGGCCGGGGTGTGGCTGGTGTTACTGATTGCCAGCCTGGCAACACCGTCCTGGTTGTTCAATACGGGCTTCGTGGTGCTGCTGGCGTTGCTGTTTGTGCTGAACCTGTTCAGTGCCACCCAGGATATTGCCACTGATGGATTGGCAACCCGCCTGCTGACTGCCGACTTGCGCGGTCTGGGCAACAGTATCCAGGTCGGCGGCTACAAGATTGGCATGATTCTCGGCAGTGGCGCCTTGTTGCTGCTGGTGGATCGCTGGGGCTGGTCGCCGACCCTGTGGCTGGTCATGGCCTTGCTGGTGGGCGTGATGGCCACGGTAGCGCGGTTTAACGAACCTCAGGACCGCAGCCAGAAGCAGTCACGCGTGTCATGGCGGTGGTGGCGACGTCAGTTGCTGTTGTTCTGGTTGCGTCCCGGCATGCGGCTATGGTTGCTGATCCTGCTGGGTTACAAGGTCGGCGACGGTTTCGGTTCGCGCATGATCAAGCCGTTCCTGGTGGATCAGCACTGGTCACTGGCACGGGTGGGTGAACTGGATCTGATCAGCTCCCTGGCCGGGCTGCTCGGTGCGTTGATGGCAGGATTGATCATGGTGCTGCTATCGCGACGGGCTGCCCTGGTGGGCTTTGGCCTGCTGCAGGGGCTCGCCTTTCTGGGCTGGGCTCTGGTCGCCCAGGGACGATGGAGCGCGATCTGGCCGGTGGCATTGTTCGAACAATGGGCGGATGGCCTGTCCACGGTGGCGCTGTTCGTGATCATGATGGATTACTGCCGTAACGGTCACGAGGGCAGCGATTACACCATGCAGGCGTCGGTACAGTTGTTCGCGGTGGGTGCCTTCACCCTGGCCAGTGGCTTCAGCGTGGCCTGGCTGGGCTATGCCACACACTTCCTGCTGGCTGCGATTCTTACCGTAATCGTTATAATGGCGGCCTTTTTCTGGCACCCGCCATCACTGGAGGCCTGACCCATGGAAGCTCAACATCATCTCGACGCCACCGGCCTGCTTTGCCCCGAGCCGGTGATGATGCTGCATAACAAGGTCCGTGACATGGCGCCGGGCGAGGTGCTGGAAGTGCGTGCCACTGACCCTTCCACCCAGCGGGATATCCCCAAGTTCTGCCAGTTTTTGGGCCATACGCTGGAAGCGCAGCAGCAGCATGGGGAGATCTACCTCTACTGGATCAGGAAAAAGCCGTGAGTAATCAATAAGGTTGCCGTTCAGGGAGCAATAACGAACCGGCGTTTTCGGCATGCGCGCGGGGGCGCGGCGTTGGGCAACACGCTGTGTTGCGTGACGAGCACTGGTTCGCTGCAAGGTCTCAGCGGTCCGCCGCCAGTATGGCTACCGCGGCGAGGGCCTCGGGGTCGCGTTCCTTCAGTCGGTTAGCAATCCCGTGTTGAAAAAAGTAGCGGAATGCCCTGCGCTCTTGCGCAATCTCCAGGCATTCCGCACCGGGCAGGACCGGGGTTTGGGTGACGGCGTTTTCGTCGGCGACCATGGCTGCCAGGGTACCGTTGGCGAACAGACGCCAGCTGACCACCTCCATCAGGCTGATGGTATGGAAGTCGTCATCGGAAAACACCGCATGGGTGCCGATGGTGTCGGGGATTTCCTGGATCATCTGATCACCGGGTGACGGCTTGCCGAAGAATTCCAGCGCCGCGTCCAGCTCCTTGACCTTGTGTTGCGGCGCATCGATAAACAGGTAATCACTGTCCGGTAACCGGTAGCCCTCCCAACGGCCATTGAGCGGGTCGGCCAGGGCCATGGCGGTGACCGGTTCTTTCAACCACGGCACCATGGCCACGGTATCGCCGTTGGCCAGCCTTGCCCAGGCAAGAATTTTCAGGGAAAACAGGGTGTCGGGGTGATTGTCATTGGCGTACAGCAACTCAATGCCGTCGTATTCCGGGGACAGACGCAAAATAGGGGGCTGTACCGCCCTGCGGCGCGGTGTCAGGGGAACCACATTGTTCCCGCCAGGGTGTTGCCGGTGAGCCTGAGACATGGGCACCTCCCGGTACATGGCCGTGGGCCCGGCACCCGCGCGGGTACACAAGCCCGTTACTTCACGTTAGCCTGTCGCGCAAAAAGGCGCAAGGGGACCGGACGGGAGGTGTTTAACCATGGACAGCTGTGACTACTACTTTGCCTACGGCTCCAATATGAACCCGGCCCGCATGGCGGTGCGCGGCATGCGCTACCGGAGCAGTCAGGCGGCCACGCTGGCCGGCTGGCAGCTGGCATTCAACAAGCGGGCCCACGACAAGCCGGGCATTGCCTACGCCAATATCATGCCGGCCCAGGCACACGTGGAAGGGGTGCTGTACCGCTTGATTGGCCCGCGGGAGATTGAGCGCATGGATCCCTATGAGGGGCATCCGCAGCGCTACCGCCGCCAGTGCCTGCAGGTGGATACCGGCAATGGGTTGAGGTGGACCTGGGTGTATATCGCCAATCGACACTGGCAATCGGAGCAGGTGCTGCCGGAACGGGCTTACCTCAATCATCTGCTCAGTGGCCGGCCCTGGTTGAGCGAGCAGTACTACCGGGGATTGCTGGCGACGCCCTGTTTCTGCGGCTGATTCGGGCCATCGTCATTGGCCGCCCGGCGTGGCAGCGGCTGGCGTAGCCGCCAGCGCAGCCGCAGCCCCAGCAGGATGGCGGCAGCGGTAAGCCCGGCCACCAGACCAATCCAGAAACCGGCCGGGCCCATGGGCTCGCCCCACCAGTGGCTCATGCCGAGCCCGTAACCCAGTGGCAGTCCCACCCCCCAGTAGGCAACCAGGGTCATCAGCATGGGCCAGCCGGTGTCCTCAAAGCCACGCAGACAGCCATTGGCACACACCTGCAGGGCATCAGATACCTGGTACAGGGCGGCAAACAGCAGCAGATGGCTGGCCAGCGCGATGACGGCCGGGTTATCCGTGTAGATACGCGGAATCCAGGCGCGCGCCAGCACCAGGCACAGGGAGGCGGACAGGCCCACCATCATCGTGATCGCCAGGGCCACCTGTACCGCATGGCTGAGACTTTCCCGGTCACCGCGACCGCGGGCATGACCGACGCGCACGGTGGCCGCCAGGGCAAAGCTGAGGGGGACCATGAAGATCAGCGAGGTGAAGTTGAGGGCGATCTGGTGGCTGGCCACGATCTGGGCCCCCAGGCTGCCGATCAGCAGGGCGATAATGGCAAAGATGCTGACCTCGAAGAAGATCGATAGCCCTACCGGTAACCCCAGACGCAGCATATAGGCCAGGCTGGGTATCTCCAGGTGTCGCTGGCGCAGATCCAGCGGGGCATGGCGGTAAACCGGGTGACGGTGGGTATAAAACGCCATCAGCAGTGCCATGGCCCACATCACCAGGCTGGTGGCCCAGCCACAGCCCACGCCGCCCAGGGCCGGCAGGCCCAGTTTGCCGTAGATCAGCACATAATTGGCCGGGATATTGATCAACAGGCCGATGACGCTGATCCACAGCACCGGCCGGGTATGGTTCATGGCTTCGGTATAGCTGCGCATGGCCAGCATCAGGGCGGCGCCGGGCATGCCCCAGCTGAGCGCGTTGAGGTAACCGATGACTTTCGGGCAGATGGCCGGATCCACGTCCATCCAGCCCAGCACCGGCGCCATGCTGCGCAGCAGCAGGGCGCTGAGTAGTCCCAGTGCCAGCCCCAGCCACATGCCCTGCTGGGCGAGAGGATTGATGCGGTGGTAAGCTTCGCCGCCCAGATACCGGGACAGGATCGGGGTGGCGCTCATCAGTACCCCGGTCATGAACAGAAACAGGGGTACCCAGATGCTGGCGCCCACCGCCACCGCGGCCAGATCATTGGCACTGACACGCCCGGCCATCATGGTGTCCACGAAACCGTTGGCGGTCTGGGCCAGTTGGCCGCCGAGAATCGGCAAAGCCAGGCTGAGCTGGGCGGAAAGTTCCTGACGACGGGATGACATATGCGTGAACTACAGGGCCAAACAAAGGCGGCTACCATACCGCAAAGCGGTACCCGGGTGCACCGTAGTGATGATCTGGAGGCGCTGTTCCGCACCACTTTTTACGCTTCCCATGGCACCGTGCTGGAAGGCGGGGCCGAGGAGCCGCTTTACCGGCCCGGGTACCCGCACCGGATTTTCTATACCCGAGACTATTTTCGCAGTGCCCTGCACGAAATCGCACACTGGTGTGTGGCCGGGCCGCGCCGGCGCCAGCTGGAGGATTATGGCTACTGGTATGCCCCGGATGGCCGCGATGCGGCGCAGCAGGCGCAATTCGCCCGGGTAGAAGTGCAGCCGCAGGCTCTGGAAGCCTTGTTTTGCGCCGCCTGTGGGCACCCTTTCCGGGTGTCGCTGGATAACCTTCATGGTGATGCCGGCGATGAGCTGGTCTTTGCGCGGCAGGTGCATGAACGGGCCGTGCTGTTGTTGAAACAGGGGCTGGACCCGCGCTCTCGACGCTGGTGTGCGGCGCTCGCCGCGTTTTACCGGCAGGACCTGCCGCTGGAGCAGGCCCTGCAAGCGACGTTTATGCTGCCTCTGTAGTGTAGCGAGGTATGTCGCTGGCTTTCAGGTGAAGGGTCCCAGGCCCCGCTGGCAACCATGGCAGCATAGTTGCCAGCAGGGCAGTGAAGCGTTAACGCAACATATGCAGGAAGTGCATATGTTTCTCGTACTGGTCGAGCACGTCGGCGATTACCTGCTCCCTGGTGTAACCCATCAGGTCATAATCCTGGCCGCCTTCACTGAGGAATACCTCGGCGCGGTAGTAGGTATCCTTGTCGGCATGTTTCTTGGCGTAGTCCAGCTGGCGAATGGTGATGGACGGGCGCGCGTAGCCACGTACCCGCACGCCGTACCGGAAATCGATTTCATTGTCGTGGCTGACCTCCAGATAGCTGCGGTCATCACGGTGATTCACGTCAACTTGCATGCCGTGGGTGCGCAGTTCCTCGGCTACCTCTTCCAGAGCCGGCTTGACCGTGACTTCCATGAATTCCAGTACCCGGGCGCGGATCGGGAAGTGCACCATGTTCTTGAGCCGTGACTTCCAGCTACTGACGCCGGGCCGGTGGTGGCCCACATGAATGGCCGGTTGCGGGGCCACCGAGGCGGCAAAACTGCGTTGCCGGATTTGCTCCACACGCAGTGAACGCAGCAAGCCAAAGCAGGCCACCAGCAGCACCACGGCAAACGGCAGGGCCGAGGCAATGGTGGCCGATTGCAACGCGCCAAGTCCGCCGGCCAGCATCAGTGAAATCGCCACGATGCCTTCCGAGCTGGCCCAGAAAATGCGCTGCCACACCGGCGTATCATCATGGCCGCCGGAGGCCAGCATATCCACCACCATGGAACCGGAGTCCGAGGACGTGACGAAGAACACCACCACCATCAGGGTGGCGATGCCGGAGACAAAGCCGGACCAGGGGAACTGTTCAAGGAAGCGGAACAGGGCCACCGCCTTGTCATTACTGACGATCTGTCCCAGGTCGGCAAAGGTGCCATCGGAGATCATTTTGATACCGGTGTCGCCGAACACCGTCATCCAGAAAAGGGTGAACGCGGCGGGCACCAGTAATACGCCCATGGTGAATTCACGGATGGTGCGACCTCGGGAGATGCGCGCGATGAACAGGCCCACAAAAGGTGACCAGGATAGCCACCAGCCCCAGTAGAGCAGCGTCCAGCCGCCGATCCAGGCCTGCGGGCCGGCCCCGGTTCTGGGCTGATAGGCATAGAGATTGAAGGTCATACTGACAATGTCGGACAGATAGGTGCCGAGGTTCTGTACGTAGGTCTTGAGCAGAAAGACCGTTGGGCCAAGCAGTAACACAAAGACCAGCAGCAGCACGGCCAGCCCCAGGTTGAGCTCCGACAGACGTCGAATGCCGGCATCCAGACCGGTGACCACGGAGATGGTCGCCAGCGCGGTAATGCTGATAATCAGCGCGACCTGAACATAATGGTTGATCGGCACATCAAACAGATAATGCAGACCGGCGTTGACCTGCTGGACCCCGTAACCCAGCGAGGTCGCGACCCCGAAGACCGTCCCCACTACCGCGAAAATATCCACCGCATGACCGATGGGACCATAAATACGGTCACCGATGAGCGGGTAGAGTGCTGAACGCAGGGTCAGGGGCAGGCCATGGCGGAAACTGAAATAACCGAGAATCAGCGCCACGATGGCATAAATGGCCCAGGCATGCAGACCCCAGTGGAAGAAGGTGGCGCGCATGGCTTGCTGCGCGGCTTCAATGGTGCCCGGGTCGCCCACTGGCGGATGGATGAAGTGGGTCACCGGCTCTGCCACACCAAAGAACATCAGACCAATGCCCATGCCGGCGGAAAACAGCATGGCAAACCAAGAGCTGTAGCTGTATTCCGGCTCCGAGTGGTCTGGCCCTAATTTGATGTCGCCATAACGACTGACAGCCAGGAATACCACCAGCGTGAGGATGAGCGCCACGGTCAGGATATAAAACCAGCTGGCGTCCTCGATCACCTGGCTTTGCAGGTACGAAAAGAAGCGGTTGGCGGTATCTGCAAAGATGGCGGAGAACAGAACCAGCCCGGCGATGATGGCGGCCGCGCCGAAGAACACCGGCGGGTTGATCTTGGTACGTAGCGTTTTTGGCGGGGTCTCGGGTGCAGTCATGCGCAGCTCCTTATCCCTGGATGTGAAAAGCAGAAAAATACTCCCCAAGAGCATAGCACAGCCGTGCCTGCATTGCGGCGGAGGGGCCGTCCTACAGGCGGCCGCTGCGTTTGAGCATCAGGTAAAGATTGCTGAGCCGGGCAGGCAGTTGCTGGGGTTCACTGGCGGTGACCAGGGCACCGGCGTGGCGCAGGCGGGTATGGAGTTGATCGCGCTGACGGCTTTCCTGGGCGTCGGCGGCCAGGGTCAATGCCTGATCGAAGCTGTCCACCGGTTGCTGGCGCAGGGCCTGTTGCTCCGGCAGCTGCATATCGGCAATCAGCACCAGATGGTGGCGCCGTAACAGGGCCACGGCACTGAGAAGATCGTCCTGATCTTCCTGCTGCAGGCGTGTCACCAGCACCACCAGCGAGCGCCGTCGCCAGCGGCCCAGCAGTTGCCGTGCTGCCAGGCTGAAATCACTGGCATGGCGGCTCGGGTGCAGATCATAAAGCCCGTTGAGCAGCTGGTTGAGCCCCTGCTGCCCCTGTACCGGGGCCAGCCAGCGGGGCTGATCGCCGGAGAACAGCATGGCACCGGCCTTGTCTTTTTGCTTGAGTGCGGTCCAGGCCAGCAGCAGGGCGGCATTGAGGCCGTGGTCAAAGCCGGTCAGGGTGCCCACCGGCATGGCCATGCGGCGCCCGCCATCCAGCATCACCAGCACCTGCTGATTTTGTTCGTCCTGATCCTCGCGGCTGATCAGGGTGCGGCGTCGCGCGGTGGCTTTCCAGTCGATCTGGCGCAGGCTGTCGCCGGGGCGGTATTCGCGTAGCTGGTGGAATTCCATGCCTTCGCCGCGGCGCGGCCGCTGCCGGTTGCCGGTCAGCTGGAAAGCGTGATTGATATCCAGGTCGGCGTGGCTGACTCGGGAAAAATCCGGATAAACCGGGATGTTGCGTTGGGCGGGGCACCAGCGGCGCCGTTGCCACAGTCCCAGAGGCGAGGGCAGCCACAGTTCCACATCGCCAAATCGCGCCGGGCCCCGTTTACCGGGCCGGTAGCTGTAGGTCAGTTCGGTGATGGCGCTGTTTGTTACGGTTTTGATCCAGCGGGGCAGACCGGTATCCGCATCATCGCCGGGGTGGTGATCGGCAACCAGAAGGCGCCCGGGAAGGCGGCCACCACTGATGCGCAGGCGTACCTGATGCGGTTGCTGTACCGACAGCGCTTCCGGCAGCAGGCGTTCCACCCCGGGCGCGGGCCGTTGCCAGCCGCGCCAGCCATCCAGCAGGGCGAGCGCCAACAGTACCAGGCCGAGTGCCAGCCAGGGGGCCAGCCAGCTGCTCGGCAACCAGGGCAATGGCACTGCCAGCAGCGCCCATAGCGCGACGGCGGCCAACAGTCGTAGCGCCGGTTTCATTGCCGTGGTGCTTCCACCTGGGCGAGCAGACGGGCCAGCACCGATTCCGGGCTCTGGCCTTCGATTTCCGCATCGGCACTGAGCTGGATGCGATGGCGCAATACCGGCTTGGCCACCTGTTGCACGTCATCCGGCGTGACGAAGTCACGGCCTTCAAACAGCGCCTGGGCACGTGCCGCCCGAGCCAGGGCAATGCTGGCACGGGGGCTGGCACCGTGAACCAGCCCCGGGAAGTCGCGGGTGGTACGTACCAGCCGCAGGGCATAGTCGAGCACCTGCGGGTCCAGTAGCACCGTGCCGGTGAGCTGCTTGAGGGCGGCGATGGCATCGGCATCGGCAACCGGGGTCAGGCTGTCAACCTCCAGACTGGCGGCGATGGTGCCATCCAGCACCATCTTGACCAGGGCGGTTTCATCCTCTGCCGCCGGGTAGTCAATCAGTACCTTGAAGACGAAACGGTCCAGCTCCGCCTCCGGCAGCGGGTAGG
>JAWVWY010000102.1:0-11277 GCA_033723495.1 Alcanivorax sp. | reverse complement strand
GACAGCAACGGACCGCAGTTGCAGCAGTTGCTGATACAGAGTGGCTTTGCCGAGATCCAGCGCCGGCATCTGCCCGATGATCCGGCGGTAATTGCCTCTGTGCTCACCCAGGCGCTCACCGATCCGGCCCGGCGACCGGATGTGATCATTTCCACCGGCGGCGTGTCGGTGGGCGAAGAGGATTACCTGCGGGCGGTACTGGAAACACAGGGTCGGCTGGATTTCTGGCGCCTGGCGATCAAGCCCGGCAAGCCATTCAGCTTCGGTGAGGTGGCCGGTATCCCCTTCTTCGGATTGCCGGGTAACCCGTCCGCGGTGCTGGTCTGCTATCTGATGCTGGTGCTGCCGACCCTGCGGCGGGCCTGCGGCGCGCAGCAGGTGCTGCCGGAAGCAGTTTCGCTGCCGGCGGATTTTGCCGTGCCCCGCCCCGGCAAGCGCCAGGAATATCTGCGGGTACGCTGCACCCCGGTGGATGGACAGCTGCGCTTGCAGAAACACCCCAACCAGAGTTCCGGCATGCTCAGCTCGGCGGTATGGGCCGATGGCCTGGCGGTGGTGCCGGTGGGGCAAACCGTGAGCATCGGGTCTCCCCTGGCCTTTTATGCCTTTGCCCAGCTTATGGGCTAACACTCTAGCGGATCCCTGAGGGTTTCCTTGTTGCCCGTTTATTCCCCGTGAGCCTCCCTTTATCCGAATCCGGGTGGTGAAACCGGGGCTGATGTTCCCTTTTGACGTTTTTTTTAACGCGTGCAGAGCAAGCCTGACAACACCCCGGGTGCACCTGGACGCGAGTCTTGGTGATGCTGTCTGGCCGGGCTCCATAATCACAGGGGAAAGGGCATGAAAGGGACCATTACTCGGTGCGCCAAGGAACTGGTTGAATCAAGGTTTGGTGAGGATAAATGGCAGGCAATTCTGGATGATGCGGGCGTGGATCAGGAGACCCGCCACCGGCTGTCCTACCCCACTACCGATATTGATGACAGCCTGACGAAGGCTATCCTGCGGTCTACGGGAACGGTGCTTGGCCTGTCTCCCGAACAGGTCGCCGACGCCTTCGGTGAGTATTGGTGCTGTGAGTATGCGCCAAGGATCTATGCCAGCATATTGACGCGTTTTCAGTCTGCCAGAGAAATGATATTGGCAATGGACAAGGTGCATGTACAGCTGACGGCCACCATCGAGAACGCCAGGCCGCCACGATTTGATTATCAGTGGCAAGATGACAACACCCTGATTGTTACCTACAAGTCGTTTCGGGGGCTGATTGATCTGTACCGGGGGCTGGTGCTGGGCGTTGGCAAACTGTTCAACGAGCCATTGCAGGCCACAAAGATTGACAATACCCGTGTCGAAATCGTTTTTGGCTGAAAGAAGTGACAGGTGGTGGCAGTACGGCACTGATGTCATTGAGCCCTGGTGAATCTGGCGCTCGGCCATGCCACGACAGGCCTGCGTCAATGGCGGTTCATTCCTGAATCGCCATCAATCCTGATAGTTACCTTGCCTTTGCGTGCATGAGGTTGTGCTGGTGGACATGCGGAGACTGGCGCTGATCCACTATAATGCGCGGCTCATTTGCAAGGACAAATATAATGACAGTTGAATCCGCCCTGTTGGCCCGTGCCGACTCCAGCTGTGAACTATGTCGCTCCCGTGGGGCCCTGTCGGTCTATTCGTTGCCGCCGGCATGCGATGGCAGTGCCGCGCAGAGCGTGCTGCTGTGTGAAACCTGCCAGAGCCAGATCGAGCAGCCGGGCAGTGAAGACGTCAATCACTGGCGTTGTCTTAACGACAGTATGTGGAGCGAAGTGCCTGCGGTGCAGGTGCTGGCATGGCGCATGCTGACCCGCCTGAGCGCGGAAGGCTGGCCGCAGGAGCTGCTCGACATGCTCTATCTGGATGAAGAAACCCTGGCCTGGGCCCAGGCCACCGGCGAAGGGCAGAGCGAGGAGGCCGGTGTACAGCACCGGGACAGCAATGGCGCGGTGCTGGCGGCCGGCGATACCGTCACCCTGATCAAGGACCTCAATGTGAAGGGCGCCAACTTCACCGCCAAGCGCGGTACCGCCGTGCGCGGTATCTCACTGGTGGCGGATAACCCGGAGCAGATCGAAGGTCGGGTGGAAGGGCAACGCATCGTCATCCTCACCCAGTTCGTCAAGAAGTCCTGAGCCCGGCCCCGGGCGAGTGCCGGCCCGGCGGTTCAGGCCGCCGGCGCCTGGTGTTGCGAGCCGTGCTGGAGCAGGCTGGCCTGGGGGCCGTGCGCGCCATGCTCGATACGGAGGCGGGTACGGCAGGCATAGGGCACCTGGAAACTGCCCATGGCCCGGCCCGGTGTCAGCCCCAGCGCATGGGCCAGCACTATCCGGATCACGCCACCATGGCAGACCAGTAGCACCCGCTGGCCCTTGAGTGTGTCATTCCATTGCTGCCAGGCGGCGCCGATGCGCTGGTGAAAGGCCTGGATGGTTTCCGCGTTGGGCGGCGTATGATTCTCCGCATCGCGCCAGAAATTGGCCTGGTGGTCGCCGAACCGGTCGTCGACCTGTTGCCGGGTCAACCCTTCCCAGTCCCCGAAGCTGATTTCCTTGAAGTTGTCCGCCACGGTTACCGGCCGATGCAGGCGCTGGCCCAGTTCATGGGCAAATTCCCGGCAGCGCAATAGCGGGGAGCTGAGAATATGGTCCCAGTCGTCCTGCGTGCCGATGGCGGCGCGCATCTGCTGCCAGCCGCGCGGGCTGAGCGGGTCATCCTGGTGGCCCCGATACATGGGGCCGCCGGCGGGTTCGCCATGGCGAATCAGATCAAACATGGTGGTGGTCACGGCGGCTCCGGTCAGTGTTTACAGGGCCCTGTTCGGGGGTTGCGGCGGCAAATGCTCGGTGGCGCTCGCCGGGCTGTCAAGCAGGCCGCTTGCTGAGACTGGCTCAAGCGTCCGTGAGTTCCGCTCATAATGCATCAATCCGTTTGCGTCATGGCCGGTGTCTTGCTAGTTTCGCGCCTCCTTTGGTGACGGGAAGTCGGTGCCTTGCCCTGCGCAAGCAGTCCGACGCTGCCCCCGCAACGGTGATCAAGTCAACGGCCCTCGTAAAACCACTGTGCATTGGCATGGGAAGGTGAAGGTCTGGGAGTTCGCCCCCGCTTGTCAGCCCGGAGACCGGCCGAAGGAGAGGCAAGCGGCGCCCGGGCGCCGGGCCTGAACCAGGCGTTGCGGTGGGCGATGGCGGGTGTGTGACACCGTGCCGGTGTCTGCCCCCTGTTGTTTTTACCGCAGCATAAAACATGCCGTGCGGGTGAGCGCGGCAACAGGGGATCTTTTCATGACGTTTCGTTTTACGGCGGCGCTGGCCGTCCTGCCTTGCTGTGTCTGGCCGCTGGCCGTCCAGGCTTCTGATACTTCTTCTGCGGCTTCTTCCGGTCCTGCCCTGGCGGTGCTTGACCCGGTGGTGGTGACGCCCACCTTAACCAGCCTGACCACCGGCGCCTCGCTGTCATCGGTAACGGTACTCGACCGGCAACAACTGCGTGAGCAGCAACCGGCGGAACTGACCGAGATGCTGCGAGGGCAGCCGGGCGTGGACACCTCCGGTAACGGCAGCTTCGGCAAGGCCTCCAGTGTTTATCTGCGTGGCACCTCGGCGGATTCCTCGCTGCTGCTGGTGGATGGTGTGCGGTTGCATTCGGCCACCGCCGGCAGCCCGTCCTGGCAGTTCCTGCCGCCACAATTGTTTGACCGGGTGGAAGTGGTGCGCGGCCCCCGTGGCAGCCTTTATGGTGCCGATGCGGTGGGCGGTGTGGTGCAGCTCTTTACCCCGGACCGCAAGGAACGCTGGCTGGATTTCGGCGCCGGCAGTTTTGGCACCGTCAATGCCGGTGCCGGGGTCTCCGGCGAACAGCAGGGCACGCACTATAGCCTGGGCATCAACCGCTTCAGCACCCAGGGCACCCGGGTACGAGCCCACAGTGAGGATCGCGGTTATGACAACACCGCCGCTGTTGCGTCGCTGCGCCATGACTTCGGCGAGCGCGGCAGCCTCGGTGTGGTGGGATTCCGTGCCCAGGGTAACGTCGACTATGAAGGCAGTACGCCACAGCAGCAGCGTGACAGCGATTACGCGCTGGAAGTGGCAGCCCTGAAGGGCGATCTGTGGCTGACAGACTGGTGGCAGAGCAAGCTGATGATCAGCCAGGGCAAGGATCAGTACCAGGACTTTTTCAACGGCGCCAAAAACGGCACCTTCGATACCCGCACCCGCAGTGCCAACTGGCAGAATGTGCTGCTGGCCGGTAATCAGCAGTTCATTATCGGCGGCGAATACCAGCGTGACGAGATTACCAGCGACAATGCCTATGCGGTGACCGACCGGGATAATCGCGCGGCCTTCGCCCAGGCGCTGCTAAGCGCGGGGCCGCTGGATCTGCAGACCAGCCTGCGTTATGACGAGAACGATGCCTATGGACACAAGAGCACCGGCGCGGCGGCACTGGGTTACCGCTTTCTGGCGCACTACCGGGCGCGGCTCAGCTATGGCACCGCCTTCAAGGCGCCTACCTTCAATGATCTCTATTACCCGGATTTCCCGCCCTACTATTACAGTAACCCCAACCTGAAACCGGAAAGTTCCCACAGCACGGAAGTCGGCGTGCGTGGTCAGTATCGGCACTGGTTCTGGGACGCGGCGCTGTACGATACCCGTATCCGCGACATGATCAGCTATGACGTGGCGGCGGCCACCTCCCTGAATGTGGACCGGGCGCGCATTCGCGGCGGCGAGCTGGCGGCCGGTATGGACTGGCACCAGTGGCGGTTGCGGGCGGCCTTGTCCGCCCTGCGCCCCCGCGACCGGGATAGCGGTAACGTCCTGGTGCGCCGTGCCCAGCGCAGCGCGCGCCTGGATCTGGATCGCACCCTTGGCAGACTGACCCTGGGTGCCACTGCCAGCGCCCAGGGGCATCGGTTCAACGATGCCGCCAACCAGCAGCGGCTGGCCGGCTTTGCCCTGCTGGATCTGCGCGCCCGCTGGCAGCTGACGCCGCTATGGCATACTCAGTTGACGGTAAAAAATGTGTTCGACAAGCAATACAGCACAGCGAAAGACTTCAATGGCTGGGATTATCTCAATGCCGGCCGTTCGCTGATGCTGAGCGTGCGCTACGATGTCCACTGATTAAGCGGCGGTTGAAACCCCGTCTGCATTATGAATAAGCCGAGGCTCCAGAGAATGTTTATCTCGCCAGGTCGTTTGTTGCTGCTGACCCTGTTGATCGTCGCGTTGCCGGTACACGCCGGGCAGCGTTGTGTCCGCGACGATGCCCGGCGTCAGGTCTGTCTGCCGGCGGCCGCCAAACGCATCGTCTCGCTGTCACCGGGGGCTACCGAAGTGCTGTTTGCCGCCGGGGCCGGCGATCAGGTGGTGGCCACGGTCAGCCGCAGCGATTACCCGCCGGCAGCGAAGAAGCTGCCGCGGGTAGGCAGCAATCAGCGCCTCGATCTGGAAGCCATTGTGGCCCTCAAACCGGACCTGGTGGTGGCCTGGCGCAGCGGCAATCCTCAGGCCCAGATCCGCCGCCTGCAGCAGCTGGGGCTGACGGTGTACTACAGCGAGCCGCGCCATATCGAGCAGATCGCCACCAGCCTGGAGCGGTTGGCCAAACTGGCCGGCACCGAGAACACCGGCGAGTCGGTGGCCAACAGTTTCCGTTCCGGCATGGCCGCACTGGGTAAACGCTACCAGCAGGCGCTGCCGGTGCGGGTGTTTTACCAGATCTGGAATCAACCGCTGATGACCGTCAACAGGCAGCACCTGATCACGGAAGTGATCGGCCTGTGCGGTGGCGTCAATGTGTTTGCCGATCTGCCGCAACTGGCGCCCCGGATCAGCCGCGAGGCGGTGCTCAAGGCCAACCCGGAGGCCATCGTGGTGGGAGGCATGGGCGAGCACAATGACAGCTGGCTGAAACCCTGGAAGGCGTTTCCGGCGCTGGCCGCAGTGCAGCGAGGCAACCTGTTTTTCGTGCCGCCCTCGACACTGCAGCGGCCGACCCCGCGCCTGCTGATCGGTGCACGGACCCTGTGTAATCAGCTGGAAAATGCCCGTGACCGGCGCTGAGTCGCGCCATCGTCTGATTCTGTTGGTGTTGCTGCTGGCCGCGCTGCTGAGTGTGGTGGTGGCAGTGGCGCTGGGCAGCGTGTCGGTCTCGCCACGGCAGTTGCTGGCGGTGTTGGGCGGTGGCGGAGATCCGCTGCAGCAGGACCTGATTCTGGTATTGCGTGGGCCACGGGTGCTGGCGGCCTTTGCCACCGGCGGCCTGCTGGCACTGGCCGGTGCCCTGATGCAGGTATTGCTGCGCAACCCGCTGGCCGACCCCTATGTGCTGGGCATCTCCGGTGGTGCGGCGGTAGCGGCGTTGCTGGCCATGTTGCTGGGCATGGGGGCGACAGTGGTCTCCGGCTCGGCGTTCGCCGGTGCCCTGTTGTCCACGCTGCTGGTGTTCGGCCTGGCCCATGGCGCCGGCGGCTGGACCGCCACCCGCCTGTTGCTCACCGGGGTGGTGGTGGCGGCGGGCTGGGGGGCACTGGTGGCCTTCCTGCTGACCGTCAGCCCGGTGCAGCAACTGCCGGGCATGCTGTTCTGGCTGATGGGGGATCTGGGGTATGCCGGCAGCCCCTGGCCGGCCTGGCTGGTGCTGCTGCCGGCGCTATTGATAACCCTGCCGCTGGGCCGCAGCCTCAATGTGCTGGCGCGGGGTTCGCTGCAGGCGACGGCGCTGGGGGTGTCGGTGCGGCCCTTGCGTGCCGGGCTCTATGTGCTGGCCAGCCTGCTCACCGCCATGGCGGTGACCACCGCCGGCACGGTCGGCTTTGTCGGCCTGATTGTGCCGCATATGCTGCGTCTGGGGCTGGGCAATGATCAGCGCCTGATCCTGCCCGCCAGTGTGCTGGCCGGCGGCACCCTGTTGACGCTGGCTGATACCGTGGCGCGAACCGCGCTGGCTCCGCAGCAGTTGCCGGTGGGGGTGATTACCGCCCTGCTGGGGGTGCCAGCCTTCCTTTACCTGTTGTACCGGAGCCCGTGATGGCGTTGTTGTGCGCGCAACAGCTGGTTATGGATGTGCCGGGGCGGGCTGCCGGTGAAGCCCTGTCGCTGACGATAAACGCCGGCCAGCGCTGGGGCATCCTCGGCCCCAACGGTGCCGGCAAGACCACCCTGCTGCATACCCTGGCGGGCCTGCGTGCACCGCGACAGGGGCAGATCTATCTGCAGGGTCGGCCGCTGGCCTTGCTGTCGCGGCGGACGGTGGCCCGGCGTCGGGCGGTGGTGTTCCAGGAGCGTCAGGACAGCTTTCCGGCTACCGTGCTGGAAACGGCCCTGATCGGCCGTCATCCGTTCCTGTCGGCCTGGCAATGGGAGAGCCCGGCGGACCGGGCCCAGGCCCGGGCGGCATTGGCGGTTCTCGGGCTGGATGGCTTACAGGACAGGCAAGTCAGTACCCTGTCCGGCGGTGAGCGCCAGCGGGTGGCGCTGGCCACGGCGCTGACCCAGAACCCGGCACTGTGGCTGGTGGACGAGCCCACCAATCACCTGGACCTGCATCACCAGGTGGCGGTGATGTCGTTGCTGGCCCGGCAGGCCGATGCGGGCGCCGCCGTGGTCATGTGTCTACATGACCTGAATCTGGCGGCGCGTTGGTGCGATCACCTGTTGCTGCTCTATCCCGATGGTCAGCTGTGCTTCGGGCCGGCATCGCAGATGCTGGTGCCGGCGGCGTTGGAAACACTCTATGGCCAGCGTCTGGCGGTGGGTGAGGTAGACGGCCGGCCGGTGTTCATGCCCGCTGCGGGTGAGCCATAGCCTCTCAGTTCATCAGCTGGGCCAGTTGCAGCAGCACCCCGGATGGGTCCCAGACATGGGTGACCCGAGCGCCCTGGGGTTCCAGCCGTGGGGCTTCCACCCGCGCCGGGCCGAAATTTTCCCGTTGCAGCACGTCGCTGACATGGCGGTGCCAGTGATCGGCATCCGCCACCGTCAGGTGCACCATGAAATTATCCGCCCATTGCGGTACGTAGAAGTCCTGCAATAGCAGACAGTGGCCGTTCAGTTCGATTTCCGCCAGCTGTGACTGGCACCAGTTCAGTTGCCAGCCGAGCGCCTGGTAGAACGCCAGCGAGATATCAAAATCGCGACAGGGGACAAACACTTTCAGGGCGGAGATGCTGGGTGTGCTCATGGCGGCTACCGAAGAAAAAACTTTTCTCCAGTGTAGGACCGCCGGCATCCTCACAAAAGGGGGGGGTGGATCATCCTCGGGTCAGCAGGTGGATGGTTGGGCCCGTCGGCGCTCACCCAGTAGTGCCAGCAGCTGGATGGCGGCGCCGGTCAGCAGCAGCCCCCCACCGAGCCAGAAGATCAGGCTGGCGCCGTGCGGGCGGGGGTAGAGCGCTGCCATGGCATAGGCGCTGATCGCCTGCATCAGGGCGAACAGCGCGGTGGCGCGGCCCCAACTTTGCGGGTAGCGGCTGGCCGGCACCAGCTCGCTGATACGCCCGGCAGTGCTGGCCACCATGCCGGGAATCAGGGCACCGACCAGCAATGACGACAGGCTGATGCTGGTGAGGGACGGCAGCGCCACCGGCAGTAAAATGGCCAGGCCTTTCACCGTCAGGGCGCTCAGCAGGGTGCGCTGCCAGCCCAGTTGCCGTGCCAGGGCGGCGATCAGGAAAGGCCCGCAGACCGCGCCGATGGCAAACAGCCCCCATTGCAGAGCGGCCTGCCAGTGATGCATGTGCAACTGGCGTTGCAGGTAGTCCACCCAGAACACCGTATGCGGCACGAAGCCGCCGGCATCCAGGGCGTAGCACAGGTACACCAGCACCAGGGCCGGGCCGGTGTGGCTGGCCGTCGTCGCCGCCGGGGCGTGCCGGGGCGGTGCCGGCCAGGATGGCCAGACCAGCCATAGCGCCGGCAGGGAAACCAGCCCCAGTGCGATCCAGGTGGCCGCCGGGCCGGCGCTCAGCAAGGCCGGCACCAGGGTGGCGGACAACAATACGCCCAGGCCGATGCCGCTAAAGATCAGGGTGCCGGCGCGCTTGCGCTGGTGGGCCGGCAGATTGTGCAGTACCTGGGAGGGCGCCAGCACCATCAGGAAGGCACCGGTGATACCGGCCACCAGACGCCACAGGCTGAACCACCACACCGGTGCCGGCCAGGCGCTGGCCAGAAAGCTGCTGGCGATCAGCAGAGCCGACAGCCGCAGGGTGTGGGCTGTGCCCAGCCGTCGGGCCACGAGGCTGGCGCTGATCGCGCCGAGCAGGTAGCCGAGCAGATTGGCGGCACCGACAAAGCCGGCCTGCTGTGCAGTGAGCCAGCCGGACTCGATCAGACCGGGCAGCAAGGCGGCGTAGGCAAAGCGTCCCAGACCGACCCCGGCCAGGGTGGCGGCAATGCCCATCAGTACCAGTCGTAGTGGTCGTGCTTCGTGCATGGCGTGCTCTGGATTGCGCTGGTGAAGGAGGGGCCGGCAGCCCCAGGCGCCTTGATTATCTCAAAAAACGAGATGATTTGATTTCCTCAATCGTGAAAAGTCCCCGTTCCGCTGTCATCAGCCCGGGTTTGCCTGACCGCGTACATACCGCCGGGAATGCGTGGTGGTCGGCGGCAGGCTGTTAATATGGCGGCCCGTTAGCCCTTGTTCGGAGTGATTCTCATGACCCAGGATGCCGCCCATGCGGGCCAGGCGGTTTATACACCGCTGACCCTGGCCGCCTACGACCAGATCGTGCTGGGCTTTTCCTGCCGCTGGCTGTGGCGTTGTCCATCATCGCAGTTGCTGGCCCATTACCAGCAGCACATCAGCAATAACCATCTGGATGTGGGCGTGGGCAGTGGTTATTTCCTCGATCAGGTGCGCTTGCGGGCCACCATGCCGCGGCTGGCGCTGATGGACATGAACCCGGATAGCCTGGCCTACTGCGCCCGCCGGGTAGCCCGTTACCGGCCCCAGACCCTGCAGCGCAATGTGCTGGCGCCGATTGCCTTCGAGGGCGAGAAGTTCGATTCCCTGGGGCTCAATTTCCTGCTGCACTGCCTGCCCGGTGACATGAGCGGCAAAGCGCGGGCGCTGGATAACCTCAGGCCATTACTGCACCGCGGCGCCACGGTATTCGGTTCCACCCTGTTGCAGGGGCAGGTACCGCGATCGCTGCCGGCGCGCGGCTTGATGCGTCTCTATAACGCCAAGGGCATTTTCAGCAATCGCGACGATACCCTGGAGGCCCTGCGCGAGGCGCTGGAAGCGCGGCTGGAGCGGGTGGAGATCCGTGTGCAGGGGTGTGCGGCATTGTTTTCCGGTCGGTTTGGCTGATCGGTGAGGGTTGGCGGCAGACGCCAGACAAGAAACCCTCTTTGCAGGGGTAACCATAAAAAAGGCTCCCGAGGGAGCCTTTTTCGATGCCGCGGGACCTTAGTGGTCGTGGCCACCGGGGCCATGCACATGGCCGTGCTCCTGCTCTTCGTCGGTGGCATCACGCACTTCGGTGATTTCCACGGCAAAGTTCAGGGTTTCACCGGCCAGCGGGTGGTTGCCGTCCACGGTGACCTGGTCGCCTTCCACGGCGGTAATGGTGAAAATGCGCGGCCCGGCTTCGGTCTGGGCCTGGAACTGCATGCCCGGCTGCAGCTCGCCATCGGCGCCTTCAAAGGCGGAAGTCGGAACCTGCTGGATCAGCTGTTCGTGGCGCTCGCCATAGCCTTCTTCCGGGGTCACGGTAACGTCCATCTTGTCGCCGGCAGCCTTGCCGGTCAGCGCCTTTTCCAGGCCGGGCACTATGTTGCCGTGGCCATGCAGATAGGCCAGGGGCTCACCGCGCTGCAGGGAGGAATCGATGGTTTCACCGGCATTGTTGGTGAGCGTGTAGTGAAAGGACACGACCTTGTTGTCAGAAATTTGCATGGGAACCCTTTTGGGGTAAGTGAATGGCGAATGCGGAACATTCGGAAACGGCCCTCATTCTAACAGCAGCCCGGTGGCGCTGACCAACGGGGTGGGCGCGTCCTGGCCCGCCCTTTGCTACACTTTTGCCATGAGCCGACCTATGTTGCAGGATCGTTTCGGGCGCGTGATCGACTATGTACGCCTGTCGGTCACTGATCGTTGTGACTTTCGCTGTGTTTACTGCATGGCGGAGGACATGACCTTTGTGCCCCGTGCCCAGGTGCTGACCCTGGAGGAGATGGCGCGGCTGGCCCGCGTGCTGGTGGCGTTGGGGGTCAGCCG
>JAWVWY010000101.1:0-11278 GCA_033723495.1 Alcanivorax sp. | reverse complement strand
GATATCGAGGGTATTGTTGCCGTCAGTGAAGCGGATCTTGCCAAGATCGGTGTAGCCAATATCCACTGACAGGTTAGTCATCGGCTGAACGCCGATGGCAAACAGCTTGGCCCCCCCTTGTTGTCGATGCTGGTCGCGCCAGGGGAATCACTGGCGCTTACATCGGCACTGGAACGAGCGACTTGCCCGGAAAAATACAGTGTCGGTGCCGCGGCATGGCTGATGGAAGAGACTGTCAGTAGTGCGATTAAAGAGAGTTTTCTCATTCGATCGCCCTTGGTGTATATGTGTTTGATTGCATATTTCATCAAACACGAGTCGTCAGCATCCCGTCAATCTTCGGCAGCTAATTATGCCGGTGCCTTTAATCAAGGGTGATTATTACGAGCAGGGCGAGGAGCGAGCGGTTGTTGGTATTGATGCAGAAACACCATTGGTACGAGCGCTACCCAGGTGCTGGCGCGGGGGGATAAAACCGGGCTATCAAGGTAGACGAATTTGTCGTTTGTGTATTTTTCGGGGAGAGAAAGACCGTAATTTAGCCAGGCATGGCCCCAGGGTTATGAACCAGGTCACGATTGCGAAGATATTCGGTCTGAAGATATTGATTATCAGCGTTATTGAGTCATAAAAATAACTTTGAAAAAGAAAAGTATCGGTGCAATATCGGATTAACCCTTTGCGGCTGTTGCTGCAAATTTTGGAGAGGCGTTATGAGACTTTTCAGAGAAAAAGCCAGTAATGCAGTATCCCCGCTTTTCGAGCCGGTACTCATATCCGAGTCCAGTGACCTGAATCGGTTGAAGAAAATTGCAAGAAATACAGCGACTTTCGATCTTGGCGTGGATGAAGTTGAGTGGGAAGAAGGTTTCCCTGAGCATCAATGCATGCGCTTGAGGCTTAGTGGCGATTATTATTTTGTCATTCGGCCATAAAATTTTTTAGAAAATTATTTTATAAAAAAGCCCGGTTTTCTCCGGGCTTTTTATTGGCAGAAATAGTGTTTTTTGAATTTAATTCAGTACTTAAATTCTGATACCAGTGCCTGTAATTGTGTGGCCATGGTGGCGAGCGCCTCGGCGGATTTGCGGGTGCGGTTGGAACTGCCGGCCGCCGCGTGGGCGGAGCCGGCCACCTGCTCGATATTGCTTGCTACATCGCTGGTGCCCTGGGATGCCTGCAGGGCATTGCGAAGAATGTCGCCGGTAGTGTGTGCCTGGTTCTCGAACGATTGCGCCAACCCCGACTGAATCTCGTTGATCTGGTTGATGGTGCCGGCGATTTCCTGAATGGCGGCCACGGCATCGGTGGCATCGCCCCGGATGGCCTCGATTTTGTCACTGATCTGCTCAGTGGCGTTGGCGGTTTCCCGGGCCAGCTCTTTGACCTCATTGGCAACCACGGCAAAGCCCTTGCCGGCCTCGCCGGCACGGGCGGCTTCAATGGTGGCATTGAGCGCCAGCAGGTTGGTCTGTGCGGCGATCGAGGTAATCAGCTTCACCACCTGGTCAATTTCGGCACTGCTGCTACCCAGTCGGTTCACGGTGCGGTTGGTACTGCCCACGGTGGTTACCGCTTCGGTGGCAATGCGGGCGGCTTCGGTGGCATTTTGCGCCATGTCACGGATGCTGGCGGACAGTGTTTCGCTGGCACTGGCCATGTTTTTTACGCTGTCATTGACCTTCAGCGTCGTCGTTGTGGCGGTATTGGCCTGGCTGGAAGTCTGGTTGGCTACCTCGCCCATCTGCATGCTGGTACCCAGCAATTCCTGCGCAGCCACATCAAGGGTTTGGGCGCTTCTGCGTACTGCCTGAATGACATGCACTTGCTCATTGATGCTGGTGGCGTATTTGATCACTTTGCAGGGCTTGCCTTGCTGGTCCAGGATCGGATTATAGGTGGCCTGAATCCATACCTTGCTGTTGCCCTTGCCGATACGTAAAAACTCACCACGGCTGAACTGTCCGTCGTTGAGCGAGGCCCAGAATTGCCGATAAGCCTGGCTGGCCGCGTAGTCGGGATCGACAAAAATCCGGTGATGCTTGCCGCGGATTTCTTCCAGTCTGTAGCCCATGGCCTCGAGGAAATTGGCGTTGGCATCGAGAATATAGCCATCCAGATCGAATTGAATCACCATCTGGGAACGGCTGATGGCATCAATCTGCCCGCGCAGGTCCATAACAAGTTGTTCGGTGGCCTTCTGCTTATCATCAGAGTCTTGTCTGGCGCTGCTTTGAATACTGTTGCGATCGCCGTTGGAATGCCGGTCGGCCGTCATTGGCCCCTCCCCCGAATTCGGTCATCGAATTCCGCCTGCCGGATCCGCAACATCAGCATAATCTGCCGGCGCATCTAAAAATGCCGGGAGCGGCAAGGGCGGCCAGGCTGTGATCTCAGTTAATCAACAGGGTAGTTGGCAGGCCACCACGGCCGGACAAAAGCGCCGGTTAGGCCGCCAGCCGGCGCGCTACTTTAACGCACTAACAACGCCCGAAAGAGTCATTTTCCAGTGATGCTCGGGCAACAGGACAAGATGGCCGGGGCTACCGGGGTGTGATCGTTTGCGACAGCGGTTAAGGTTGGAGTCTGTTCATGACATACCGGGGTGGGAATCATGCGATGGAAAGGCCTGCATCATGTTGAGTTTTCGGTGCTGGATTACGAGGCTTCGGTGGCGTTCTTTGACCGGCTGTTTGGCTGGCTGGGCTATACCAGCTTCTGGACCCTGGATATCGGCTATCGTTCCACTTATTACATGGCGCGCTTTCCCTTTTTTCACAGTTATATTGGAATCCAGCCTGCGCAATCGGGCAGCAAGCTGGATCATGCCGCGCGGACTGCCGGCATCCACCATATTGCCTTGTGGGCGCGTAACCGGCAGGAGGTGGATACCTTCTATCATGAATTCCTGTTGCCCAACCAGGTTGAGGTAACCGACCCCCCGGCGGAATACCCGGACTATACCCCAGGCTATTACGCGGTTTTTTTCAACGACCCAATTACCGGTCTGCATTTCGAACTGAGTCATACTCCGCTGATCCCGTCTTTGACAGCCTATCGCCGCTGGCTCAAGGCCTTGAAAAATGTCTGGCAAAACAATCCGCAGTGGCAACAGCCGCCCTGGAAAGAGGCCATGCGCAAGCTGCCCTCGCGTGCCCATCAGCACAAGCGGCAAGAGTAAAAAACCGATCTGTGCCCCGTTTGGACAATGTTTTTGCGGTTGCCAGTGATCGCGAAGACGGTGAGCTGCGGGACAGTTTCCTTACCCATAATTGCTGGGTAATGTCCATTTTTTATAAGCGAGCATTGATTCTGTTCTAGTACATAGTCGAGCGTTATAACGCTGGGCTGGTCATGCATGATTTGACTAACCTGCATGACACAGTGAGACAGTCAGAGTGCTATGCAAAATGCTATTGTGGTGGTAGCAGAGGTTGTCTTGGCAGAAGTGCATGTAATGCCTGAAGTCCGCGGAGCGGGGTATGGGTGACGCGTCATTTGACAGACAGTTCATGGACGTCAAAGGCTGGGTAAAGAAATCTCGGGAATTGATGATTTCTGCCCACTACCTGGTGGCAGTGTGGGTGATTCTCTACAGCACCGGGCAGGATGTGCCAAATCTCAGTGACGGTGGCTTGCAAAAGCATCCTTACGAAGCCTGGAAAGTCGTGGGTGATTCGGCGACCTTCCTGGTTGCATTGTCTCTGGAGAATGCACTCAATGGACACCTGATAAAAAAAGGGGCGATCTATCTGGATAATCAGGGCAGGGTTGCCGGTATCGATGGCAAACACGATCTTTCTGCACTGGTCAAAAAATCCGATTACTCCCCCGATAATAATGAAGAAAAGAGCCTCAGGGTTTTAACCTGCCAGCTGCGCTTTCTCGGGCTTGCCCCTGCGCAGAGGCCGCGGTCAGGAGATGGCGGCGAAGAATGGCAGAAGCCTCCAGAGCGTTTGGGGAGCCCGGTAAATTATTACCGGCTGGCAAACGCGATTATTGAATCTGTGCTGGATGGCGAGCTCCGGGATCTATATTTCAGTTCTGACGGCAGCTATGAGCATATCCCCCGGCAGCCGGAGTTTTCTGCAACGCCCATCAGGCAATCAGATTGGCCCACCGCTAGCGATTAGTTCGGCCCGGCCGCTTCGCTGTTGTCGTTGCCATGCCATGATGCGAGGCCCCGGTTAGATGGCCTGGCCAAAACCGACAGTGGCGGTCCAGCTCGGTAGTGGCTGGCTACCTGTCAGATCACTGTACATGGGTGCCTGGATAAAACCGTAGAGCTGTAGTGACGCGGCAGGGTTAAGTGTCATTCCCGGGCTGAGATAGACAACGGTGCCGCCACTGTTGTTGTGGTCAGCCAGAACGCCCTGGTCATGTGCGGAGTGAATGACGTTGAACTGTAACCGGGGAACCACCTCGGGATGGCCGTCATAGCGAAAGCCGACGCGCATGCTGGAGCGGTTAGCCGGCCGGGAATCCGCGTCACCGGCATGGTTGTTGTCCCGTACGCTGGACAGATAACGGCCACCGATAAAGGCATCCAGGTGCTGCATGAAGGGCTGATGATAATAGCTGCCGATGATCAGCGCCGTATTGCCTGACCCCCTGTTAGCCACCTTGTCGGCGGTGGGGAGCTTCAGCCCCAGCTGTAAGCCCAGATTACGATTCGCCAACCAGCCCTGGTAGCCACCGATCAGACTAATATCGCCATGGCTACTAACGGACGGCGCAGGGTTCAGCGCCAGAGAGGGGAGACCGGTATCAAGGCGGTGGCCACCGTGAGTGAAAGGCAGGCGTGCCAGGAAATTCCAGTGACTATCGGTGGACTGCCCCAGGCTCAGCGTCAGAAAGCGGTTAACGCTGCCGCCGGAAACCGTCTGTTGGTGGCTTGCCGAGTTGAGTTGAGCCGAGCCGGAGGGTGACGGCGTATTGTCGGCAGAGCGCGGGGGAGAGGAGCCCTGATACTGATACTGCACATTCATGTGCCAGCCATTGCTGCCCCTCTCATTGCCGACCGCATCCGGAGACAGACTGCAGTTGCCGTCGTTGCAGGCAAGGGCTGTAGCACTGAGCAGCGATGTGGAAAGCATGGCGCAGGCCAGCGTGGCAATTCTCATGGTTCGGGGCAGGTATCCACGGGAGGTGGGATTTTAGTGATGCCGTGCCGGCATTGCCATCCGGCAAATTGTCATAGCAAGAAAGCATGAGACCGCTGACGTAACCGCCTGGGCCCTTTGTCTGGTTGCAAAGGGCAGACTGGAACCGCTGAATCGGCCTTATGCAAATCTATCTGTTCCATTACGTCAGCCATGGGGCGCTGCCGAATCACCGATTGCTGTAGTGAGGCGACAGCAACAGCATCATTATCCGGCTGCAGGATTGAGTCCTTATGTTGTCAGTAACAGCGCGCGTTCCCACATCCAGAAAATGGACATTGAGCCAATCGCATATACCGCTGCGGTTTGCAGTCGCTGTGTTTGCTGTCGCATCAGCAGGGTCATCACTAATACGCTGGTGACGATCATCAGCTGGGCCACTTCCAGCCCGACGTTGAACCCCAGCAGGGCAACCACAAAAAAAGGGTTAGAGATTGCTCTCTAACCCTTTGATATCTGGTAGCAAGGGGCGGACTTGAACCGCCGACCCCAGCATTATGAGTGCTGTGCTCTAACCAGCTGAGCTACCTTGCCATTTGAGGCCGCGAATTTTCCGTGAGGCGGCTGCGGGTGTCAAGCGTTGCATGGCGCGGCTGTGCAATGTTTGAGCAGAACCGCCGCCGGAAGGGAGGTTTCGGCGGCGGGGCGCATTCAAATAAGATTGATTCTCGTTTGTGGTGGTGAAATACTTGACCAAATTGCTGGGGATTACTACCCTTTGCCCTTTGGATACACACAAAAAAGGTGTGGATATGCGACTGACCACCAAGGGCCGCTATGCGGTCACGGCCATGCTGGATCTGGCGCTGCACGCGGAGGGTGGACCGGTGTCGCTGGCGGATATTTCCGAGCGCCAGGGCATTTCCATTTCCTATCTGGAGCAGCTGTTTGCCAAGTTGCGCCGCCGTGAATTGGTCAACAGCGTGCGCGGCCCGGGTGGTGGCTATCAGCTGAGCCGGGCCAGTGAGGATATTGACGTGGCGGCGGTCATTGCGGCGGTGGATGAGTCGGTGGATGCCACTCGCTGTGGCGGTCAGGGCGATTGCCAGGAAGGTGACACCTGTCTGACCCATCACCTCTGGTGCGACCTGTCTGACCAGATTCAGCAGTTCCTCAGCGGCATCTCCCTGGGCGAGCTGGTAGCGCGGCAGGAAGTGAAGCGAATTTCCGAGCGCCAGGATCGTCATCAGCGTTTGCCGGTGAGTAGTGTTTAGAAGACGGTCGGACGTCTGAAGCTGATGTCGGACGACAAATAATCAGGCCGGTTGGTTTGGGGTTAGCGTCAGACCTCCGGGGTCAGACCTCCGGCCTAACCAGCCGATTCGCTCAATGATCCCAGCGTCCTTATAATTTCCCCCTCATTCAAAGCGTTGTATACAACGGGTTTCAATCATTGCCATGAGCCAAGCTGTTTATCTTGATTATGCCGCTACCACCCCGGTGGACCCGGCGGTGGCGGACCTGATGATCCGTTTTCTGGGGCCGGAAGGCACCTTCGCCAATCCGGCATCGCGTAGCCACCTTTACGGCTGGCTGGCCGAGGAAGCGGTGGAGAATGCCCGTCGCCAGGTGGCCGATGCCCTCAATGCCGACCCCCGCGAGATTGTCTGGACCAGTGGCGCCACCGAGGCCAACAACCTGGCGCTCAAGGGGGTGCTGGAGAGCCGTGGTGGTGGCCACATCATTACCAGCGCTACCGAACACAAGGCGGTGCTGGATGCCTGTGGCTGGCTGGAAAAGCAGGGTCATGCGGTGACCTATCTGACGCCGTCGGCGGATGGCCGCATCGCGCCGCAGGCGGTGGCCGAGGCGCTTCGTGACGACACTGTGCTGGTGTCGGTAATGCATGCCAACAACGAAACCGGCGTGATCAATGATATTGCCGCCATGGGGGCGTTATGTCGTGAACGGGACGTGCTGTTTCATACCGATGCGGCCCAGAGTGCCGGCAAACTGGCGCTGGACGTGCGCGAGCTGCCGGTGGATCTGGTGTCAGTGTGTGCTCACAAGCTCTACGGACCCAAAGGTATTGGTGCGCTCTATGTGCGCCGGGCGCCGGGGGTGAAGGTGGCGGCACAAATTCACGGTGGCGGTCACGAACGCGGTATGCGCTCGGGCACCCTGGCCAGCCATCAGATTGTCGGTATGGGCGAGGCCTTTGCACTGGCTATCCGCCAACGCGAGCAAGAGGGCGCTCGCATTGCCGCGCTGCGGGATCGCCTGTGGGCGGGAATCGCCGTCCAGGGAGGTGTCAGCATCAATGGTGGTGAGGCGCCGCGCTTGCCGGGCCATCTCAATGTGGCCTTCGAGGGCGTGGATGGAGAAATGCTGATGACCGCGCTCAATCAGGTGGCGGTGTCATCCGGTTCCGCCTGTACGTCGGCCTCACTGGAGCCGTCCTACGTGCTGCGGGCCATGGGCGTGCCGGATGCGCTGGCCCATGGCTCTATCCGCTTCTCGGTGGGCCGTTTTACCGCTGAGGAAGACATTGATCGGGCTATCGAACATATCGGTGATGTGCTGCCGCGGCTGCGGCGCCCGCGCTCAACCTCCTAGAGGACCGGGGGCCCGTTTGGCCTGATACTTTAATGGTTCCATGGTGCCAGGAACTGCCGGGCGGTCGCTTGGATCGGTCCGGCGGTTTTTGCACCTCTTCCCCCCTTGCTAGTGTGAAAAGAGCAATCAGGGAGGGAAGGCTATGCACGGTGTGATTCTTAGCAAGCTCAAGGACTATGTGCTGGATACACGTGGCGCTGATGCCTGGGATGCGATCCGCAATGACGCGGGTATGCCAGACAGCAGCTTTGTGCCTATTCGCATCTATCCGGATGAAGATCTGGATGCCCTGCTGGAGTCCGCCGGCAAACTCACCGGTCTGCCGCGGGTGTCGATTCTGGAAGATTTCGGCGAGTGGGTGATTCCGCCGCTCATCAGCATGTATCGGGCAATGATTCCGGAAGACTGGGACGCGGTGGATTTCCTCACCAATGTAGACGAGCGGGTGCATGAGCGGGTGATTCGCATGAAGGACCCGGAAGCGCGGCCGCCCAGTATCGGTGTCACCGAAGTGGCGCCCCGCGAACTGGAGATCACCTATCGTTCTCACCGCAATATGAGCGCGCTGGCTATTGGCTGCGTGCGCGGCGTGGCGGCCTATTATGGTGAAGAGATGCAGTTGCTGGAGAAAGGGCGCGAGGAGAATGGTGTGCGTTGTTTCCGGGTGCGGCTGACGCCGATCAAGGGCGCTGCCACCGGTTAGCCGGTGGTTAGCGCCTGGGCCTGCTGCTTGATCTTGCCGACCATGGCACGCAGACCATTGCCGCGGGTGGGGCTGAGGTGGCGCAGCAGGTCGATTTTCTCGAAGAAAGCGTCCATGTCATAGTCGGCGACCGCCTCTGGTGACTTGCGATTCAAGGCGGCCAGCACGATGGCCGCCAGCCCCTTGACGATCAGCGCATCGGAATCCACCGCCAGGTAGAGGGTGCTGTCGCTACTGTCGTAATCGGTTTCCAGCCAGACCTGGCTCTGGCAGCCGCGCACGAAGCGGTCTTCGGTCTTCAGGTCATCGGGCAGGGCCGGCAGCTGCTTGCCCAGATCGATGATATAACGATAGCGCTCTTCCCAGTCATCCAGGAATTCCAGGTCTTCGGCAATGTCCTCGGCGGTCACATTCTGGCCAAGCTTGATGCTGTGAATATCGAATTGCACGTCGTTGAACTCCGTGGTCGGGCGTCGGACGTCGGACGCAAAACAAAAGAAGGAAATCGGCCGCTGGGCCTGGCGTCAGACGTCCGGCATCAGACGTTGATTAAAACATTCCCAGTTCCAGCTGCGCTTCTTCGCTCATCATGTCGCGGCTCCAGGGCGGGTCAAACACCAGTGCTACCTCGACCTTGTCCACATTGGGCACCTTGGCGAGCCGGTCTTCCACGTCGCCCACCAGTACCGGGCCCATGCCGCAGTTGGGCGCGGTGAGTGTCATGCGGATCTGTACCACATTCTGCCCGTCACGGCGGATCACGTCGCAGCCGTACACCAGCCCCAGCTCCTTGATGCTGACCGGAATCTCCGGGTCGAAGATGGTCTGCAGGGTGCTGTCCAGGTCTTGCTGACGCACGCTGCCATCCTCGTTGGCGGGGGCAAAATCCAGCTCCAGCGGCTGCTGGCCGATGGCATCCGCATCGGTGCCGTCAATGCGCGCCATGTTGCCGTTGATGGTTACCGTGTAGGTGCCGCCCAGGGCCTGGCGCAGGTTGACGAAGCTGTTCTTGGGGATGGTGATGCGGGTGCCGTCCGGCACCTTGCGGGCCGGCACATCACGCTGGACCACAACCGTGCGCTGTTCCTTGGGCTTCTGGTTCTCAAACAAGGGTCAGACCTCATTCACGGTGAAGCTCTCGCCGCAGCCACATTCGCCGGTGGCATTGGGGTTACGGAACTTGAACAGGCTGTTGACGCCCTCGGTGACGTAGTCGATCACCAGGCCGTTGAGCATGGGCAGCCACTTTTCCGGCACATAGAGATTGACGCCGTCGATCTCGAACAGCTTGTCGCCGTCCTTCGGTTGTTCGACGAAATCCAGCACGTACATGAAACCGGAACAGCCGGATTCGTCCAGATCCAGGCGGATACCGGCGGCGTCGGCCCGCTGGATTTCACGCAGGGCCTGTTGGTTGGCGGCCTCGGTCAGATGCAGGGTGATCTGGCCGGGCTGGAATGTCTGAACCGTCATGTCTTTCCCACCTTGCATAATGCATGGCAAACAGGGGTGAAGGCGTTGTGTGCTGGCCTACAGGAAGGTCTTGACCTTCTCCAGGGCCGCAAACAGGCGATCCACCTCTTCAAGGGTATTATAGATCGAGAAGGAGGCTCTTACAGTGCCCGGTGTGCCCAGCAGGTCCATCAGCGGCATGGTGCAGTGATGGCCGGTACGGACCGCCACGCCCTGCTGATCCAGCAGCATGCCCACATCGGCCGGGTGGCTGCCGTCCAGCAGAAAGGACAACACACTGACCTTGTTGGCGGCGGTACCGATGATTTTCAAGCCTTCGAAAGCCTCAGCCTGCTCAGTGGCGCGAGCCAATAGGGCATCTTCATGGGTCGCCAGGGCGCTGCGATCCTGGGTCTGCAACCAGTCGATGGCGGCGGCCAGGCCGATGGCGCCGGCAATATTCGGGGTGCCGGCCTCGAACTTGTAGGGCAACTGGTTCCAGGTGCTCTTCTCGAAGCTCACCGTTTCGATCATTTCGCCGCCGGTCTGGTAGGGCGGCATGGTCTCCAGCAGGGCCTGGCGACCGTACAACACGCCAATGCCGGTGGGGCCGAATAGTTTGTGCCCGGAGAAGGCGTAGAAGTCCGCGTCCAGGTCCTGCACGTCCACCGGGAAGTGGGCCACCGCCTGGGCGCCGTCGATCAGGGTGATGGCGCCCATCGCTTTCGCCCTGGCCACCATCTCCTTTACCGGATTCAGGGTGCCCAGTGCATTGCTGGCATGGCCGATGGCAAAGAGTTTGGTCTTGTCGCTGAGCAGCGCCTCGAAGGCGGCCAGATCCAGGCTGCAATCCGCGTTCAGCGGAATCACCTTGAGGGTGGCGCCGGTGGCCAGGCAGGCCTGCTGCCAGGGCACGATATTGGCGTGGTGCTCGCTGGTGCTGATCAGCACCTCGTCGCCGGGCTGCAGGCGCTCGCGGGCCACGCACTGGGCGACGATATTGATGGCTTCGGTGGTGCCACGGGTCCAGAGAATTTCCTCGCGGCGGGCATTGAGAAAGCGTGCCACGGTTTCTCTGGCCGCTTCGAACTGGCCGGTGGCCAGGTCGCTGAGGTGGTGGGCACCGCGGTGCACGTTGGCGTTCACGGTGCGGTAGTAGCTGTCCAGCGCATTCAGCACCGCCACCGGCTTCTGGGTGGTGGCGCCGTTGTCCAGGTAGACCAGCGGCTTGCCGATGATCTGCTGGTCGAGGATCGGGAACTGGGCGCGCAGGGCCTCAATGTCCAGGGCTTTGGCGGTCACGCGGCGTCTTCTCCCGCCGGGTTGCTGTGGGTCAACTCGGCTTCCAGCCAGGGGTGGGCCCATTGCGCCACGTTCTGGTGGGGCAGGGCCATCAGCAGTTCGT
>JAWVWY010000100.1:0-11440 GCA_033723495.1 Alcanivorax sp. | reverse complement strand
CGGTGGCCAGCGCCAACGCATTGCCATCGCCCGTGCCCTGATTCTGGAACCGGATCTGCTGATCCTCGACGAGCCCACCTCGGCGCTGGACCGCAGTGTTCAGCACCAGATCCTTGAGTTGCTGAAAAAGCTGCAACACAGCCACGGGCTGAGTTACCTTTTTATCAGCCATGACCTGAAGGTGATCCGTTCCATCTGCCACCGAGTCATGGTGATGCAGGATGGTCGTATCGTCGAACAAGGCGATACCGGCCGGCTGTTTCAGGCGCCACAGCAAGCCTACACCCGCACCCTGCTGCATGCGGCCTTTGCGGGTGACGGCAACTGATCAAGGCTTGTTCAAGCGGTTGGGAAGGAAACACGCCGTTGCACTTTGGCGCACATCAGCGGTTCGCCTGCTGCTACGGATTCCCTATACTGGGCACACCTGAAAAGACCGATTCGAGGGAAGAAGATGGGATTTCTCGCAGGCAAGCGCTACCTGATTGTCGGTATCGCCAGTGATCGCTCCATTGCCACCGGTATCGCCGAAGCCATGCACCGTGAGGGTGCGGAACTGTCCTTTACCTACCAGAATGACAAGCTGAAAAGCCGTGTACTGAAAGCCGCTGAACGTTACGGTAGTAATGAGAGCCTGTGCTTTCCCTGTGACGTGACATCCGATGAACAGATTGACCAGGTCTTTGCCTCACTGGGCGAACAGTGGGATGGCCTTGACGGTGTCGTTCATGCGGTGGGTTTTGCACCCGCAGAAGAGCTGGACGGTAACTTTGTCGATGTGGCCACCCGGGAAGGTTTCCGCATTGCCCATGATATTTCCAGCTACAGCTTTGTCGCCCTGGCCAAGGCGGCCCGCCCGATGATGCAGGGGCGCAATGGCTCATTGCTGACGCTAACCTACCATGCCGCCCGGCAGACAGTCCCTAACTACAACGTTATGGGCATGGCCAAAGCCAGCCTGGAAGCCTCGGTCCGCTACCTGGCCTCCAGCCTTGGTCCGGAAGGCATCCGGGTGAACGCGATTTCTGCCGGGCCGATCCGTACCCTGGCCGCTTCTGGCATCAAGAAATTCCGTTCCATGCTTGATTACAATGCCCAGAAGGCACCACTGCGCCGCAATATCACCATTGAAGAGGTGGGCAACGCCGCAGCCTTTCTGTGCTCGGACCTGGCGTCCGGCATTACCTCTGAAATTACCTACGTGGATGCCGGTGCCAGCAACGTCTCGATTGCTTTCGACGAAGACAGCTAAACCTGCTTCGTATTGGATATAAAAAAGCCCACCTAACGGTGGGCTTTTTTTGTGCCGGGCAATTTACTGGTCGCCACTGCTCTGGCTCAAACGTTCCGGGTAGACATCAATGTCACCCTGATCATGCAGCATCGACAACACCTGGCGGAAATTGCGCTGACCTTCCACGTTGGCCAGTTGTGCAAGGGCACTGTCCTGCTGCTCCTTGGTCAAACCTTCGGCATTGCCATCGGTCACCGTGGTAACCTGGAAGGCAACAACACTGCCATCTTTCAGGCGGCTGAAGGCAATACCCGAAACGTCGCCAGGCTTGGGACGGGGCGTAGCGAAGGCATCGTTGACTACCTGGGCATCCGGCTCGTCACCACCGCGCTGCAAGCCATCCTGTTCATTAATCTTGGCAGTAAACAGCACAGCCACCTTATCCAGATTCGCCCCTTTGTCCACCAGACCCCTTGCCTGCTTGGCAAGATCATCAGCCTGTGCCAGTGCTTTCTGCCCTTTCAGACGCTGGCGAATTGCCGCCGTCACATCCGCAAGAGGCAGAGGTTCTGCCGGCTTTTCATCGGCAATACGAACCGCCACGTAATGACCATTCTTGATCTCGACAAGGTCACTGTTATGACCCTGACTGCGAACAGAGTCGCTATTGAGCGCCTTTTGAACCTTGTCGTTGGAGAGAGGCACCGGCAGGTTGGCCAAGGCGGACCAGTCAGTGGTCTTCACTTTCAAGCCAACCTGCTCGGCCGGCGTCTGCAAGTCCGAGTGCTCATAGAGCAGATCTTCAAGCTTGCTGACATCATCGTTGAGCCGGGATTCAATGCGGGCTTTCTTCAGCTCGTTACGGATCTGTGTGGACAGCTCGGCAAGGCTGGGCAGGTCGCTCTTGGCTTCTTCGCTTTCCACCTTGAGGATATGCACGCCGGCATCAGATACCACCGGCTTGGACACATCACCGGTTTTCATATCCGCCAATGCCTTTTCCAGTGAATCAGGCAACGCTCCCTTGGAAAGCAGACCCAGATCGCCACCTCTCTTTGCCGTGGCCAGGTCATCAGAATAGGTTTTGGCAACCTCAGCAAAACTGCTACCAGACTGCAGGGCCTGCTCGGCTTGCGCGGCTCTTGCCTTGGCGGCTGCAAGGTCACGATTGTCATCCACCGCAATCAGGATATGCGCCACACGCTTGGCAGTGCCGACCCCGGCCTGCTCCATCATGGTACGACGGGCCTGGTATTCCTTGGCCACATCCGCATCGCTGACCTTGATGCTGTCGGCATAGTGGTCACCGGACAAGTCGATGTAGGCAACGCGGAACTGCTCCGGACGCATGAACTCATCCTGGTGGGCCTTGTAATAGCCGGACACTTCCTTGTCAGAAATGGTGAACTGGTCACGCAGCTTGTTCACATCCAGCCGGGCAAAACGGATATCACGCTTCTGTTCACCCAGGCGGCGTTGCTCCTGCAGCTCATGCGGCAAGGCGAAATCTGTCTGAATGAAGCCATCACGAAACTGTTTGGCAACCTTATCCTGACGCAGGCCTTGCATGTAGCTCTGCGGAGTCATGCCATTACTACGTACGACCCGTTCGAAGGCATTCTGGGAAAATTTACCGTGATCCTGAAACACCGGCGTACGGTAAATGTCTGTTGCCACCTGTTTCTGGCTGTAGACCATACCGGCATCGCTGGCTGCGGCCTGAATCAATTGTTCATTGATGATGCCCTGCAGCACCATTTTGGGACGCACAAAGGAATCCAGCATCGCCGGGCTCACATTCGGGCTCTGCTGGCGCAGCATTTCCCTGACCCGCTCTACCCGGGCATTGACATAATTGCGGGTAATTTTGCTGCCTTCCACTTTCGCGACCACATCACCGCTGCTGCGGCCTGCAAAATAGCCATAAAAGCCTGAAACAACAAAAGGTAAGATAATGGCGCCAAGCAGGACCTTGCCCACGGGACCGCGGACAAACCGTCTGAACTCCTGCATGATTAACTCCGTAGGGATTTTTTCAAAGCTTGTTATTTAGACCGGAGTCAGTATTCCGGTTCCTTAAAACGCAAAAAAGCGTACCCCGAGGGTACGCTTTCAAAACTGGCGGAGCGGACGGGACTCGAACCCGCGACCCCCGGCGTGACAGGCCGGTATTCTAACCAGCTGAACTACCGCTCCTGCAGTCAGCTTAGTTCACCGCGTCTTTCAGTGCCTTGCCGGCTTTGAAGCCCGGGACTTTGGCAGCGGCGATCTGGATGGTTTGGCCAGTCTGCGGGTTACGGCCTTCACGGGCGGCACGCTCTTTCACAGAGAAGGTACCAAAACCTACCAGAGAAACGCTGTCGCCTTGCTTCAGAGCGCCAGTTACCGCTTCCAAGGTTGCATCCAGGGCACGACCCGCGTCGGCTTTGGAAATGTCTGCCGCAGCGGCAATCGCATCAATCAACTCGGACTTATTCACAAAATTCCCCTTTCTATTTTCCCGGTTTTTTGGTCGAGGCGCGACGCACTCTCCTTATGACGAAGCCGCTTTTATACCAATGGGTATCAGGGCCGTCAAGAAAGGAAGAGCGCGAACTCGCCTTAAGTTTGAAAAACGAAAAACTTTACAGATCAATAATTTAAAATCATTTAAATTTGATCTATCAGTGTGTATTGGGACGGGTGTCCCCGTCAGCGGTTTTACCCTCCGCCAACGCCAGATCTTCCTCAAGTTCCGCGTCGCTGAGCGGTGTCGGCTGATGCGCCAACGCCAACTCAAGTACCTGATCAATCCATTTAACCGGCTTGATCTCCAGCGATGCCTTGATGTTCTCTGGAATTTCCTTGAGATCCCGTTCGTTTTCTTCCGGGATCACCACTGTCTTGACGCCACCACGGTGGGCAGCAAGCAGTTTCTCCTTAAGGCCACCAATCGGCAGCACCTGGCCACGCAGGGTAATTTCCCCGGTCATGGCCACATCTGCGCGCACCGGTATGCCGGTGAGCACGGATACCATTGCCGTGCACATGCCAATACCGGCACTGGGGCCATCCTTCGGGGTTGCCCCTTCCGGCACATGCATATGCAGATCACTTCGCTCCAGAAGGCGACGACGAATCCCCAGGCTGGCGGCGCGGCTTTTGACTACCGTCCAGGCGGCCTGAATGGATTCCTGCATCACATCGCCCAGCGAACCGGTAGACGTTACACGGCCTTTGCCCGGAGTGGAAACACTTTCGATGGTCAACAGCTCGCCGCCCACCGAGGTCCAGGCCAGCCCGGTGACCTGACCAATCTGGTCTTGCTCTTCGGCACGGCCATAACTGAAGCGGCGTACGCCCAGGTAATCTTCCACCAGTTCATTGGTGAGCGTTACCGGGTTGGTGTCATTGGCCAACAGGTGCTCCTTGACCACCTTGCGACAGATCTTGCTAACTTCACGCTCCAGCCCACGCACCCCGGCTTCACGGGTGTAATGGCGCACCACATGACGCACCACCTCTTTATTGAACTCCACTTCACCGGGCTTGAGCCCATTGTTCTTGATCTGCTTGGGGATCAGGTACTGGATGGCAATGTTGACCTTCTCGTCTTCGGTATAACCGGGCAGACGAATCACTTCCATGCGGTCCAGCAACGGTGCCGGAATATTCATGGAGTTGGAGGTACAGATAAACAGCGTTTCGGAAAGGTTGTAGTCCACCTCCAGATAGTGATCACTGAAGGTGTCATTCTGTTCCGGATCCAGCACTTCCAGCAGCGCTGACGCCGGATCACCGCGCATGTCCATGCCCATCTTGTCCACTTCATCGAGCAGGAACAGCGGGTTCTTGACGCCAACCTTGGACAGCTTCTGGATCACCTTGCCGGGCATGGAACCGATGTAGGTGCGACGGTGACCGCGAATCTCGGCTTCATCACGCACGCCGCCCAGCGCCATGCGGATGAACTTGCGATTGGTGGCCCTGGCAATAGATTGCCCCAGAGATGTCTTGCCCACCCCCGGCGGCCCCACCAGACACAACACCGGCCCTTTTACCTTGCCGACCCGGCTCTGTACGGCCAGGAACTCGAGAATCCGGTCTTTGACCTCTTCCAGGCCATAGTGATCCTTGTCCAGCACATCACGGGCATAGGCCAGATCATGACGAATGCGACTGCGCTTTTTCCATGGCACCGAGGTCATCCAGTCCAGGTAGCCGCGCACCACAGTGGCTTCGGCAGACATCGGTGACATCATCTTCAGCTTGTTCAGCTCACCGGAACATTTGTCCTTGGCATCCTTGGGCATACCGGCGCTGTCGATTTTCTTTTCCAGCTCGTCCAGGTCGTTGCCGCTTTCATCCAGATCGCCCAGCTCTTTCTGGATCGCCTTCATCTGTTCGTTGAGGTAATACTCGCGCTGGCTTTTCTCCATCTGCTTCTTGACCCGACCACGAATGCGCTTTTCCACTTTCAGCACATCAATATCGGACTCCATCAGCGCGATCAGATGCTCGACACGTTCGCGCACGTCGACCATCTCCAGCACGTCCTGCTTTTCTTCCAGCTTCAGCTGCAGGTGAGCGGCAATGGTGTCCGCCAGGCGGCTGGGATCATCAATCGAAGACACCGAACCGGTTACCTCCGGCGCCACTTTCTTGGAGAGTTTGACGTAGTCCTCGAACTGGGACTGCAGGGATTTGCGCAGAGCATCCTGCTCGCCACTGTCCGGCAACGCCTCGGCCAATTCACGCACGTCGGCCACCGCGCTCTGCTCACCGAAATCAGCCTTGACCACATGGGCGCGCTGACTGCCTTCCACCAGTACCTTGACGGTGCCATCCGGCAACTTGAGCATTTGCAAAATGGTGGACACCGTACCAACACGGTAGATGTCATCCGCCCCCGGATCATCGTCAGAGGCATTGCGCTGCGCCACCAGCATAATCTGTTTGTCCGCGGCCATGGCCGCTTCCAGCGCGGCAATGGATTTTTCCCGACCGACGAACAGCGGGATCACCATATGCGGGTACACCACTACATCACGTAGCGGCAGGAGCGGGATATCTTTCAGCACGGTAGGCCTCTATATCTGATCGGCGGCGCCTCAGTCGGGCGCCACCTTGGAAGATTGCTCGCTGTTTTCGTAAATCAACAGCGGGTCGGATTCGCCCTTGATGGTGTGGCTGTCGATAACGACCTTGGCCACATCATCCATGGACGGCACCTGATACATGGTGTCGAGCAGGACACTCTCGAGAATGGAACGCAGGCCCCGGGCCCCGGTCTTCCGCTCCATGGCCTTGTGCGCCACGGCACGCAGGGCATCATCACGGAAATCCAGCTCCACGCCTTCCATTTCAAACAGTCGAGCATACTGCTTGGTTAGCGCGTTGCGCGGTTCGGTGAGAATCTGCACCAGGGCATCCTCACTGAGCTCCTCCAGGGTGGCGATGACCGGCAGTCGGCCGATGAACTCCGGGATCAGACCGTACTTGACCAGATCTTCCGGCTCCACATCGACCAGGGTTTCGCCCAAATTGCGGCTGTCATCCTTGCTCTTGACCTCGGCGGAGAAGCCAATCCCACCTTTCTCGGAACGGTCACGAATGACCTTGTCCAGGCCGGCAAAGGCGCCGCCGCAGATAAACAGCATGTTGGACGTATCCACCTGCAGGAATTCCTGCTGCGGATGCTTGCGCCCCCCCTGTGGAGGGACAGAAGCCACGGTACCCTCGATCAACTTGAGCAACGCCTGCTGAACGCCCTCGCCGCTCACGTCTCGAGTGATGGAGGGGTTGTCGGACTTGCGCGAAATCTTGTCGATCTCGTCGATGTAAACGATACCGCGCTGGGCCTTGTCGACATCATAATCACATTTTTGCAATAGCTTCTGAATAATGTTTTCAACGTCCTCGCCCACATAACCGGCTTCGGTCAGTGTGGTGGCATCGGCAATGGTAAAGGGCACATTGAGCAAACGGGCCAGGGTCTCGGCCAGCAGCGTTTTACCGCTACCAGTGGGACCAATAAGCAAGATATTGCTCTTGCCCAGCTCCACTTCTTCACGATTACGGTTGGCGGAGCTGCTGCGCAGCCGCTTGTAGTGGTTGTAAACCGCCACCGCCAGCACTTTCTTGGCACGCTCCTGACCGATGACATAGTCGTCCAGCGTGGTCTTGATCTCATTGGGCTTGGGCAGATGCTCAGCATCACTGTCGCCACTATCTTCCTGGACTTCCTCGCGGATGATGTCGTTACACAGATCCACGCATTCGTCACAGATAAAGACCGACGGGCCCGCGATCAGCTTGCGGACCTCATGCTGGCTTTTGCCGCAGAACGAGCAGTACAGCAGTTTGCCGTCGTCGCTCTTTCCGGTGGAATCGGTCATTGAATTGCCTCTAAACCCGTGTATTTGCTTTGAAGATGCAGCGTCAACGGGCGTTTTTCAAGCCCGTTGAACACCCCTGAAGTGACTTTGGCCAGTTTTTGTACTGGCACAGGCCCATTTAAACCGGACGGCGGCTCAATACCGCGTCAATCAGGCCATATTCCTTGGCTTCGTCAGCGCCCATGAAGTTGTCGCGGTCGGTATCCTTCTCCACGATCTCCAGCGGCTGACCGCTGTGGTGGGACAACAGCTGGTTCAGCTGGCCCTTGATCTTGATGATTTCCTTGGCGTGAATCTCGATATCCGAGGCCTGGCCCTGGAAGCCACCGAGCGGCTGGTGAATCATCACGCGGGCATTGGGCAACGCATAGCGTTTGCCATGGGCACCCGCGGTCAGCAGAAAGGCCCCCATGCTGGCGGCCTGGCCGATACACATGGTGGAAACATCGGGCTTGATGAACTGCATGGTGTCGTAGATGGACATGCCGGCGGTGACTGACCCACCCGGGCTGTTGATATAAAGGTGGATGTCCTTGTCCGGGTTTTCGGACTCCAGAAACAGCATCTGCGCCACAATCAGGTTGGCCATGTGGTCTTCTACCTGGCCCACCATGAAGATCACCCGCTCCTTGAGCAGGCGGGAATAAATATCAAAGGACCGTTCACCCCGGGAGGTCTGCTCGATCACCACCGGCACCAGACCCAGGTTGGTCGGATCCTTGATCAGTTGGCTCATTTCCGGCGTCAGGGAGGTGATATTGCTCATATTGATCATGTAGCGCTTCCTTATTGGTTGAACGTCTGCGGAAAGTCACGCAGGGGCAGCGACGCCAGTGGCATCCCATTGGCCCGGAGTCATCGTTGTTATGGGGGCCAGGCTGTCGATATCAAGTCAGCCTGCGACAAACCGGTCTCCCGGCATCTTATGACGGTGCCTGGGGGGCGTCCATATGCCAGCCGACTGACTGCGTTCAAACGCACAAGAATTGCGCAAATTGAGCATTTATAACGCAAAACGGGGCCATTTAGGCCCCGTTATCACGCATTATGGCAGGAGAGAAATCAGCCTTCAGCTTGCTCGCGCGGCTTCACGGCATCCTGGTAGGACATGGTTTTCTCCTCGACCTTGGCGCTATCGAGCACCAGGTCAACCACCTGCTCTTCCAGTACTGCACCTTCGATCTGCTGCAGCTGCTGGGGGTTGCTGTACACCCAATTGACCACCTCTTCAGGTTGCTCGTACTGCTCGGCGATCTCTTCCACACGCGCCTTGACCTTGTCGGCGTCTGCCTTGATCTCGTTCTTGTCGAGAATGCTGCGCACCACCAGACCGAGACGAACGGAACGCTCCGCCTGCTCCTGGAACAGGTCATCCGGCAGGATCGAAGCATCAAACTGCTGACCACCACCGAACTGCTGCACCATCTGCTGACGCATGCGCTGGATTTCCTGGGTCACCAGCGCGGCCGGCAGATCAAACTCGTGCAGCTTGACCAGCCCTTCCATCGCCTGCTCTTTGACCTTACCGGTAATGGCGTTCTTGAGCTCGCGCTCCATGTTCTTGCGCACTTCTGCCTTGAACTTGGCTTCATCGCCATCGTCCACACCAAAGGCCTTCATGAACTCGCCATCAACGTCCGGCAGCTGCTTGCCTTCCACCTTGTTGACCTTGATCTGGAATACCACTGACTGACCTTTCAGCTCCTCGGACTGGTAGTCCTCCGGGAAGGTCACATCAATGTCTTTCGCTTCACCGGCCTTCATGCCAACGATGCCGTCTTCAAAGCCCGGGATCATCTGACCGGAACCCAGTTCCAGGTTCTGCCCCTCGGCAGTACCACCTTCAAAGGCTTCACCGTCTTTCAGGCCCTTGTAGTCGATGTTGACGCGATCACCGGTTTGCGCGGCGCGCTCCACGTCCTCGAACTGGGCACGTTGCTGACGCAGAGTCTCGATCATGGTGTCGACGTCGGCATCGCTAACCTCGGCCTGGGGCTTCTCGACTTCGATAGTGTCGAAAGCCGCCAGTTCCACGTCCGGGTACACCTCGAACGTGGCCACAAATTCCAGGTCCTGGCCGGCTTCATTCTTGGTCGCCTCGAAACCGGGCATGCCCGCCGGCTGCAGTTTCTCCTGCTCGACAGCCTCGATGAAGGCTTCACGCATGACATCCGCCAGCACTTCGTTACGCACGGCACTGCCGAAGCGGCGCTTGACTTCGCTCATCGGCACTTTGCCCGGGCGGAAACCGTCCAGACGGATATTTTTCCGGGCTTCCTGCAGCTTGTTTTCCACCGCAGAATCCACTTTCTCCGCCGGTAAACCCACCGTCAGACGGCGCTCAAGACCTGAAGTCGTTTCAACAGAAACCTGCATAACATCCTCTTTAAAAAGACTTTTATCTCTGCCCGCCGCCCAGATTCATCAAGGGACGGCCTGTATAAGGGCGCAGATTATAATCAAAGGCGCCGCCTGTGCCTACACAGGGCACCCATACGAAAAAGCCTCCGGGGGTAACCCGGAGGCTTTGAAGTTGGGGTGACTGATGGGATTTGAACCCACGACCACCGGAGTCACAATCCGGGGCTCTACCAACTGAGCTACAGTCACCATAAAACTGTCTGCTTTCTACCTTGCCATACCAGCCAATGGCACGCCGCATAATAGCTGTAGAGTCCTGCAAAATGTCACTTGCTAAGGCAAGTGGCACGCCTGGCAGGACTCGAACCTGCAACCGACGGCTTAGAAGGCCGTTGCTCTATCCGGTTGAGCTACAGGCGCATTGCAGGTTCACTATTCAGCCATCTCGGACTTGACCAAGATGGTCGGGGTGGAGGGATTCGAACCCCCGACATCCTGCTCCCAAAGCAGGCGCGCTACCAGGCTGCGCTACACCCCGACTGCGATCACGCCTATCGGCCTTGAAAGCGAGGCGGCATAATACTCGGCACCCCGGGGAGCGTCAACGGACTGCGAGGCAAAAATATTCCTAACGTTCAGATTTTAGGCAGCTTTTGCGTGCAGAGTCACTGCGTGCGAGAATCGCGCCGTTTTCACTCCATCCCGTAAGTGTTTCATTATAGAGAGACATTGCATGACTGCCCAGATTCTCGATGGCAAAAGCCTGGCCCAGCAGTTTGAACAAGAGATGCGCACCCGCGTCGATGCCCTCAAGGCAAAAGCCAACGGCCGCACTCCTATTCTGGCCACCATTCTGGTGGGCGCCGACCCGGCCTCGGCCACCTATGTAAGGATGAAGGGTAATGCCTGCCGCCGGGTAGGGATGGAGTCCGAAGCCATCGAACTGCCGGAAACCACCACCACCGACGAACTGCTGGCCAAGATTGAAGAGCTGAACAACAACCCGGATGTGCATGGCATTCTGCTGCAACACCCGGTGCCGGCGCAGATTGATGAGCGCACCTGCTTTGATGCCATCAGCCTGGAAAAAGACGTGGACGGCGTCACCTGCCTTGGCTTTGGCCGCATGAGCATGGGCGAAGCCGCCTACGGCTGCGCCACCCCCAAGGGCATCATGCGTCTGCTGGAACATTACCAGGTGCCACTGGAAGGCAAGCACGCCGTGGTGGTCGGCCGCAGCGCCATTCTCGGCAAGCCCATGGCCATGATGTTGCTGGAAGCCAATGCCACCGTAACCATCTGCCACAGCCGTACGCAAAACCTGCCGGAACTGATCAAGCAGGCGGATATTGTGGTCGGCGCCGTGGGCAAACCGGAATTCATCAAGGCGGAGTGGGTCAAGGACGGTGCCGTGGTGGTGGATGCCGGTTTCCACCCACAGAAATGCGGCGATATCGAGCTGGCGCCG
>JAWVWY010000099.1:0-11487 GCA_033723495.1 Alcanivorax sp. | reverse complement strand
TCCGGGCGCGCACCGGCCTATGGCCCTGAACTGCTGCGCATCACCGACCGGCATGACAATGCCTTCTGCCTGGGCCCGACCCACGAAGAGGTGATCACCGATCTGGTACGCAACGAGGTACAGAGCTACAAGCAGCTGCCGGCCAACTTCTACCAGATTCAGACCAAGTTCCGTGACGAGATCCGTCCCCGCTTCGGCATCATGCGCTCACGGGAATTCATCATGAAGGATGCCTACTCCTTCCATATTGATGCGGATTCCCTGGCACAAACCTACCAGGTTATGCATGGCGCCTACTGCGCCATCTTCGATCGTCTGGGGCTGGACTACCGGCCGGTGGAAGCGGATACCGGCGCCATCGGCGGCGCCGCCAGCCATGAGTTCCATGTGCTGGCCGATTCCGGCGAAGACGACATCGCTTTCTCCGACAGCTCCGACTTTGCCGCCAACGTGGAGCTGGCCGAGGCACTGGCGCCGGCGGTTGAACGCCCGGCTCCCGGCGCCACCATTGAGAAAGTGGACACCCCCAACGCCAGGACCATCGACGAGCTGGTCAGCCAGTTTGATCTGGCCATCGAGAAAACCGTCAAGACGCTGGTCGTGAAAGGCGAGGAAGAAGGCCAATTGATCGCCCTGCTGGTTCGTGGTGACCATGAGCTGAACGATATCAAGGCAGAAAAACTGGCCGGCGTGGCCGCGCCCATGGAATTCGCCAGCGACGAGGAGATCCGTCAGGCGGTGGGCGCCGGCCCCGGCTCCCTGGGTCCGGTCAACCTGCCCATCACGGTGATCGCGGACCGCAGCGTGGCGGTGATGAGCGATTTCGCCGCCGGCGCCAATGAAGACGGCAAGCACTTCTTCAATATCAACTGGGAGCGTGATGTGGCACTGCCGCAGGTCGCCGACCTGCGCAATGTGGTGGAAGGCGACCCCAGCCCGGATGGCCGAGGCACCCTGACCATCAAGCGCGGCATCGAAGTGGGTCATATCTTCCAGCTCGGCACCAAGTACTCCGAGGCTCTCGGCGCCAAGGTGCTGGACGAGAACGGCAAGTCCGTGGTCATGCCCATGGGCTGCTACGGCATTGGGGTCACCCGGGTGGTGGCCGCCGCCATCGAACAGAATCATGACGAGCGTGGCATCATCTGGCCGGAGGCCATTGCGCCCTTCCAGGTGGCCCTGGTGCCGGTCAACATCAAGAAAAGCCCCCGCGAGCGCGAGCTGGCGGAAACCCTCTACGCGCAACTCAGCGCGGTCGGTATCGAAGTGCTGTTCGATGACCGCGAGAAGGAACGCCTGGGCGTGAAGCTGGCAGACACCGAGCTGCTGGGCATTCCCCACCGTATCGTCATTGCCGAACGCGGCATGGACAACGGCGTGCTGGAGTACAAGGGGCGTCGGGACGCGGAGAATACCGATGTGCCGGTGGATGAGGTTGTCGCGTTTCTCAAGGATAAGGTGGGGTTAATTAATAATTAATAACGTCGCGGGCCTGATCTTTTGGGCTCTGAGAACAATGAGGCCGCGTCCAGAATCTGGACGCGGCCTCTTGCGTTTAAGGCGCTCAGGCGCTGGCCCGCGCCAGCTATTGATTATTCGTTATTAACTATTAATTAGAGCTTCACCGACCGCCTTACCGCCATGATCTGGCTCATGGTGTTGTCACCATGGGCGGTGAGCTGCCACATGGGCATGCCGCGGCTGTCTTTCTCGGCACTCTTGTTGATCAGGCCCAGCGCCCGCAGGTGAATCTTGACCTGATTGAAGGCATGGCTGGCCATCACCACATTGCGCACCGCATGGGCCTTGGGGAAGTCGTCCTGCACATCGGCCAGCGCCCGACGCCCGATATAGTCTTCCAGGGCCTTCTGTAACGCGGTTTCCGACGCCGGGTTCAGCATCAGCGGTGCCACGCAGGCAAAGGCCTGATCCCATGTCAGTTTGGTGCTGACCATGGCCAGCTTGCAGTCGCCGCCTTCATAAACGTTGCAGGAATAATCCAGGCTGACCTGATCCGCTCCTCGCGCCAGGCTCTTGAGCGGCGGCCGACTCTGACTGAGAATTTCCTCGCGCTCCTTCTCCAGCACGGCAATACGCTGCTTGAGCGCGGTGGCCTCGGCGGTATTGCCGCCATCACCGGCCCGGTCCGCGCGAATCCAGCCATCGGCCGGGTGCTCGCGCATCATGTCCGGCATGGCCCGCTTGATCAGCTCGCTTAGACCGGTCTCCGTGGTCCAGCGGTGGCTGACGGTCTTCTTTTCCAGCAGACGGGCAAAATCCTCGCGACGCACCTGACCATCGCGGGTCATTTCCCGGCGCTCATCGGGCAGCATGGTGGGATTGTCGTGAATCAGCGCCATCACCGGCTTGCGCTTGGTGGCGGCAAAGATGTACTCGCGATGGATCTCGCTCAACCCCATTGGAGACAGGGTGCCATAACGCCCGCCCACCAGGATGATGAAGTAGTCGCACTCTTCAATCATGCGCTGGATCACGGGCATCAGGGTATTGCCGTTGGCCACGGTGCTGTCGAACCCCGTGGGGATCAGTCCCATGTCCATCAACGGCAACATCAGCGCCTGACGCGCTGCCTGCATGTCCGGGTAGGTCGCACTGATAAAAACTTGATAGCGGTTGTCGGCTGTCACCCTGTTCCTCTATTCACCGGTTCCGTGGCCGTCCAGGCCTGCGGCCCGATTCTCTCTGGTCGGCTATTAAACCGCCACTGGCTGCACACCACAAGCCATCAAGGGACAGCCCCCGATGATCATGCTAGCCTGACCTCCTAGTGGCGAGGTCCTCGCTCTGTCTACAGCTTACAGGAAAGCCCAGTCATGCAAACCATTGCCTTTTACAACCTGAAAGGCGGGGTCGGGAAAACCACCACGGCGGTCAACATCGCCTGGCACGCCTCCCGCTGGAAACATCGGACCCTGCTCTGGGACCTGGACCCCCAGGGTGCCGCCAGTTATTACCTGGGCGTGGATGACGGCGATGGCTACAAGGCCGGCACCGTGCTCAAGGGCAAACAGCCCATTGGTCGCCTCAAACGGGACACCCGCTGGCCCAACCTGGATGCCATCCCCGCGGATCTGAGCATGCGCAATGCCGATATCAAGCTGGTGGAAAACGGCGGCGCCAGGAACCGCCTCAAGCAGCTGATTGCGCCGCTGGGGGAAAGCTATGAGCTGGTGATTCTGGACTGCCCGCCGACCCTGAGCCCGGTGGCGGAAAGTATCTTTGCGGCGACGGATTACCTGTTCGTGCCGGTGATCCCCACCCATCTTTCCCTGCGCGCCTTCGACCAGGTCTGCGAGTGGCTGGCCAGCAAAAAATTCAACCATCTCACCGTGGTACCCTTTTTCAACATGGTGGATCGGCACCGGGATCTGCATGTGGAAATGCTGGTTAAGCGGCCCAAAAGCATGAAGGGTGGGCTGAAAACCTGGATCCCCTACTCCACCCATGTGGAGCAGATGGGTGATCATCGGGCGCCGGTGGCGGAATTTGCTCCCTATACCCCCTCCGCCCAGGCCTACCGGGCCCTGTGGTTCGAGATTGCTGACAAGCTCAAGCTATAAGGGTGTGCCCTGGGCGGGAATCAGGCCGATCGCCCGCAAGCAGAAAACCAGCAGGGCGTCAGCCAGCCCCGCCTTCGGCAAGGGCGCGGCCAGCGGCCCGACCAGCGACTCGGCGATGGCCCCCACCATGGCGGCGGCCACCACGGCGGTATCCTGACGGGGTAATTCCCCGTCTGCCACACCCTGATCCAGCAGCGACTGATACAGGCCGGCATAACGCTGGCGGTAACGCAACCGCTCCACATCCACTTCCGGGTCCACCGGCTCGGCAATCAACGACCACGCCAGCGTCGGCGCTGCCTGGGCCCGGCGGACAAAATCCTGCAGCACATGGGTCAGACGTTCGGCCACCGAGACCCCCTGTTCCATGGCCTGCGCCACCGCAGCCACTTCCCGTTCGGTGGCCCGGCGGAACACCTCGGCGGCCAGCCCGCCCTTGTTATCGAAATAGCGGTAGAGGGTACCGACACCGACACCGGCCCGGTCGGCCAGGGTCTGCATGGTCAGGTTGGCGAAGCCGCCGTCACGCACCAGCTGTTCGGCGCAGACCAGCAGATGCCTGCGTTGCGCCGCCTTTCTGGCCCTGACCGATTCGGTCTCACGGTACGCCATGGGTAATCGTTTCCTCGTGCCCAAAACCGGCATTATTGCGATTCCGGCATTCACTGTCAGCCCGACCGCCAGCGGCGGCCCGCCTAAAAAAGGCTCATCACGGATTAGCGGGCATCCGGCCTGAGTCCGAGGTCGGACGTCTGGCGTCCGACCCGGTATCCGGTTCCCGCAATTGCGCGGTGCCCCCTCAAAAACCCGGCACGACACCGGCTTTCAGGCTCGCATCCAGTTAGCGAAGCTCAGGCCTGCCAGGGGTTGGCCCGCTGGATAATGGCCTCCAGATCCAGGCCCCGCGGCAGGGTGCCGTAGTTGCGGTCACCGTGCTCACCCAGACGGGAGGCAATGAAGGCCTCGGCCACCGGGTTGTTGCCGGCCGCGACCAGCTGGCTGGCCTGCATGGTCAGCGACAGGCGATCAACAATGTCTCGGGCACGGTACTCGGCGTCTTCCATGTCGGTGAATTCCTGCTTGAGCGCCGCCACCGCCTTGTCCAGACGCGCATCGCTGCCGGCGGTCTTGCCGAGCTCGGCAAACCACACATCCAGCACCGCCGGAGTCTTGGCCAGGGCACGCAACATATCCAGCGCCTGCACATTGCCGGAGCCTTCCCAAATGGCATTGATGGGAGCTTCCCGGTACAGGCGCGCCATGATGAAGTCCTCGGTGACACCATTGCCCCCCAGACACTCCATGGCCTCGTAGGCATGGAAGGGGGTGCGCTTGCAGATCCAGTACTTGCCCGCCGGCAGCCCCAGCCGCAGCAGCAGTTTTTCATGGTCGTTGGCGGCATCCAGGGTGGACTGGTCCAGCGCCTCGCCCATGCGCATGGTAATCGCCAGCGAACCTTCCACTTCCAGCTGCAGATCCGCCAGCACATTGCGCATCAGCGGCTGATCGATCAACGTCTTGCCGAAGGCCGCCCGCCCCAGGGCATGATTGACCGCCTGGGCCACCGCCTGGCGCTGGCCGGCGGTGGAGCCGACCATGCAATCGAAACGGGTCATGGCCACCATCTCGATAATCGCCGGCACGCCACGGCCCTCTTCGCCCACCAGCCAACCCAGCGCGCCGCGCAGCTCGATTTCGGAAGAAGCATTGGAGACATTGCCCATCTTGTTTTTCAGGCGCTGCACCTGAATCGGGTTCTTGCTGCCATCCGGGCGCCAGCGCGGCACCAGGAAGCAGCTGACACCGGCCTCGGTCTGGGCCAGCACCAGAAAGGCATCGCACATGGGTGCGGAGGTGAACCACTTGTGCCCGACCAGCTCGTAGGCCTCACCGGGGCCCTCGGCACCGATCGGGTAAGCCCGGGTGGTGTTGGCCCGCACATCGGAGCCACCCTGCTTTTCGGTCATGCCCATGCCGATGGTCAGCGCCTGCTTTTCCGTATGAGGCACATTGCGCGGGTCGTAGGCATTGCTGAGGATCTTTGGCAGCCATTCTTTGGCCAGGGACGGCGTCAGCTTGATGGACGGCACCGCCGCAAAGGTCATGGTCAACGGGCAGCCGTGGCCGGCGTCGGCCTGGCCCTGCAGGTAGCTCTGGGCCGCGCGGGCCACGTGGGCACCGGGCCCGGGATCGGTCCACGGCGCCGAATGAATGCCGGACTCCAGCCCCAGCGCCATCAGGCGGTGGTAGGCTTCGTGATACTTGACCGCATCCACCCGGTAGCCCTGTCGATCATGGCTGAAGAACTGTGGCTTGTGTTCGTTGGCCAGAAAACCCCACTCGATCACCTCGGCACTGCCGATTCTGGCGCCATGGGCGCACAGGCGCGCCTCCGCCCAGCCGGCGCCGTGGCGACGCACCGCCTCACGCAGGGCGGTATCAGTGTCATAGGCATTGTAGTCTTCCAGCGCCCGCGCCTGGTTGAAGACCTCATGGGTCATGGCCATGGGGTCGGCGGTCAGGGTGTCGTGCTTCGCATTCATGGGATTCTCCAGGGACAGTCGCTAGCGGTCGAGCCAGGCGCCCGGCCGGCTCTACCATCAGTGTACGCCCCCTTGAGGAAGCGCGGCGGTCGCCGGTCAGATGTCGCTGACGGCTCTTAATCGGAATTCACATTCATCTCTTGCAAAGAAGTGAATCATAGTTCCCTTCTTTGAGCAAGCCACCCGCTGACGCCCCCTGTGCTGATTCACCGACACACGCTGTCATCATCGGTTTACCTGCCCATCAGCGCCCCATGGATGTCACAGAGCAGGCCCGGCAGGTATACTCACGCCATGCAATCCGACGCCCATTCCGTTCTCGAGCACGTCTTCGGTTATCACCAGTTTCGCGGTGAGCAGCAGGCCATCATCGATACCCTGATCCAGGGCGATGACGCCCTGGTGCTGATGCCCACCGGCGGCGGTAAATCCCTGTGTTACCAGATCCCGGCGCTGGTGCGGCCCGGTACCGGCGTGGTGATCAGCCCGCTGATTGCGCTGATGCAGGACCAGGTGGACACTCTCAAGGCGCTCGGGGTCAAGGCAGGCTTTCTCAACTCCACGCTGACATTCGACCAGGTCCGCGAGCTGGAAGGCGCCCTGTTGCAGGGCGAGCTGGACATGCTCTATATCGCCCCGGAGCGCCTGATCCAGCCGCGCACCCTGTCGCTGCTCAAACAGGCCGACATTGCCCTGTTCGCCATTGACGAGGCCCACTGTGTGTCCCAGTGGGGCCATGATTTCCGTAACGACTACCTGCAACTGTCGCTGCTGCACCGCGAGTTCCCCAGCGTGCCGCGCATTGCGCTGACCGCCACCGCCGATGACCGCACCCGCACGGAAATTGCCGAGCGCCTGGATCTGAGCCAGGCGCGCCACTTTGTCTCCAGTTTCGACCGGCCCAATATCCAGTACCGCATCGAACGCAAGGATGGCGCACGCAACCAGCTGCTGCGTCTGCTGCGCACCGAGCACAGCGGCGAAGCCGGCATTGTCTACTGCCTGTCACGCAACAAGGTGGAACGGGTGGCCGACTGGCTCAGCCAGCAGGGTATCAATGCCCTGCCCTATCACGCCGGCCTGCCCGCCGGCACCCGCGAGAAACATCAGCAACGCTTCCTGCGCGAAGACGGCCTGGTGATTGTCGCCACCATTGCCTTCGGCATGGGCATCGACAAACCGGATGTGCGCTTTGTCGCCCACCTGGACCTGCCCAAGAGCATCGAGTCCTACTACCAGGAAACAGGCCGCGCCGGCCGGGACGGCGAACCGGCCACCGCCTGGATGGCCTACGGCCTGGAAGATGCCATCAAGCTCAAGCAGATGCTGGCGCAGAGCAACGGCAGCGAGCAACACAAACGCAACGAACACCAGCGCCTGGAAGCCATGCTGGGGCTGTGCGAGATCACCCGTTGCCGGCGTCAGGCCCTGCTGCACTATTTCGGCGAAACCCTGGCGCAGCCCTGTGGCAACTGCGACACCTGCCTCAACCCGCCGCAAACCTTTGAAGCCACCGAAGCGGCCCAGAAGGCACTCAGCTGTGTCTATCGCACCGGCCAGCGCTTCGGGGTCAATCATCTGATCGACGTGCTCACCGGTAACCGTTCCGACAAGGTGGCCAGCGCCGGTCACGACCATGTGTCCACCTGGAACATCGGCAACGAATTCAACGTCACCCAGTGGAAAAGCATCTACCGCCAGCTGGTGGCCCAGGGGCTGCTGACCGTAGACATGAACGGTTACGGCGCGCTGCAACTCACCGAGGCCTGCCGCCCCTATCTGCGTGGCGAACAACCGCTGCACCTGCGCCGGGAACTGGCCAAGGCCAGCAAGACCACCACCCGCCGCAGCCACTCCGCGGTGGCGGAGGCGGACCGCGAACTGTGGGAAGCGTTGCGCGCCTGCCGCAAACGCCTGGCCGAAGAAGAAGGGGTGCCGCCCTATGTGGTCTTCCACGATGCCACCCTGATGGACATGCTCGCCGTTCGCCCCGGCAATCGCCGGGAACTGGCCGTGGTGAGTGGCGTGGGCGACCGCAAGCTGGAGCGCTACGGTGACGCCTTTCTGGCGGTGCTCAACAAGGGAGACAGCCCGGCCCAGGGCGTGGCCGAACCGGCCGGCCCGGACAACAACGAGATTTTCGCCCTGGCCCAGGCCAACATGAGCCCACAGCAAATTGCCCGCCAGCAGGGGCTCAACGAACAGAGCGTCTACCGGGCCCTGGGCCAGCTGGTGGTAACCGGTCAGCTCAGCCTGGAACAGGCACTGGGCATATCCGAGGTGGAAATCGGCATCATCCAGGATGCCCTGCTCGGCCAGCCCAACCTGGCCGAGGACACCTTCAGCTATCGACAGCTCCGCGACCAGCTGAGCGACGACTGGCCCACCGGGGTGCTGCACTGCGTGCGCCAGGCGATCCTGGCGGAATGCTGAGGGGACCTCTCAGTGTCACCCTTCCGGGTGGCGCTTGAGCGAACTGAAGAACTGCAGAATCACGAAGTTGATCAGTGACAACATCACCGCGATTTCATAGCGGTTATAGGCTACCGACACGCCGATGGCGCCGGTATTCCAGAGGCTGGCCGCCGTCGCCGTGCCACTGACATTGCCCTTGTCCTTGAGAATGGCCCCCCCGCCAATAAAGCCCATGCCGGTGATAATGCCGTACATGACCCGTGCCTGGGCCGCATCACCGACAAATACCTGCATGCCCACCAGCATATAGCCACAGGCCGCCACCGACACCAGCGGGAAGGTGCGCAGCCCCGCGCCCCGGGCGCGCCGCTCGCGGTTCCAGGCCACGGGCAGGGCCAGCATAAAGGCCAGCCCCAGCTGATAGAGGTTGCTGAGCATTTGCGGCCAGTCCAGCTTTTCCATTTACGCCTCCCTGGCAAAAGTCGTCACGCTACGTAAGCAAAAGCTTACATCCACTCAACAGACCCCCGCCCGTCGGATCTTTATCTTAACCCTATCATTAATGGGGGATTCCAAGATGGACATGGACCTGGACGATATCAGCACATTTGACTGGATTCCGGCCCAGCTGGCGGCGGTCTTTGAAGACAGCCATGCCGATCAGGCCAGTGACTGGCAGGAAGTTGACAGCCCTGGCGAGCACATCGCCGCCTGACAACGACACTCGTGTTATCCGGGGATTTCGGTTAGGCTTGCCGCCCCTTCCAGTTACCAGATTCCCGCCCCATGCACTTTTCCGACCTTGGGCTGTGTGACGCCCTGCAAATCGCTGTTTCCGAAAAAGGCTACCTGACCCCGTCGCCGATCCAGGCAAAGGCCATTCCGGCCGTGCTGGAGGGCCGCGATGTGATGGCCGCCGCCCAGACCGGCACCGGCAAGACCGCCGGCTTCACCCTGCCGATGCTGGAGCGACTGAGCCAGGGCCCCAAGGTACGTGCCAATCAGGTACGCGCCCTGGTGCTCACGCCAACCCGGGAGCTGGCCGCCCAGGTGGCCGAAAGCGTGCAAACCTACGGCAAGAACCTGCCCCTGCGCAGCACCGTGGTGTTTGGCGGGGTCAAGATCAATCCACAGATGCAGCGCCTGCGTGGCGGGGTGGATATCCTGGTGGCGACCCCCGGTCGCCTGCTGGACCTCTATCAACAGAACGCGGTTCGCTTTGATCAGCTGGAGATTCTGGTACTGGATGAAGCGGACCGCATGCTGGACATGGGTTTTATCCACGACATCCGCAAGATTCTCGCCAAGCTGCCCCCCAAGCGCCAGAACCTGATGTTCTCCGCCACCTTCTCACCGGAAATCCGTGCGCTGGCCAAGGGCCTGGTCAACCAGCCGGTGGAAATCGATGTGAGCCCGCGAAATACCACCACCGAGCTGGTCACCCAGTGGATCACCCCGGTGGACAAGAAGCGCAAACCGGCGCTGCTGGCGCACCTGATCAATGAGCACAACTGGTACCAGGTGCTGGTCTTCAGCCGCACCAAGCACGGCGCCAACCGGCTTGCCAAACAGCTGGAAGCCGGCGGCATCGAAGCCGCCGCCATTCATGGCAACAAGAGCCAGAACGCCCGTACCCGTGCCCTGGCGGACTTCAAGAGTGGCAAGTTGCGGGCCTTGGTGGCCACCGATATCGCCGCCCGTGGCCTGGATATTGACCAGCTGCCGCAGGTGGTCAATGTGGATCTGCCCAATGTGCCGGAAGACTACGTACACCGCATCGGCCGCACCGGTCGTGCCGGCGCCAGTGGTCAGGCGGTCTCTCTGGTCAGCGCCGATGAAACCAAGCAACTGCAGGATATTGAACGGCTGATCCAGAAAAAACTGGAACGCCGGCAGGTAGAAGGCTTCGTGCCCGCAGAAACGTTGCCCGCTTCCCGGGATCCTCTGCCGCCCAAACGGCGCCGCCCCAAGAAACCGAAGAACAGCGCCCGGGGTAATGGCCAGGAGCCGCGCCAGAAGCCCGCGCACAACAACACCCGGGGCAGCCAGGGCCAAGCCGCCAACCAGGGTGAATCCGCACCGGCACGCCCCAAAGCCGCCCGCCGGCGCCGTCGTCCGGCCCGGCGCCCGACTGCGCAACAATAATAAAAAACGGGGCCATCAAGGCCCCGTTTTCTTCACTGCGACGGCGCTCAGCCGCGCTGTCGGACCATGTCCTGATAGTGGGCCATATAGCCCTTCAGCTCGTCGTTGCTGAGATTCTTGAGCACCTTGTGGTTCACCGCATGCACCGCCTTGCGGCTGCCGTCCACGCCCACGTTCAGGGCTTTCTGGGTAACGAAACCAATCTTCACCACCTTGGTATTGGCAACAAAAACCTCATCGATGATCAAATCCGCTACCGTGCCCATGGCATGGGTGACCAACGGCAGGTCTTCCGTCCCCTTGCCCTCGGCACACAGCACCGCTGCCTTATGGAATTGCGCAGCAAAAGCCTCATCCACGGGGAACGAGATATAGGCCTGGTTGTCATTGTCGTCGCCAGCCTGCCAGTACATGGCACGCACATTCTCGACCACCGGCGCAAACTCCTGGTTGGAGACCTTCTTGAAGATCTGCCGGGTCAGCATGCTGGAAGCCTTGCCGCCGGTGGATACCGCAAAGTCGATAATTTTTTTCTGCCCGGAAGACAGCTCAGTCATATTTGCCGGTTCCACCAGAAACAGGCTAAGAATGCGGTCGGTGAGGTGATCCACCATATGGATAAATTTTTCTGCGCTGTCCTTGCGGTCATGCTCAACAGCATGCAGGAAATCTTCGGTACTGTTCACCAGCGCCGGGTTTGCGGGAATCGCCACCACATTTTGCATTATCGAGTCCTTGCTCAGGCTACAGTCGTACAGCCGCCTATGATACGGGGCTGAACGGCACTGTGGAAACGCCGATCG